>NZ_BAAARV010000142.1:87286-194716 GCF_039532525.1 Dactylosporangium salmoneum
GGCTGGCGGCCGACGCCGGCGCGCCGCGCACCCGGCGGGCCGCCCGGGCCGACTTCCGCGAGTGCCGGCGGCCCGCGGCCGAGGTGGTCGGGCTGTGCGCGGACGGGCCGCACCCGGGCGCGGCCAAGGAGGCGGAGGGCGGGCTGCGCTACGCCTTCCCGACGCTCGTCTTCGAGGGGCCCTCCGGCCGGGCGGTCGTGCCCGGGTGGCGCCCGCTGCAGGTGTACCTCGACGCCGCCGATCGGGTCGCACCGGGCTGCGTGCGGGGGAGTGGGCCGTTCGGCGACCTGGCGGCCTTCCGCAGCCTCACCGGGCCCGAACTGAGCCTCCTGGCGGGCGTCGACGCCCCGCCGCCCGGCGCGGCCGAGGTGCCCACTCCCGGCGGATCCGTCTTCCTGGACCGCGACGAGGCCGCCACCCATCCTGCCACATCGAGGGCTTAATTCCTATCTAACCCATCGGGTTCGTCTCGATAAATAGGACACATCCCGATGGCTATTGACGAGAGTTCGGCCGCCTCCGCATGATTGGCCCATGACCTCGACCCACCCCGGCGTGGCGCGTCGCTACGTCGACTTCCGGCGCACGGCCAGCGCTCTCTGTCGATAGGTCCTTTCCGGCTTCCCTTGGCGCCCTCGCGCGGGCGCGGATCCCGCACGCCCTCAGGCTATCGAAAGGCATCGACAAGCATGAATAATATTGGAGCACTGAGCCGCCGGTCGTTCCTCGCCCTCGGCGCCGCCACCCTGCTGGCCGCGTGCGGCGACGGGACGGCCGGCCCGGGGGCCGCGGGCGGGACGGGCGGCACCCTCAAGTGGGGCTGGGCGCTCACCACCAGCTGGGACCCGGTCACCTCCTCGGCCGGCTGGGACGTGCACGTGCTGTCGCTGGTCTACGCCGGGCTGACCAAGCTCGACCAGCAGGGCAACGCGGTGCCGGCGCTGGCGAATGGGTGGAAGTACAACGCCGACGGCACCGAGGTCACCTTCACCCTGCGGCCCGGCCTGACGTTCAGCGACGGCTCGCCGCTGGACGCCGCGGCGGTCAAGAAGAGCCTGGAGCGCGGCCGCGACCTGCCCAAGTCGCTCGTCGCCGCGCAGCTGGCCAACGTCAAGGACATCGCGGCGCCGGACGGCGGTACCGTCGTCATCCGGCTCGCCGCCGCGGACTTCCAGATCCCCAACCTGCTGGCCGGCAAGACCGGCATGATCGTGAACCCGGCGGCCCACGCGGACCCCGGCGCGCTCGCCCTCAAGCCCGCCGGCGCCGGGCCGTTCACGCTCACGTCGTACACCCAGAACGCCAAGGCCGTGCTGGTCAAGAACCCGTCGTACTGGGACGCGGCGAGCATCAAGCTGCAGAACTTCGAGGCCTACCCGCTGCCCGAGGCGGCCACCGTCGTCGCCGCGCTGCAGTCCGGGCAGTACGACGTCGCCCAGATCCCCGGCAGCCAGGTCGAGGCGGCCAAGGCGGCCGGCCTGCAGGTCCAGGTCATCCCCTCGCTCGTCGTCGCCGTGCTCGACGTGAACATCACCAAGAAGCCGTTCGACGACCCCAAGGTGGCCGAGGCGCTGCGCTACGCGGTGGACCGCGCCGCGCTGCTCAAGACCGCCGCCTTCGGCCACGGCGAGGTCGCCTACCAGCCCTTCCCGAAGGGCTACGCCGGCTACGACCCGGTCCTGGACGGCATCTACGCCTACAACCCCGACAAGGCCAAGGCGCTGCTGGCCGAGTCCAGCTACCGGGGCGCGCCCGTCGACGTCGTCATCACCACGTCGGCCGCCGCCGGGGTCCCCGAGCAGCTGCAGTCCCAGCTGCAGGCGGCCGGCTTCAGGCCCACCATCGAGGTCATCCCGGCCGCGCAGGCGACCCAGCTGGTGTACGTCCAGCACTCCAAGGCCCTCTTCGTCGACCAGTTCGCCGGCCGCGACTCCGCCGTGCAGGCCTTCCAGGTGCTCTTCGGCAAGGAGGGCCTGATGAACCCGGGCCGGGTGCAGCCCCCGGAGCTCGCCGAGGCCCTCGCGAAGGTCAGCCGGACGCCGCTGGACGACCCGAGCTACCCCACGGTCCTGCAGGCGGCGACGGCGGTCGCGGTGCGCAGCATGCCCAACGTCTTCCTCTACACCGTGCCGCGCATCCTGGCCCGCCGCCCGAACGTGTCCGCCATCCCGGAGTTCACCGTCGTGCAGCGCTTCGAAGGGGTGACCGTGTCATGACCACGCTGCTGGAACGCCCGCAGGCCCCGGCAAGGGCCCGGCCGGCGCCACCCGGACGGCCGCGGCGGCGCCGCCTCGGCTGGATCGGCGCGGTGGCCACGCCCGTCGTCGTGTTCCTGTTCTCGTCCCTGCTGACGTTCTCGCTCGGCGCGCTGTCGCCGAGCAACCCGGCCGCGGCGGTCCTCGGCGAGACGGCCACGCCGGCCGACATCGCCCGCATGAACCACGAGTTCGGCCTCGACCGGCCGTTCCTGGTGCAGTACGCCGACTGGCTCGGCGGCGCCCTCACCGGCGACCTCGGCCGCTCGTACTTCACCACGATCCCGGTCGCCGACAGCATCTTCGCCGCGCTGCCGGTCGACCTGGCCCTCGCCGGCCTGGCCATCCTGCTCGCCGTGCTGCTCGGCGGGGCCGCCGGCATCGCCGCCGCGCTGCGCAGGGGCTCCCGGCTGGACCGGGCCGTCACCGTGGTCGCCTCGGCGCTGGGCACGCTGCCGCCGTTCGCGATCGGCATCGGCCTCGTGGTCGTCTTCTCGGTGCTGCTGAAGGTCCTGCCGGCCGGCGGCTACGTCGGGCCGCAGCACGGGCTGCTGCCCTGGCTGCGCTTCGCCATCCTGCCCGCGCTCGCGCTGAGCCTCGACATCGCCGCCTCCATCGCCCGGCAGCTGCGCACCTCGCTCGTCGCCCAGCTCGGCGAGAACTACATCACCGGCGCCGTCGTGCGCGGCCTCGGCGCCCGCCGGGTGCTCTTCGGCCACGCGCTGCGCAACGCCGTCGGGCCGGCCCTCACGGTGCTCGGCGTCGGCGTGCCGACCGTGCTCGGCGGGGCCGTGGTCACCGAGAAGATCTTCAACCTGCCGGGCCTGGCCCAGCTGGCCCTGCAGGCCTCGGCGCAGCACGACGTGCCGCTCATCCAGGGCACCCTGCTCGTCGCCGTCACCGTCGTGCTGGTCTGCAACACCCTGGTCAACCTGGCCCTGGCCCGGGTCACCCCGCAGGGGCGGCGCTGATGCGGCGCCTCGCCCTGGCCGGGCTGCTGCTCGTCGCCGTGCTCGCCGTCGCCGGCGGGCTCCTCGCCCCGCACGACCCGCTGCTGCAGGACCCCGACCTGGCCCTGCACGCGCCGACCTGGGCCCACCCGTTCGGCACCGACTACCTCGGCCGGGACGTGCTGAGCCGGCTCGTCGCCGGCACCGGCACCACCGTCGTGGCCGCGATCGAGAGCGTCGGCGTCGGGCTACTGCTCGGCGTCGCGCCCGGCCTGGCCTCGCTGTGGCTCGGCCGGGGCGTCGAGTGGGTGCTGCTGCGGGCCGTGGACGCGCTCATGACCCTGCCGTTCATCGTCTTCGCGGTCGCCGTCACCGGCATCCTCGGCAACGGGCTCACCCAGGCGATGCTGGCCATCGGGGTGCTCTTCGCGCCGCTGTTCTTCCGGGTCACCCGGGCCGCCGGGCTGGCGCTCACGCGGGCGCAGTACGTGGAGGCGGCCGAGCTCTTCGGCGCCTCCCGGGCGCGGATCCTGCGCACCCACGTGTGGGGCAAGGTCCTGCCGACCGTCGCCGTCACCGCCGCCCAGGCCGCCGGCGGCGCGCTGCTGGCCGTGTCGTCGCTGACGTTCCTCGGCATCGGCGTCCAGCCGCCCGCGCCCACCTGGGGCGGCGTCCTCGCCAGCGACCTGGGCTTCCTGGCCCAGCAGCCGTGGGCGCCGGTCATCCCGGCCGCGCTCATCGCGCTCACCGTCGCCGCCCTCAACACCCTCGCCGACGACAGGGGGACCCTCCGTGCTGCGCGTTGACGACCTGCGGGTCACCGTCGGCGGCGACCTCGAGGCGGTCCGCGAGGTCTCCCTCACCCTCGCCCCCGGCGAGGCGCTCGGCCTGGTCGGCGAGTCCGGCTCCGGCAAGACGCTCACCTGCCGGGCCGTGCTCGGCGTGCTCCCGCCCGGCGTCGCCGTGGCCGGCGGCCGGGTCACGCTGGGCGACGTCGAGCTGACCGCCCTGGACCGCAAGGGCTGGGACCGGGTGCGCGGCGGGCGCATCGCCGCGGTCTTCCAGGACCCGGCGTCGTACCTCAACCCGTCCATCACCGTCGGCCGCCAGCTCGCCGAGCAGCTGCGCCTCAAGCGGGGCCTGCCGCGCAGGGCGACCCGGGCCGCGGCCGTGGAGCTGCTCGCCGCGATGGGCATCAGGCGCCCGGAGGCGGTGCACGACCAGTACCCCCACGAGCTGTCCGGCGGCATGCTGCAGCGCGCCCTCATCGCCATCGCGGTGGCCGGGGAGCCGGAGCTGCTCGTCGCCGACGAGGCCACTACCGCGCTCGACCCGGCCGTGCAGGCCGAGGTGCTGGAGCTGCTGGGCGACCTGCGCGCCCGCCGGGGCCTGGCCCTGCTGCTGGTCAGCCACGACCTCGCGGTCGTCGCCGAGGTGTGCGACCGGGTGGCCGTCTTCTACGCGGGCGAGATCGTCGAGCAGGGCCCGACGGCCGACGTCATCGCGAACCCGCGCCACCCCTACACCGCCGCGCTGCTGCGGGTCGCCTCGCTCGGCGACTGGCGCCGCCGCGAGCTCGAGGTGATTCCCGGGCGGCCGCCGTCGGTCGGGGCTCCGGGGCCGGGCTGCGCCTTCGCCGAGCGGTGCGAGCACGCCGCCGAGCGCTGCGCCGCGCCGGTTCCGCTGTCCACAGTGGACGATCGTGCCGTGCGCTGCCACCGGGCCGGCGAGCTCGCCCTGGCGGGTGTGTGATGGCCGCGTTGCTCGACATCCGCGACCTCACCGTGCAGTACGACGGCCACCGCGT
Organism: Dactylosporangium salmoneum; assembly: GCF_039532525.1. NCBI lineage: Bacteria > Bacillati > Actinomycetota > Actinomycetes > Micromonosporales > Micromonosporaceae > Dactylosporangium > Dactylosporangium salmoneum. Next base: position 92,299 of record NZ_BAAARV010000142.1, read on the forward strand.
CCTCGACCGGGTCAGCCTGGCCGTGCGGGCCGGGGAGATCCTCGGCGTCATCGGCGAGACCGGCTCGGGCAAGACCACCCTGGCCCGCGCCGTGGCCGGGCTCGCACCCGTGCGCTCCGGGCGGATCGACTTCGCCGGCACCGAGCTCACCGCGCTGCGCGGCCGGGCGCTTCGGGCCTGGCGGCGCACGGGCGCGCTGCAGTACGTCTTCCAGGACCCGCTGCGCGCCCTCGACCCGCAGCACACCGTCGCCACGGCGGTGGGGGAGGGCCTCGCCGTGGCCGGCGCGCTCGCCGCGCCCGAGATCGCCGCCCGGGTCGAGGGCGCCCTCGCCCGGGTCGGCCTCGACCCCGACCTGGCGGGCCGGCGGCCCGGCGAGATCTCCGGCGGCCAGCGCCAGCGCGTGCTGCTGGCCCGCGCCCTCGCCGTCGGCCCGCGGCTGCTGCTGTGCGACGAGCCCGTCTCGGCGCTGGACGCGTCCAACCGCAACCACGTGCTGCGCCTGCTCGCCGGCCTGCGCGACACCGGCGTCACCGTCGTGGTCATCTCCCACGACCTGAGCTCCCTCGCGGGCATCGCCGACCGGGTCGCCGTGCTCTACGGCGGCCGGCTCGTCGAGCACGGCCCGATCGGCGACGTGCTCACCGCGCCCCGCCACCCGTACACCGCGCTGCTGGCCGCCTCCTCGCCCAGCGTCCGCCGCTCGCGACCGATCCCGGCCGCCAGCCTGCGCGGGCGCGGCGACCGCTCCGCGGTGCCCGGCGGCTGCTCGTACGCGGGTCGCTGCCCGTTCGCCACGGGCGCCTGCGACGCCGCCCCCGAACTGTCCACCGTGGACGGCGACCGGGCCGTCGCGTGCCACCGTGCGGCCGAGTGGCCGGCTTTGGTACAGGTGGAGTCATGACCACCGCAGACCTCTCCGCCATCACCGCCGAGCTGGCCGGCCGCGCCGCCGAGCACGACCGGGACGCCTCCTTCCCGCACGAGGGCATCGCGCTGCTGCACCAGCACGGCCTGCTCACCGCCACCGTCGCCGCGCGCTACGGCGGGGCGGGGGCGGGGCTCGGCCGTACCGTCGAGATCCTCACCGCGCTGGGCGCCGGGGACCCGGCCGTCGCGCTCGTCGCGGCGATGACCCTGTTCACCCACGCCGGGCAGGCGCTCGCCCCGACCTGGCCCGCGCCCCGCTACCGGCAGCTGCTGGCCGAGTCGGCGGCCGCCCCCACGCTCGTCAACGCGTTGCGGGTCGAGCCCGAGCTCGGCACCCCCGCCCGCGGCGGCCTGCCCGCCACCGTGGCCCGGCGGGTCGTGGGCGGCTGGTCGCTGAGCGGCCACAAGATCTTCTCCACCGGCGCGGAGGCGCTCGCCTGGATGCTCGTGTGGGCCCGCACCGACGAGGACGAGCCGCGCACCGGCTTCTTCCTGGTCCGCGGCGGCAGCCCCGGCGTGCGCATCGAGCGCACCTGGGACCACCTCGGCCTGCGGGCCAGCCGCAGCGACGACGTGGTCCTGACCGACGTCCACGTCCCGATCGACGCCACCCTCGAGCTGTCCGCGCCCGTTTCCGACGCCCGCGGCGCCGACCTGTTCGCCTGGAACTGCCTCGGGCTCACCGCGCTGTACCTCGGCGTCGCCCACGCCGCCCGCGACTTCCTCGTGCGGTTCCTGCTCGAGCGGGTGCCCACCTCGCTCGGCCGGCCGCTCGCCACGCTGCCCCGCTTCCAGGCCGCGGTCGGCGAGATCGAGGCGCGGCTGTCCGCGGCCGAGGTGCTCCTCAAGGCCCTGGCCGCCGGGGTCGACGCCGGCGACCCGGAGTCGGCCCGCCGCGCCCCGATCGGCAAGCTGCTCGGCGCCCGGGCCGCCATCGAGAGCGTCCAGGAGGCCGTGGCGCTCATCGGCAACAACGCGCTGAACCGGCGCAACCCCCTCGAACGGCACCTGCGCGACGTGCTCTGCGCCCGCATCCACACGCCGCAGGACGACACCATCCTGACCGCGACCGGCAAGGCCGCGCTCTCTCGTTCCGGAAAGGAATCGACTCCATGACCGTCGAGTTCATCGGCATGATCGGCACCCAGCACGCCTCGGAGATCCACGCGCCGGCGGGGCCGGTGGTCGACCCGGCGTACACCCGGCGCTTCGCCCGCGCCCACGAGGACGCCGGCTTCGACCGGATCCTCATCGGCTACGGCTCCGGCTGGCCCGAGGGCGGCCAGGTCGCCGCGCACGTCGCCGCCCACACGGAACGGCTCGGCCTGCTCATCGCGCACCGCCCCGGCTTCGTCGCCCCGACCCTGGCCGCCCGCACCTTCGCCACCCTCGACCAGTTCAGCGGCGGCCGGGTCGCCGTGCACACCATCACCGGCGGCAACGACCACGAGCAGCAGCGCGACGGCGACTACCTGGGCAAGGACGAGCGCTACGCCCGCACCGACGAGTACCTCGAGATCCTGCGCCGGGCGTGGTCCTCGCCCGAGCCCTTCGACTACGACGGCCGGTACTACAAGTTCGGCGACTTCGCCGCGCACATCCAGCCCGCGCACCGCATCCCGCTGTACTTCGGCGGCTCCTCCGAGGCCGCCTACCGGGTCGGCGGCAAGCACGCCGACACGTTCGCCCTGTGGGGCGAGCCGCTCGCCGAGACCGCCGAGCAGATCGCCTCCGTGCGCGCCGCCGCGGCCGCCGCCGGGCGCACCGGCGCACCGGGCATCAGCGTCTCCTTCCGCCCGATCCTCGGCCCGACCGAGGAACTCGCCTGGGAGCGGGCGCACGCCATCCTCGACACCATCACCAGCGGCCGCAGCGCCTGGCCGCGCAGCGCCTGGGGCACCGGCGGCGCACCGCAGAACGTCGGCTCCCAGCGCCTGCTCGCCGCCGCGGCCAAGGGCGACCTGCACGACCGTGCACTGTGGACGGCCACCGCGAAGGCGACCGGCGCCGGCGGCAACTCCACGGCCCTCGTCGGCACCCCGGAGACCGTCGCCAAGGCCCTCCTCGACTACGTCGACATCGGCGTGACCACCCTGCTGATCCGCGGCTACGACCCCCTCGACGACGCCATCGACTACGGCCGTCACCTGCTGCCGTTGGTACGCCAGGAGCTCGCCCACCGCGCTCGGTCCTCGGCGCCCTCGGCGGACGCGGCCGCGACCGCCGGCGCGGAGCCGGTCGCGGCGGGTGCCCGGTGACCGCGACCGTCGGCGCGCCGGTGGTGGCCGGCGCCCGGTGGGACCCGCCGGCCGCCATCGCCGTGCGTGGCACCGTCGTGCTGCTGCCGGGGCGGGGCGAGCACGCCGGGGTGTACGACCGCTTCGGCCGCCGCCTCGCCGCGGACGGCTACGCGGTCCGCTCGGCCACCCCGGAGACGGCCGCGGCCGTGGCCGCCACGGCGACGGCCCCGCTCGTGCTGGCCGGCTCCGACACCGGCGCCCTGCACGCCCTGGCCCTGGCCACCCCGCTGGGCGCCGCCGGCGTGATCGCGGCCGGCGTCCCGTGGGACCCGCCGCGGGCCCCGAGCCTGCTGAGCTGGGACGCCGAGCTGGAGGCCCGCAGCGCCTGCCCGACCCACCGCGCCCGCCTGGAGGCCGACGGCGGCTTCCAGCGCGGCACCCTCGCGGCGGCGGTGCCGCCGGATCTGGCCGCGTCGGTCGACCCGGCCGCGGTCGCGGTGCCGGTCCTGCTCGTCCACGGCGAGGCCGACCCGATCGCCCCGCCGTCCGGCGCCCGTGCATTGGCCGCGCGCCTGCCGAGGGCCGAGCTCGCCACCGTGCGCGACGGCCGCCACGACGCCCTCAACGACATCACCCACCGCACCGTCGCCGCGCACGTCGTGCAGTGGCTGGAGCGCCTGCGCAGCGATCCGGACGCCCTGCGCCCCATCCTGACCGTTTCGTGATCCAAGGGGGTCGACGCCCATGCCCACCCGTACCCCGATCGAGCCCGACCTGTTCCGCGCCCTCCTGCGCCGCCACGCGGCCGGCGTCGTCGTGATCACCGCCCCGGGCGCCCGCCCCGCGGGCTTTACGGCCACGTCGTTCACCTCGGTGTCGCTGGACCCGCCGCTGGTGTCGTTCTGCCTGGACCGCCGCTCGTCGAGCTGGCCGGCCCTGGAGTCCGCCACCCACGTCGGCGTCCACGTGCTGACCGAGCAGCAGGAGGAGCTGGCCCGCCGCTTCGCCACGAGCGGCATCGACCGTTTCGCCGCCCCGCTGCGATGGCAGCCGGGTCCCTACGGCGTCCCGGTGCTCGGGGGCGCCCTGGCCGTCCTGGTGTGCCGGGTGGCCGAGCGGGTGCACGCCGGCGACCACGCGATCGTCCTCGGGGAGCCGGTGCACGGGGAGCACTCGGAGGGCGCCCCCTTGCTGTACCACAACGGCCGCTACCTGAAGGCCGCCTGACGCGTGGCCGGTGCGGGACATGTCCGCCGCCTCGCGACGGACGCCGACGCGCAGGGTCGCGCGCTGTGGGCGACGACGATCTCGACCTCCTCCACGCCGGCCATTATCGCGGGATGCCCACCGGCGTCGCCACGCATGAGTTTTCGGAAGTCTCTGCCGTCAGGGGGTGATACAGGGGCCCATCCCGCCGCACGCCGGCCGCGCGGGCGATTCCGCCCATAAGCTCGGACCATGGTTTCCACCGAGGACGGGCTGCGCCGGATCGCCGAGCTGGCCGCCCGGGAGCGCTGGCTCGCGGTCGTCGTCACCGTGCGGGCCGACGGCGAGCCGTCCACGTCCGTGGTCAACGCCGGCATCGTGCCCCATCCGGCCGACGGCACGCCGGTGCTGGGGCTGGTCTCCATGGCCGGCGCCGCGCGGCTGGCCAACCTCCGCCGCCGGCCGCGGGCCACGCTGGTCTTCCGGGCCGGCTGGGAGTGGGTCGCGGTGTCCGGGGCGGCCGAGCTGATCGGGCCGGGCGACGCCGAGCCGGAGGCGCTGCGCCTGCTCCTGCGCGAGATCTACGCCGCGGCCGGCGGCGAGCACCCGGACCTGGCGGAGTACGACCGGGTCATGGCGGAGCAGCAGCGCGTCGCGGTGCTCGTGCGCCCCGAGCGGTTCTCGGGCGTCTGACCGGGACGGCGGCTCCACGGCGCCGAGCATGGACAAACGTCCAATACGACGGAAGATCGTCGGAAAGTTGCGACGATCACATCGAAGTATTGCGCTGGGAGCGCGGAGGCTGGCAGGATTCCACGCCAGAAGCCGACATTCGGTCAGCACCGCCAACCGCGCGTCCCGACGCGTGGGCTGCTCAGTGCCGGTGTCGCGGGCTCCGCCAGCCCGCAGCCCCCGCCATGCCCCGAGACCCGACTCCGCACCGCGCCACCCCCACCCGGACGTCCTCGCCCGGGCGCGCGTGCAGACGTCGCCCCGGGGCGACACCCGAGGAGTCCACATGGGAGTTTCCCGCCGCTCCGTCATCGCCACGTCGCTCGCGGGCGCCGCCGCGGCCGGCCTGCCGCTGGCCGCCGAGAGCACCGCGTTCGCCGCCAGCCCGCCCGGCGACGTGGTCGGCAAGGTCACCGTCGGCTACCAGGGCTGGTTCGCCGCCATCGGCGACGGCGCCCCGATCAACGGCTGGTGGCACTACAGCCCGAACTGGTCGCAGGCCCCGGCCCCGGGCGCCTGCTCGATCACCTGCTGGCCGGACATGCGGGACTTCACGAAGGGGTACCGCACCAACTTCGCCAACCTCGGCAACGGCCAGCCGGCCAACCTGTTCTCCTCCTACGACCAGCAGACGGTCGACACCCACTTCCGCTGGATGCAGCAGAACGGCTGCGACACCGCGGCCCTGCAGCGCTTCAACCCCAACGGCGGCGAGGGCGCGACCCGCGACGCGATGGCCCAGAAGGTGCGCCAGTCGGCCGAGACGTACGGCCGGAAGTTCTACATCATGTACGACGTCACGTGGTGGCTGAACATGCAGGGCGAGATCAAGACGGACTGGACGAATAAGATGTCCGCCCACACCGCCTCGCCCGCCTACGCCCGCCAGAACGGCAAGCCCGTCGTGTGCATCTGGGGCTTCGGCTTCAACGACGACGGCCGCCCGTTCGCCCCGGCCGCCTGCCTCGACGTCATCAACTGGTTCAAGGCCCAGGGCTGCTATGTCATCGGCGGCGTGCCCACCCACTGGCGCCTAGGCACCGACGACTCGCGGGCCGGCTTCATCGACGTGTACCACGCCTTCAACATGGTCTCGCCCTGGATGGTCGGCCGGATCAGCGACAACACCGGTGCCGACTGGTTCTACACCAACCGCGTCGTGCCCGACCTCGCCGACCTCAACGCCCGCGGCATCGACTACCAGCCCTGCGTCATCCCGGGCGACCTCGCCGCCGGCCACCGCCGCCACGGCGAGCTCATGTGGCGCCAGTTCTACAACCACACCCGGGCCGGCGTGCAGAGCGCCTACATCTCGATGTTCGACGAGTTCAACGAGGGCAACCAGATCGCCAAGACCGCCGAGAGCGCCGCCTGGCAGCCCACCAACTCGGGCATGCGGGCCCTCGACGAGGACGGCACCCCCTGCTCGTCGGACTACTACCTGCGCCTCACCAACGACGGCGGCCGGATGCTCAAGGGCCAGATCGCCCTCACCGAGACCCGGTTCACGGTCCCGTTCCCGACCGGGCCCGACCAGACGCCCCCCTCGGTCCCCGGCAACCTGCGCGTCACCGGCACCACGGACACCACGGTCGCGCTCGCCTGGAACGCCTCCACCGACAACGTCGGCGTCGCGGGCTACCGCGTGTCCCGTGTCTCAGGAGCCACGAGCACCGTGATCGGTACCACCACGACGCTGGCCTTCACCGCCACCGGCCTGACGGCCTCGACCGCCTACACGTTCACGGTCGCCGCCTTCGACGCGGCCGGCAACGCCTCCGGTGCCTCCAACGCCGTCACCGCCACCACGGCGGCGCCGCCCAACAACACGACCAACCTCGCCGCCGGGCGCCCGACCGCGGAGAGCAGCCACACCCAGGTGTACGGCAGCGGCAACGCGGTCGACGGGAACACCGGCACGTACTGGGAGAGCGCCAACAACGCCTGGCCGCAGTGGCTGCAGGTCGACCTCGGCTCGGCGATGGCCACCAAGCGGATCGTGCTGACCCTGCCGCCGCAGTCGTCCTGGGCCACCCGCACGCAGACGCTGTCGGTGAGCGGCAGCACGGACGGCGGCTCGTTCTCCACGATCGTGGGCTCGGCCGGCTACACGTTCAACCCGGCCACCGGCAACACCGCCACGATCACCTTCCCGTCGACGGTGACCACGCGGTACCTCCGGCTGACCTTCACCGCCAACACCGGCTGGCCGGCAGGGCAGGTCTCGGAGTTCCAGGTCTACAACGGCTGACGGCTCGCAGGCGTCCGCGCCCGGTCGCCGCCGAAGGCCGGGCGCGGATGGGGCGCAGTGCCCGGGCCTGACGCCGACGGGTCCGGGAACGACACCACCCCGAAATGGGGCGGGCGGCGGCCAGGCGTCCGGCCGCCGCCCGCTCCGACATGCCGGGTGCTGGTGCCTTCCGGCCTCACTCCCGCTCGGCCCGGGCTCCCACCGCGCGCCCGGGCGCACCGGGATCGCGGCTACAGGCGGCGGGGCAGGCCGAAGTACGGCAGCACCGCGTTGTCGATGAACCGGGTGAACGCGCTCACCCGGTCGCCGGCCATCGTCAGCACGAGCATGCCGTGCGCGTGGCCGACCGGGTCGCCGTCGTCGCTGACGTAGCAGCCGTAGGCCGGCTGCAGGTTGGCCGACGTCGGGACCAGCCGGTAGCGGCGGCGGCCCTCGCGCAGCCCGATGCGGCGCATGAAGTCGGCGATGGCGGCGTGGCCCTGGTACTCCAGCGGCGCCGGCGGCATCGTCAGCCACGCGTCGTCGGTGAGCAGGGTGATCATCGCGTCGACGTCGCCGGCCTCGATGGCGGCGGCGAACGTCGCGGCGGCCTGGCGCTGGCGCGGGGTCGGCGGCTCGGCCGGTGCGAGGTCGAACCGGGTCGCGCGGGCCCGCTTGAGCAGCGCGTTGGCCGCGTCCTCGGTGGTGTCGAGCAGCTGCGCCGCCTCGGCCGCGCGGTAGCCGAGCACGTCGCGCAGCAGCAGCACGGCCCGCTGCCGCGCCGGCAGGGTCTGCACCGCGGTGACGAAGGCCAGCGACACCGCCTCGCGCCGCTCGTAGCGGGCCTCCGGGCCGGGGTTCTCGTCGGGCAGGCCGGCCAGCAGCGTGTCGGGGATCGGCTGGAGCCAGACCGGCTCGGTGGTGCGGCTCGGCTCGGGCGGGACCACGCCGGGCGGGAACACCGGCACCGTGCGCGGGCGGCGCTCGCCGTCGCGCAGCCAGTTCAGGCAGCGGTTGGTCGCGATCTTGTACAGCCAGGTGCGCAGCGACGCCCGCTCGCCGAAGCCGCCGAGGCCGCGCCAGGCGGCGGTCAGGGTCTCCTGCAGGACGTCCTCGGCGTCCTGGACCGAGCCCAGCATGCGGTAGCAGTGGACGTACAACTCGCGCCGGAACGGCTCGACGAGCTCGCCGAACGCGGCGTCGTCGCCCGCCCGGGCCCGGGACAGCAGTGTCATCACGACCATGGTGACACCACGGCGACCAGTTTCCGGTCGCGCCCGTGTCGAACCGGGGCATGACCGCAACCACAACCACGACGAGCACCCAGCGGTGGGTGCTCGGGCTCGCCTCCGTGGCGTCGTTCATGGTGATCCTGGACATGCTCGTGGTGGCCACCGCGCTGAGCACCATCCAGCGCGACCTCGGCGCCTCCCTCTCGGACCTCGAGTGGACCGTCAACGCCTACACGCTCAGCTTCGCGTGCCTCATCCTCACCGGCGCCGCGCTCGGCGACCGGCTCGGCCGCCGGGCCGTGTTCGCGGCGGGGCTGGCGCTGTTCAGCCTCGCCTCGGCCGGCTGCGCCCTCGCCCCGTCGGTCGGCTGGCTCATCGCCGCCCGCACCGTGCAGGGCGCGGGCGCGGCGCTCGTCATGCCACTCGCCCTGGCCCTGCTCAACGCCGCCTTCCCGCCCCAGCGCCGCGGCTGGGCGCTCGGCGTGTACGGCGCCGTCACCGGCCTGGCCGCGACGGTCGGACCGGTCGCCGGCGGCGCGGCGACCGAGGGCCTGGCCTGGCAGTGGATCTTCTGGATCAACGTGCCGATCGGGCTGCTGGCCATCCCGCCGCTGCTGGCCCGCACCCCGGAGAGCCGGGGCGCACGCGCGCCGCTCGACCTGCCGGCGCTGCTGCTGTCGGCGGTCGCCGCGCTCGGCGTCGTGTGGGCGCTCGTCCGCGGCAACGCCGAGGGCTGGACGGCCCCGGCGACGCTGGCCCCGCTCGCCGCCGGGCTGCTCGCCGCGGCCGGGTTCGTGCTGCGGGAGGGCCGGGCCGCGGCGCCGATGGTGCCGCTGCGGCTGTTCCGCTCCCGCCCGTTCGCCGGGGGCAACCTCGTGGTGTTCTTCGCCAACGCGGGCCTGACCGGCGCCGTGTTCTTCACGGCGCAGTGCTTCCAGGTGTTGTACGGCCACGGCGCCTTCGTCGCCGGCCTGTGGCTGCTGCCCCTCGGCGTCGCCCCCGCGCTCGTCGCCCCGCGCGCGGGCGCCCTCGCCGACCGCTTCGGGGAACGCGCCCTGATCGTGGCCGGCACCCTGCTGCTGGCCGCCGGGTTCGCCTGGACCGGCCTGGCCGCCCGGGCCGGCGGCCCCTACCTGGCGCTGGTCGTGCCGCTGACCCTGGCCGGCACGGGGATCATCAGCATCTCGGTCGCCACCCGGGCCGTGGTGAGCCGGGTGGCGCCGGCCGAGATGGCCAAGGCCGGCGGCATCTTCAGCACCCTGCGCCAGCTCGGCGGGGCGTTCGGCGTGGCGGTCCTCGGCGCGGTGTTCGCCGGCGCGGGCGAAACGTTCGGCACCGGCTTCCGCGCCGCCATGCTCGTCGCCGCCGCCCTCGCCCTGGCCGGGACCGTGGCCGGGCTGGCCGTCAGCGCGCCGCCCCGCCCGGCCGCCGCCGACGCCCCGGCGGTGCCGGTGCCCGCCGGATCCGCCGGGCCTGTCCGTCCGGGCGGGTCCCGTTCGTCATCGCGGTGAGTACGTTCGTCATCTCGGTGAGTCTGTTCGCCCGACGGGAGGGCCCGATGCCGCTCGACGCGGTGTTCCGCAGCCAGTGGGGCCGGGTCCTGGCGACCCTGGTCGGCGCGCTCGGCGACGTCGAGCTGGCCGAGGAGGCGGCCGCCGAGGCGTTCGCGATCGCGGCCGAGCGCTGGCCGCGCGACGGGGAGCCGCCCAACCCGACCGGCTGGCTCATCCTCACCGCCCGCAACCGCGCCGTCGACCTCCTGCGCCGGCGGCGGGTGCTCGCCGAGAAGACGAGGCTGATCGCCCGCGACCTCGAGGAGGCCGGGCCGGCGCGACCGGAGGCGTTCATGGACGAGCGGCTGGAACTGATCTTCATGTGCTGCCACCCCGCGCTCGGCCTCGACGCGCAGGTGGCCCTGACCCTGCGGGCGCTGGGCGGGCTGTCCACCGAGGAGATCGCGCTGGCGTTCCTGGTCCCGTTCGAGACCATGAGCAAGCGGCTGAGCCGGGCCAAGCGCAAGATCCGCGACGCCGCCATCCCGTTCGCGGTGCCGCCCGACCACCAGCTGCCCGACCGGCTCGCCGCCGTGCTGGCCGTGGTCTACCTCATCTTCAACGAGGGCTGGGGCGGCGGCCGGGTGGACCTGGCCGCCGAGGCGATCTCGCTGGGCCGGGCCCTCGCCGAGCTGATGCCCGACGAGAGCGAGGCCCTCGGCCTGCTGGCCCTCATGCTGCTGCACGACGCCCGCCGCGCCGCCCGCCTGCGCGACGGCGTCGTCGTCCCGCTCGACGAGCAGGACCGCACGCGGTGGGACGCCCGGCAGATCGAGGAGGGCCGGGCGCTGCTGCGCCGGGCCGTGGGCCGCCGCCAGACCGGGCCGTACCTGGTGCAGGCGGCCATCGCCGACCTGTACCTGCAGCAGCCGCGAGACTGGCGGCAGATCGCCGCGCTGTACGCGACCCTGGCCCGGCTCACCCGCTCGCCGATCGTGGAGCTGAACCGGGCCGTGGCCGTGGCCGAACTCGACGGCCCGGAGGCGGCCCTGGCCCTGCTCGACGACCTCGACCTCGACCACTACCGCTACTTCCACTCGACCCGGGCCGACCTGCTGCGCCGGGCCGACCGGCCGGGGGAGGCCCGGGACGCCTACCGGCGCGCGCTGGACCTCGCCCGGACCGACCCGGAGCGCCGCTTCCTGCAGTCCCGCCTCGCCGAGCTGGGCTAGGCCGTGTCCTGCCGCTCATGCCGGCCTGCGACGGGCCCAGATTCCTCCTGCGCGCACCCCGCGAAGGCCCGGTTGCAACACCGGTAGCCTGGCCTCCGCGGGGCACACGCAGGAGAAATCTGGACCTCGTCTCGGCTCGACATGATCGACAGGACACGGCCTAGTCGGCGGGCATCACGATGCTCGTGAGGAGTCTCCGGGTGCGGTCCGGCCCGGGTTGTACCTCCACCCAGCGCACCAGCAGCGCCCGCAGCTCGCCCAGGAACGCCACCGTCTCCTCGTCGCTGAGGTGTAGCGCCACCTGCCGGTAGCCGACCTGGTCCGCGCCCAGGTCGATGGTGCCCCGGGCCAGGTACCGGTCGAAGTCCCCGAGTACCGTGGCGACGAACGTCGTGAACGCCTGCCGGTGCTCGTCCACGCTCATCGTCCGGGCTTCCTCGGGCGTGACCGAGGCCGCCTCCACCGCCAGCCGGTAGGTCCGCTCCACGCTGCCGCGCACCCGCCGCTCCTGCACCACCCGCAGGATTCCGGCCTCGACCAGCAGCCCCACGTGGCGGTACAGCGTCGTGGTGGCCACGTCCGGCAGCGCCTCCCCGAGCTGCGCGGTCGTCAGCTCCCGCCCGCCGAGCAGCGCCTGCACGATCCGGAACCGGACCGGATGCAGCAACAGATCCGCCGACGTCCCCACGTGGCCTCCCGCACACTCGACCGTTTCCAATGTTGACAACATTTCCAATAACGGTAGCGTAGAAAGCATGACGACCGCCACCGTGACGCCCGACCAGCTCACCATCGAGCTCACCCCGACGGAGCACGTGCTCGCCCTGCACCGCGACGTGCACATCCCCCGCGCCGCCATCACCGCCGTCGAGCTGCTCGACGACGGCTACGCCGCCGCGCACGGCCTGCGCGCCCCCGGCTACGACCTCCCGGGCCGCCGCCTGATCGGCACCATGTGGACCCGCGGCGGCCACGAGTTCGTCGCCGTCCGCGCCGGCGAGCCCGCCGTCCGCGTCACCCTGCGCGACCAGCCCTGGACCGCGGTGCTCGTCTCCGACCCCCGCGCGGCCGAGCTGGCCGCCGCGCTGCGGGCCGAGTCGTGACCACCGAGCTGCGCTTCCCCGGCCCGGACCGGGACCTCGCCGGCACCCTCACCGTGCCCACCGGCCCCGGCCCGTTCCCGGCCGCGCTGCTGCTGTCCGGCTCCGGCCCCCTCGACCGCGACAGCAACCACGCCCGGATGCGCATCGACGTCACCGCCCAGCTCGCCGCCGCCCTGACCGCGGCCGGCTTCGCCACCCTGCGCTACGACAAGCGCGGCGTCGGCGCCTCCCGCCTGCTGCGCGACGGCACCACCGAGCCCGCCGACGCCTGGAAGCGCGCCGGCCTGCACGACAACGCGGCCGATGCCTCCGCCGCCCTGTCCGCCCTGGCCGCCCGCCCCGAGGTGAACCCGCGCGCCGTGTACGTCATCGGCCACAGCGAGGGCGCCATCCTGGCCGCCGCCATCGCCGCCGCGGAACCGGCGCCCCCGGCCGGCGTCGTCCTGCTGGCCTGCGCCGCGACCCGGGGCGACGCCACGCTGCTGTGGCAGGCCGAGCGACTCCCCGCCTCGATCCCGGCCCCCGTCCGCGTAGTGCTGCGCCTGCTGCGCATCGACCTGGTGGCCAGCGTCCGCAGGAACCACGAGAAGGTCCGCCGTACCACCACCGACACGGCCCGCATCGGCGGCGCCCGGCTCAACGCCCGCTGGACCCGCGAGTTCCTCGCGCACGACCCGGCCGAGGACCTCGCCCGCCTCACCGTTCCGGTCCTCGCCATCACCGGCGCGAAGGACCTCCAGGTCAACCCGGACGACCTCGCACGCATCGCCGCCCTCGTCCCCGGCCCGTGCGAAACCTGGTGCGCGCCCGACGTCTCCCACCTGTTGCGCGTCCAGCCCGGGCCGGCCTCGCTGCGCGCGTACCGCAAGGAGCTCCGCGACCCGGTCGCCCCGGCCGTCCTGACCCGCGTCACCGACTGGCTGACCCACCAGGCCGGCCTCACCCGCTAGGCTCCACACCCGCCCAGCGCCTGGGCTTGCTCGGCTTGGCCGGCCTGCTCGGCCTGTGCCGTCGTCCTGAATAGGGGCCTGACCGGGCCTGACGACATGGCCGGCACCCAGCCCGGGGCGCTGGCCATCGCGCTTGTGTCGGCGAGCGCCGCCGACGCTCGTCGAGGCGAACGCCTCGAGCACCGTGCCTGTGAGCACTCATCTGTGGCGGGCGGGTGAGCATGATCCCGGTCGTAACAGCAACTGGGCGTCATCGGGTGGCGACTGTCAGGGCAGTGGACGCGACGGCCAGCCCGAGCCGGTCGTGGCCGGAAGCAGCCACCGTGACGTACCAGGGGATCACGGGCCGATACAGGTTCACCTCGACCGTGGTGGTGAGCCTGGCCCTCCACCACGTCACGGGGCAGCGGTTCGAGTTCAGGCCGACGTGTAAATATTTACACGTCTAACATGATCGTATGTCTGCTACTGCTCCTCAGATCTTCGCCGAGATCAGCACCGCCGCGCCGCCCGGGCCGCCGCGGATTCTGATGCGCCGCGCGGTCGTGCTCGGCGGCAGCATGGCCGGCCTCATGGCGGCCCGAGTGCTCAGCGATCACGCCGAGGAGGTGCTGATCGTCGAGCGGGACCCGACCGAGGGTGCCGGGCCGCGGCCGGGCGTGCCGCAGGGCACCCAGGTGCACGCGCTGCTCCCGGCCGGGCAGATCCAGCTGGAGCGCTGGTTCCCCGGGTTCACCGCCGACGCGATCGCCGCGGGCGCGCCCGACTTCGGCCGGCACGACGGCAAGGTGTTCATCAACGACGAGCTGCGCACGGTGCCGGACCCGCCGCCGGCCCGCCCGGTCCTCATCACCACCCGGCCGTTCCTCGAGCACCAGGTGCGCGTGCACGTGCTGGCCCGGGAGAACGTGCGCATGGTGTTCGGCCGGGCCGAGGGCCTGCTGTTGCGCGAGGGCGGGGTGCGCGGCGCCACCTACGTGCCCGAGGGCGCCGAGGAGCCGGTCGAGGTGGAGGCCGACTTCGTGGTCGACGCGATGGGCCGCTCCAGCCGGCTCGGCGACTGGCTGGAGGCGGACGGCTGGCCCCGGGCGCCGATGCGGCGGATGCCGATCAAGCTCAACTACGCCTCGGCGCTGTTCGAGCGGGACGAGTCGGTGAGCGACGCCTGGGTGGCCATCACCCAGACCACGCCGGGCCCAGGCCGGGTGCCCCGCATCGGCGGCGTGCTGTCGGTGGAGGGCGACCGCTGGCTCATGCTCGTGGCCGGGTACGACGAGGACCGCCCGTCGCGCGACACGGCCGAGTACGCCGAGCGCTGCCGCAAGTACTTCCCGTCCATGTTCGGCGACATCGCCGAGAAGGGCCGGATGATCGGCGGGGTCATCACCTACCACCAGGCCGACAGCCGCCGCCGGGACTACCACGCCGTGGACCGGCTGCCGGCCGGGCTGATCGCGGCCGGGGACGCGGTGGCGTCGTTCAATCCGGTGTACGGCCAGGGGATGACCTCGGCCATGCTGCACGCCTCGTGCCTGTCGGCGTGGCTGCAGACCGGTCCGGACGTGGCCGGGGAACCACCGCGGGCGTACTTCGACAAGGTCCGCGTCATCGTCGACGCCGCCTGGCAGATCTCGACCTTCGCCGACCTCGGCCTGCCGCACATCACCGACGGCCAGCCGCGCGGCTACAAGCTCATCCGCTGGGCCAGCGAGCTCATCACGCGCGCCTCCATGCGGGACGAGCAGACGTGCCGCCGGCTCAACAGCGTGACCGCGATGGAGACGCACCCGGCCGAGCTGGCCAAGCCGGGCGTGGTGCTGCGCGCCCTGCGCCTGCGCCTGCTCGGCCGGATCTGACGCCGTTGGTCAGCCGCAGACCTTGGCCAGCGCCGTGGTGAGCGCGGCGCTGGCCGTCACCAGGTTGGCGGTCTTGGTGCCCTCGGACTCGACGGCCTCCTTCAGGCCCGCGGCGACGGCGTCGACCGCCGGCTTCAGCGTCGGGTCGGTCACCTTGGCCGCCACCGGCTCGAACTTCGCGTTCCACTCCTTGACCAGCGCCTGGCCCTCGGCGAAGGCCGCCGCCGAGGCCGCGTTGTCCTTGCGCTGCGAGGCGTCGATGAGCTTCTTGGCGTTGTCGAGGAACTTCGGGTAGTACTCGGCGACCAGCTTCTGCAGGTCGGCACACTCCGCCGGCGCGGTGGCCGAGGGCGAGGGCGAGGCCGCCGCGCTGGACGGCGCCGCCGCCTGCGGGGCGGCCGGGTCGTCGTTGCACGCACCAAGGAGCAGCGTCGCCGCGAGGACGACAGTTGTGAGCTTCCGCATGAGCGGCCAGTCTAGGGTGCTCCGGGCGACCGCGCCGGACCGGCGCCGGGCCTGCGGGCCGGCGGCGTGAACGGTACGGTGCGGTGTGGCCGCTGATCTGCGCCGGGCCCGGTTCGCCGGCTGCCTGCTGTTCCTGCTGTTCGGGGCCGCGCTCGGCGCGTGGACCGCGCGGGTGCCGGCGGTCAAGCACCGGCTCGGCGTCGACGACTTCCATCTCAGCGTCGCCCTGCTCGGCCTGGCCGCCGGGGCGATCGCCGGCCAGATGCTGGCGGGCCGGCTCGTCGACCGCTTCGGCAGCGTCCGCGTCGCCGCCCCGACCGCGCTGGCCGAGGGCGCGCTGCTGCTGCCCGCCGCCTACGCCCCGTCGCTGCCCCTGCTCACCGCCGCGCTGCTGCTCTTCGGCCTCAACCACGGCGTGCTCAACGTCGCCATGAACGCCAACGCGCTGGGGGTCCAGCGCGCGTACGGCCGGCCGATCATCTCCTCGTTCCACGCCGTGTACAGCATCGGCGGCTTCGCCGGGGCCGCCCTCGGCGGGCTGTGCGCCCAGCTGGACCTCGACGTGCCCGGCACGTTCTTCGTCGTCTGCGCCCTGACCACGGCGATGGCCGCCCGGGCGCTGCCGTGGCTGGCCGCCGAGCCGCCCGCGGAGGCCTCCGCCCACGCCGAGGCGTCCCCCGGCCGGCTCGACGGCGTGCTGGTCCTGGGCGGCCTCGCGTTCTGCGCCCTGGTGGGCGAGGGGGCCGCGGCCGACTGGAGCGCGGTGTACCTGCGCGACAACCTCGGCGGGACCCCGGGCTTCGCCGCGGCCGGCTACGCCGCCTTCGCCGTCGCGATGACCGCCGGCCGCCTGGTCGGCGACCGGCTCACGACGCTGCTCGGGCCGATGCGGCTGGTGCGCCTGGGCGGGCTGCTCGCCGCCCTGGGCCTCGGCGTAGCCCTGCTGATCGGCGACCGGTACGCCGGGGTGGCGGGCTTCGCCTGCCTGGGGGCCGGGCTGTCCTGCGTGGCGCCGCAGGTCTTCTCGGCGGCCACCGCGCGCAACCCGGGGCGTCCGGCCCGGGCGCTGTCCGTGGCGGTGAGCATGGGCTACGCCGGGTTCCTCGCGGGGCCGGTCGCCATCGGGGCCGCCACCCGCGCGGTGTCGCTGCCGGTCGCCCTGGCCGTCCCCGCGGTCCTGGCCCTGCTGGTGGCCCTGAGCGCCGCCGCGGTGCGCGCCCCGGCCCGCCAGGAGGCCTGACCCGCCTACCAGGCCGCGCCGATCCGCTCGAGATCCGCGGCGATCAGGCCGGGCACCCCGAGCGCGCCCACGGCGTCCAGCGCGGCCGAGGTCTGCGCCGGTGCCGTCTCCAGCAGCGCCGCCAGGAGATGGGTCGTCCCGGTGCACGGGTGGTGCGCGTCCAGCGCGATGCCCTCCGCCCGCCGCTCGGCCGCGACGACCTCCCGGCTCCACAGTGGATCGTTCCACCGCCGCTCGCGCATCCGCTCCTCCACCGCCGCCAGGTCGGCCAGCTCGGCGTCGTCGCCGGCGACCCGGGCGTGACCGAGCAGCCCCTCCAACGTCGCCCCGGCCTCGGCCAGCCGCGCCCCCGCCGTGTTCGCGGCGGCGTCGCGGGCGGGCAGGCGTACGTCGTACAGCCGCACCCGTTCCTCGATGTCCACCAGCGCCACGACGGTGTGCGCGACGGTGACGATGCCGTGCCCGAGCCGCACCGCGTTGCGCCGCCGCGCCCACTCGACCTCCACCCACAGCGGGTTGTAGCGGCCGATCCGCTCCATCCGCCGGACCAGGCCGGCGCTCCACGTGCGGCGCCGATCGCGCCCGGCCCGGGCGATGAGGTCGTCGGGCCGGGGGTGGGGCAGCGCGTCCTCGGCCAGCAGCGGGTCCGCGGCCAGCCGGCCCGCGATCCGATCGCCGGTCGCCGGGAACATCCGCACGGCCCGGCACCCCGGCTCAGTCAGCATCGCCAGCACGAGGTGCGCGGCCGCGGCTCGGGTCACGCCGCCGCGCGCCGCATGGCCGAGGGCCCGGCCCAGCACGCCCCGTACCCCGTCGCTCCACTCGATCCGCCCACTCGTGCCGCGGGGCAGCCGCCCCGCGTGCCAGCCCGCCTCCCGCAGCGTCGCCTCGACCTCGGGGTGATCCTGCGCGGGCGGCGGCCCGTCCTGCGCCGAGTGCCGCATCCCGTACGACACCGGCGTCCCCAGCTCGCCCGCCACCTCGAGGAGCTTGCGTACGTCGTCCGCCTGGCACGCGAGGAGGGCGCGCAGTACGGCGTCGGTCGTCACAACCTGCCCGCCGGCCCAGTGCTGCTCGATCGCGGCCCTCATCAGCGCCGCCTGGATGCTCGCCCCGAACGTCCCCGCCACCCCGCCAGGGTCACACCCGCAAGCAACGCCCGCCGCCCCCGCGTCCGTGGGCAACGCCCGCCGCCCCCGCGTCCGTGGGCAACGTCGGCCGCCCCCGCGCCCGCGAGCAACGCCCGCCGCCCCCCACCCGCGCCCAGGCGGCCGGTTCGGTGTCGCCGGGCTACCCGCTGCCGCGGCCGGGCCGGGGCAGACGGAGGCGCAATGCGTCTGGGCTGCGGAGCAGGCTGCGGGTTCGGTGTCGCCGGGCTACCCGCTGACGCGGCCGGGGCCGGGGCAACGTGAGGCGCGGGGGACCGATGAGTCCCGGCGGGCCGGCTCGTCATGACGACCATGACCGACAACGCGAGCAACCCCGTGCAGGACACCACCCCGCAGATCGCGGCGGGCAAGGTGCTGTGGCACTTCACCATGTCCCTCGACGGGTTCGTGGCCGGGCCCGGCCACGCGATGGACTGGATGACCGGCTTCACGACCCGGCCGGGCCTGGCCGGCGAGTACGTCTCCACCACCGGCGCCGTGCTCGGCGGCCGCGACGGCTGGGACACGATCTCGCAGGCGCGGCCCTACGGCGGCGCCTGGCAGGGCCCGATCTTC
This sequence comes from Dactylosporangium salmoneum, assembly GCF_039532525.1. Taxonomy (NCBI): domain Bacteria; kingdom Bacillati; phylum Actinomycetota; class Actinomycetes; order Micromonosporales; family Micromonosporaceae; genus Dactylosporangium; species Dactylosporangium salmoneum. Next base: position 110,932 of record NZ_BAAARV010000142.1, read on the forward strand.
ATCCTGACCCACCACCCCGAGGACGCCGAGCCGGCCGCGGACGTCACGTTCCTGAGCTGCTCCCCGGCCGAGGCCGTGGCCGTCGCCCGGGAGGCCGCCAACGGAGGCAACGTCGAGGTGCTGTCCCCGACCATCGGCCGCCAGCTGCTCGACCTCGGCCTGATCGACGAGATCGACCTGCACCTCGCCCCCATCCTGCTCGGCGAGGGCATCCGCCTCTACGACAACCCGGGCCACCCGCCGATCCGGCTGCACCGCATGTGCGCCGGGGACCCGGCGTCGGCGGTGAACGTCAGATACCGCCCGGCTCGTCCCTGACCCGGTCCAGCCACTCGCCCAGGAGCGCCTCGAAGAGGGCCGGCTGCTCGAACTGCAGGTTGTGGCCGGCCACGTCCAGCACGGCGAAGGTGGCCCGCGGGTAGTGGGGCAGCAGCGGGAGCTGGTCCTGGTAGCCGGTCGAGGCGTCCTGGCGGCCGGTCAGGATCAGCGCCGGGCGGTCGTACGGCGGGCCCGACTCCGGGTCGGTGGACAGCACCCAGCGCCGGCGGATGCGGGCCATGGCCGCGTGGTCGGCGGCGGCCAGGCCCGGCTCGACGTCCTCGAGGTAGCGCCGCAGGGTCTCCGGGGTCTGCACGACCGCCATCTCGGCGTAGTCGGAGCCGGGCGGGATCGCGAGGCCGGGCTCGGCGCGCAGCACCTCGTGGGGCGGGACGTGGCGGCCGGCGTGCTCGACCTCGGTGCCGATGGGGCAGATCATGGCCAGGCCGCGGACCTGGGCGGGGCGGGCGCGGGTCAGGGCGCGGGCCAGGTAGCCGCCGTAGGACTCGCCGATGAGCAGGAAGGGCTCGTCGCCCAGGCGCTCGGTGACGAAGGCGTCGACGGCGGCCAGGACGTCGTCGGACGACGCGATCGACTCGGGCGCCGGGGTGCGGCCCATGCCGGGCAGGTCGGGGTAGAGCCGGCGGTAGCCGGGGCGCCGCGCGAACAGCGGCTCCAGGCAGCCCAGCATGAGGCGGTGGTCAGGGGTCCAGCCGTGGATGGCCAGGACGGGCGTTCCGGTCCCGTGCTCGACGAAGTACATGCCGGAATCTTCGCAGCGGGGTATGACAAAAAATCCCTAGAAGCCCGCCGGGCCCAGGCGGTCGCGCAGCGTTGCCAGGGCGCGGGCGGACTGGCTCTTCACCGTGCCGGCGCTGCAGCCCAGGGCGCGGGCGGTCTGCTCGATGGACATGTCGCAGCAGTACCGCAGCACGAGCACGGCCCGCCGGCGCGGCGGCAGCTGGTCGAGCAGGTCCATCACCGTCAAACGGTCGACGGAGGTCGGCGCACTCCAGCAGGTAGAAGCCGGTGAGGGCCTCCTTCGTCTCGGCGTACGGGCCGTCGCTGGTGAGCACGTCGCCGCCCTGCACGCGCACGGTGGTGGCGGTCGCGGTCGGGTAGAGGGCGTGGCCGCCCCGGATGACCGCGGCGGCCGCCTGGCCGAACGCGGCGTAGTCCTTCATCTCCTCCGCGTGCTCGGGCGCGGTCCAGTCGACGTCGGCGGTGTAGGTCAGCGCCACGTACAGCGTCATGGTGTTCTTCCTGGGGAAGTACGGCTTCACCCTATGGACGAACGGGCCGGGTGCGCGAAGGACACCGCGAGCGCCTCCATGTTCCACAGGATCCGCTCGGCGTCGCGCGGGGCGAGCACGGCGGTGTCGGTGTGGGCGGTGCAGCGCAGCGCGCCGGGGCTGTCCGGGTCGTCCTCGACGTCGAGGATGAGCGGCTCCAGGCCGGGGTGGTCCTGCCGGGTGATCCAGGCGAGCCGGGACGAGGGCAGCGCCGCGTCGATCTCCTCGGCGCCGGGGGAGTCCATCGGCACCGGGCCGCGCCGGTCGTTGAGGAAGCAGCCGATCTCCAGCGGCTCGCCCCGCTCGGCCGCGACCCGGTCCCGCAGGGCCCACAGGTCGCGCTGGTCGAAGTACCCGTGCTTGAACGCGGTCAGCGCGGCCCTCCGGCTGCGCTCCACGACGTCCTCGATGCCGCCCTCGCAGTCGATGAGCGCGAGGCTCGCCTGCACGGCGGTGCACACCATGCCGTCCAGCCCGGCCCGGAAGCGGTTGCTGACCAGCGGCCGCACCACGACCGGGTTGCGCCCGGCGGTCTCGTGCACCGCGGCGGCGAACACGGCCAGCAGCGTGACCGCCGGGTCGACGTCGAGCCGCGCGGTGAGCGCCCGCATGGCCAGGGGCAGCGCCGCCGAGTCGAACCGGGCCCGCCAGTACCGCGGCGAGCGCGCCACGACCGGGGAGTCGAACCGCTGCGCCGGCATGGCCCGCAGCACGGCCTCGAAGTGGCGCATCGCCCCGGCGTTCTGCCGCCGCCCGGCCGCCGAGGCCTGCCACGCCGCCTGCGCCAGGGGATCGAGGCCGGTGACCGGCGCGGACGGGCGCTCGGCGACCTCCTGCAGCATGGTGCGGGCACCGGCGGCGTCCGTGGCGAAGTGCGACACGAGGACCACCAGGTGGGACGGGACGCCGTCGCGGGTCACGATCGCGGCCCGGATCGGCCATTCGGTGGCGAAGTTCAAGGGCCGGCCGCGGTACCGCTCGGCCACCGCCTCCGGGTCGGCCCCCTCGATGAGCTCGACCTCCAGCTCGCCCGACGCGTGGACCTCCTGCTCCGGCTCGGCGCCGGGGGACAGGTGCAGGCGGGTGCGCAGCGTGACGTACCGGTGCAGATGGAACCGCAGCTCGCCGACGAGGTCGTCGACCGTCGTGCCGGGCGGCACCGGCAGCGCGCCCCCGAGCGGCATCCAGTGCCCGAGGCTCCGCACGGCGTGCCAGCTCTCGATCTGGCCCCAGGACAGCGGGCCGCGGCCGGCCCCATCGCCCTCGAACGGCACGGTGATGCGCGAGGGTCCGGCCATGTGCGCTCCTCGATTCGGGCGGGCATCCGCCGGAATCTAACCATGCAGCCGGGCGCCCTTGAGGATCTTGTCAACGGCGTTCTTCGGCCCGTGCACCGCGAGCCCGGCCAGGCTCAGGTCGGCCCTGGCCACGGACCGCACCGCGGCCCGGTTGTCGGCGTCGTTGCCGGTCTTGAACAGCTCGTCGGTGAAAACTGCACAGGCGGCGCCGCGCTGCACGGCCCGCCCGTGTGCCGCGGCGAGCACCTCGGCGCCGCCCTCGAACACGAGCACCGGCTGGCCGAGCATCGGCAGGTACCGGGTGCCGTCGGCGTCGGCGTAGTCCTCGCCGAGCAGGTCGGGCCGGGTGCCCGCGATGCCGCTGACCACGAACGCGGTGACGTTGAGCCGCTGCCAGACGGCCAGGTCGTCGCGCAGCAGCACGGCGATCTTGGTGGGGAAGTTCATGCCTCCACCCTGTGCCGGTCGCGGGCGGGTGGCTTGTACGTTGTTCGCATGGCGTCGGAGCTGGTCACGGCCTGGCGCCCGCGGGTGCCAGGCGTCGCCGAGGTCTTCCACGCCCACTTCGTCGACCACGCCTACCCGGTCCACGTGCACGACGCCTGGGCCGTGCTCATCGTCGACGACGGCGCCATCCGCTTCGACCTGGACCGCCACCACCGGGGCGCCTCGGGCGCGGCCAGCGTCACGATCCTGCCGCCGGGCGTCCCGCACGACGGCCGCGCGGCGACCACGCACGGCTTCCGCAAGCGCGTGGTGTACCTCGACGCCGCCGTCCTGCCCGCGACCCTGTCGGGCGCGGCGGTGGACGCCCCCGGCCTCGACGACCCGCTGCTGCGGCTGCGCATCCACCAGCTGCACCAGGCCCTGGACCACCCCGGCGACGAGCTGGAGGCCGAGAGCCGGCTGGCGCTGATCCGCGGCCGCCTGCGCGAGCACCTGGACCGCCATTTCGTGGCTTCGGCGGTACCGCGACCCCGGCGCCTCGCCGACGAGCTGCGCGACCTGCTGGACGCGAACACCGCGGCGGGGATCACGCTGCGCGACGCGGGCGCCCTGCTGGGCAGTCATCCCGGGCATCTCGTGCGGGCGTTCACGGCCACCTTCGGGCTGCCGCCGCACCGGTACCTCGTCAGCCGCCGCATCGACCAGGCCCGCCGCCTGCTGCTGGCCGGCCGGCGCCCGGCGGACGTGGCGGCCGAGGCCGGCTTCCACGACCAGGCCCACCTGCACCGGCACTTCAAGCGCCACCTGGGCGTGACCCCGGGCGCCTACGCGCGGCTCGGCCGGGTCAGTTGAGGTCCTTGCGGATCTCCTCCAGGACCTTGGAGGTCTCCGTCGGCGGCCGGGCCTCCACGCACAGGCGCTCCATGGCCTCGGCGTACAGGTCGACGTCGTCGCGCTTGTCGAGGTACAGCGCCGAGGTGAGCTGCTCGATGTAGACCACGTCGGGCAGGTCCTCGTCGGGGAAACGCAGGATCGTGAACGCGCCGCCCGCCGCGGCGTGCCCGCCGGCGTTGAACGGGATCACCTGCAGCCGCACGTTGGGCAGGCTGGTGTTGGCCTCCAGCAGGGCCTCGATCTGGCCGCGCATGATGTCCAGGCCACCGATCGGGCGGCGCAGCGCGGCCTCGTCGACGACCACCCACAGCCGGGGCGCGTCGGGGCGGGTCAGGACCTGCTGGCGCTGCATGCGCAGCTCGACCCGGCGCTCGATCTCGTCCTCCTTGGCCCGGCCGTGGCCGAGCAGGACGACCGAGCGGGCGTACTCCTGCGTCTGCAGCAGCCCCGGCACGAACTGCACCTCGTAGGTGCGGATCAGCGAGGCGGCCGCCTCGAGCCCGAGGTAGGACTGGAACCAGCCGGGCAGCACGTCGCCGAAGCGGTGCCACCAGCCGGGGTTGTTGGCGTCGCGGGCCAGCGCCAGCAGGCGGTTGCGCTCCTCCGGGTCGTCCACGCCGTAGAGGGTCAGCAGGTCGGCGACGTCGCGCTCCTTGAAGCCGACCCGGCCGAGCTCCATCCGGCTGATCTTCGACTCCGAGGAGCGGATCTCCCAGCCGGCGTCCTCGCGGGAGACGCCCTGGGCCTCGCGCAGGCGCCTGAGGTGCGCGCCCAGGAGCATCCGGAGGACCGTGGGGCCTCCGGACGCGCCACCTTCAGTGAGACCGGTCGTCACCGTGCTTGCCTCCGGTGTGTCGTGTGTCTTCCCGCGCGACGCCGGAGTAAGCATGCCATGACCCGACAGTAAGCGGGAGTGGGCTCGCTTCTACGGGCGGGGGGCGAGCCTGCTCGTCTTTTCGGTCTCGTTACTCACTCAACAGATTGTCGAAGTCGCCGTCACGGGCGCCGCCCAGGAACGCGGCGATCTCCTCGTACGTATAGATCAGCGCGGGCCCCTCGGGGTCGCGCGAGTTCCGCATGGCGAAGCCGGCCCCGTCGGCAAGGCGGGCCAGCTCGACACAGTTGCCGCTGGGGTTGCTGCGGCGGCTCTTCTGCCAGGTCACACCCGTCAGGTGGCCGGCCGGCATCCCGTTGTACGTCTGCTCCATCGACATCTCTCTGAGACCCTTGGTTGAAAGTTCACCAAGCGAACGGCGTCTGCACGTGCATCGGCTCTTGCGTCTGCAGCCGATAAAGCGCATGCTAGCGCATGTGCGGATGTCAGGGGTTGCTCACAGTTCGTGATCAAAACCGGACGTTCGCTCCCAAATGATCGGGCGGCTTCCCCAGCTGCGATCTATGGAGAGGACACGCGCATGGACCCCCTCGCCTTCCTGGCCGGTGTGGCCGTGGTGGCCGGGGCGTGCACGACCGTTCCTCTCTATATGCGCGCGCGCCGCGCGGAGCGGCACGCCGACCGGGCGGAGCGGCTGGCCGAACGGCTGGCCGGGGAGCTCGCCGTCGAGCGGCACGCGGCCAGTCACGACCCGCTCACCGGCCTGCCGAACCGGCGGGCCTTCTATCAGCGGGGCACCGAGCTCGTCGCGGACGGCACCCGGCACCCGCTCGTCGCCGTTGTCCTCGACGTCGACGGGTTCAAGCAGATCAACGACGCGTTCGGTCACTCGGCCGGCGACGAGGTGCTCGTGACGACCGCCCGCCGCCTGTCCGACATCGCCGGCTCGGGGCTGGTGGCGCGGCTGGGCGGCGACGAGTTCGCCGGCCTGCTCGCCGGCCGTCCCGGCAGTCCGCAGGAGCAGGCCGACCGGCTCGCGGTGGCGCTCGCCGCGCCGATGCGGCTGGGCGGCCAGGTCATCACCGTCAGCGTGTCCGTCGGACTCGTCCCCGTCGAGCCCGACGCCCACCTCGCCGACGCGATCCACCGGGCGGACGCGGCCATGTACCGCAGCAAGGGCGCCCGGCGGCGCCCGCACCACCCGGCCCCGCACCTCAGCGCGCACCAGCACGTGCTGCACACCACGCTCCGCCTCACCAGGCCCCGGCCGCCGGCGGAGATGGAGCCGTTCCACCGTCCCACCACGGCGAACTAAGGAACCGCTATGGAGCTGCCCGACCTCGTCCGCCAGCGCCGCCGGCACCAGCCGCGCCCCCGCTCCTGGCTGGCCGCGAAGCTCAAGCGCGGCGAGCTGTGCCGCGACTGCGGCCAGCCGTGGCCGTGTGACCAGTACGTGTCGGCCCGCAACTCGGTGCTCGTCTACGCCATGCGACGCCTCGAGGTCGCGCGGCCCGGGAGCCTGGGGTGACGCAGGCGCACATCCCGGGCCGGCCCACGTGGCGGTGCACGGGATGTGCCGAGCCATGGCCGTGCGCCGCGAAGCGCGGCCAGCTCGTCGCCGAGTACGCCGACAGTCCGGCGGAGCTTCGCACCCTCATGGCCCTGCGGGTGGCCGACGCCGCCGAGGATCTGCGGCAGCTCGGCGCCGAGCAGCTGTGGAGGCGCTTCATCGGCTGGCTGCCGGAGCCCGGCCAGGGCCCGATCGTCCGCTGGGTGGCCAACCCGCCGCTCGGCGGCCAGCGCCGCCAGCCCCAGCAGCGCGAGCAGATCGACCCGCGCACCTCCGGCAGCGCCGCCCAGGCCGCCGCCGCGCAGGTCTCTACGCTGCCCGGGCCACCAGCGGGTAATGATCCGAAGCGGCTTCCGCCTCCCCGCCGGTCACGACGTAGCACTCGGTGAACCGCCCGGCCACGCCCGGCGTGGCCAGCGCGTAGTCCAGGCGCATCTCGGTGAACTCGGCGCCGCCGCCGCGGGTCGTCGGCACCGTCCACGGCTGCCCGCGGCCGCACGCGTGGAACACGTCGACGAGCCCCCGCCGGGCCAGCAGCGCCGTCGCCCGCACGTCCGGCCTGTCCGTGGCGCCGTGCATGTGCCGCCGCCGGTACGGCATCGGCAGCCGCGCCAGCTCCAGCCCGTGGTCCGTGTAGGGGTCGAGGGTGTTGAGGTCCGCGAGCAGTACCGCGGGCCGGTGCCGTCGCATGAACGAGGCCAGCCATCCCGCCTCCAGCCGCCGCACCCGCCCCCAGTAGGGCGACAGGTGCGCCCCGATCACGGTCAGCGCCCCGACCGGCGTGGCCAGCCGCGCCCACACCGCCGCGTGGTGGAACGGCCGGCGCACCCGCCCGGCCCCGAGCACCCGCAGGTGCCGCGCGACCAGCAGCCCGACCGGCTGCCCCCACCGCGACCGCGCCACGAACTGCCGCATACCGGTCACCGCGCCGAGCGCCGGCTCGCCCCTGAGCTCCTGCAGCGCCACCACGTCGGGCCCGGCGCCCGCGATGACCCGGCCGATGGCCGGAAGTCTCCCGTCGCCACCGGTTTTGATGTTGTACGACATGAGCGTCAGCGTCATAGATTTCCCTCGTGAACCATGATCTGCAGCCCGCCCTCGACGCCCTGCGCGACGCCCGCGCCGAGGCGGCCGCCACCCTCACCGACCTGATCCGCATCCCCAGTGTGGGCGGCACCGCCGCGGAAAGCGAGATCGTCCACCACGTCGCCGCCCTGCTGCGCGCCGAGGGCGTCGAGCTCGACCTGTGGCAGATCCCGGTCGCCGAGCTTGCCGCGCAGCCCGGCTTCCCGGGCATGGAGGTGGACCGCGAGGAGGCCTGGGGCCTGGTCGCCCGCCTCCCCGGCCGGGACCCGGACGCCCCGAGCCTCATGCTGAACGGTCACCTGGACGTGGTCCCGCCGGGCGACCCGGGCACCTGGACCACCGACCCCTGGTCCGGCGCCGTCCACGGCGAGCACGTCTACGGCCGGGGCGCCTGCGACATGAAGGGCGGCTTCGTGTCGGCCCTCTCGGCGTTCCTGGCAATCCACCGCGGCCGGGCCACCCCGCCCGGCGACCTCCTGCTCGCCGCCGTGGTGGGCGAGGAGGACGGCGGCCTGGGCACCTACGCCGCGCTGGCCCGCGGCTGGCGCGCCGACGCCTGCGTCATCACCGAGCCCACCGCGCTCGACGTCCTGGCCGCCAACGGCGGCGCCCTGACCTTCCGCCTGCGCGTCCCCGGCCGGGCCGCCCACGCCTGCGCCCGCACCTCCGGCGTGAGCGCGGTCGAGAAGTTCCAGCTGATCTTCCCGGTCCTGCGCGCCCTGGAGGCCTCCCGCAACGCCTCCGTCGACCCGATGATGTCGCGCTGGGACATCGCCTACCCGCTGGAGATCGGCACCGTCCGCTCCGGCGACTGGGCCTCCACCGTCCCCGACCTCCTGGTCGCCGAGGGCCGCTTCGGCGTGGCCCTGGACGAGCCGGTGGCCGACGCCCGGGCCGCCTTCGAGGCCACGGTGGCCGAGGCCTGCGCCGCCGACCCGTGGCTGAAGGAGCACCCGGTCACGGTCGAGTGGTGGGGCGGCCAGTTCGCCTCGGGCCGCTGCCCCTCCGGCAGCACGCTGGTCCGCCGCCTCCTGGACACCCACGTCGAGGCCCACGGCACCCAGCCGCCCGCGGTCGTCGGCGCCCCGTACGGCTCCGACCTGCGCCTGCTCACCGCCGCCGGCATCCCCGCCGTCCAGTACGGCCCCGGCGAGGGCTACGGCCACTGCCCCGACGAGCGCGTCTCCCTCGCCCAGGTCCACGCCTGCGCCGAGACCCTGCTGCGCCTGTCCCTGCGGCCTCAGGCGGACAGCGTGAGCACCGCGAGGTAGCCGTCGCCGCCGGGGCGCCGCTGGGGAATCCGCCGGGACCGCCGCTGGGCATCGGGCCGGGTCCGCCGGGTGCTCCGCCCTCGCCGCCGCCCGTGGACAGGGACTCGGCCCCGGAGTACAGCCCGGCGGCGTCGCAGTGCCAGATCTCCACCATCCTGGCGCTGCAGCCAGGGACTCAGCGTAGTCGTCCGACCTCGTTCGGTAGTCAAGGGTGCGGAAGCATTGACCCGTTGCTGTTAAGACAGTTAACTAATTCCCCAGTGGAGGCCACCGCTGTGGAAGGGCTGGTCGATGCGCATCCTCCGTCTCATGCTGCCCGTCGCGGCCGCCGGCGCCGCGGCCTTCCTGGCCGTGCCGTTCGCCTCGGCCGCCTCGGCGTCGCTCACCGCGACGTTCGCGCAGACGTCGGTGTGGGGCAGTGGCTACGGCGCGTCCTACACGATCGCCAACCGGGGCGACGCCGCCGCGAACGGGTGGGTGGTCGAGTTCGACCTGCCCGCGGGGTCCACGGTCAGCAGTTCCTGGGATTCGGTACGCCAGGTCACCGGCCAGCACTACAAGTTCACGAACGCGTCATGGAACGGCGCCGTCGCGGCCGGCGCGTCCGTGTCCTTCGGGTTCAACGTGAGCGGCACCGCGGTGCCGGCAGGGTGCCTGCTGAACGCGGCGCCGTGCTCCGGCGGCGCGCCGTCGCCGCAACCGTCGGCCTCGTCGGCGTCCCCCTCGCCGTCGGCGTCCCCCTCGCCGTCCGCGTCCCCCTCGCCGTCCGCGTCCCCGTCCCGGTCGGCGTCTCCCTCGCCCTCGGTGCCGCCGTCATCCCCGCCGCCGACCAGCGGGTCCACTGTGGACGTCTCGACGGCCGCCCAGCTGAGCCAGGCGCTGACCGATGCCCGCCCCGGGCAGACCATCCGCCTCGCCCCCGGCACCTACGACGGCTCGTTCATCGCCACCACGGCCGGCACGGCGAGCGCGCCGATCACCCTCACCGGCCCGCGCACCGCGATCCTCACCAACCCGTCCCCGTCGGGCTCCGGCCCGTCGTGCCCGGCCCCGACGCCCGGCTGGGACCCGGGGTACGGCATCTGGCTCTTCAACGCCGGCTACTGGAACCTCACCGGCTTCACGGTGTTCGACGCCAAGAAGGGCGTCGTGCTCGACAACTCCCCGCACGTCACGATCGACGGCCTGTACGTGCACGAGATCGGCGACGAGGGTGTCCACTTCAGACGGTCCTCTTCGGACGGTGTCATCCGCGGCTCGACGATCGAGCACACCGGCACCGTCCAGCCGGCCTACGGCGAGGGCGTCTACCTCGGCTCGGCCAACTCCAACTGGGACTGCCACGGCAACTCCGGCGGCGTCGACCGGTCCGACCGGGTGCAGGTGCTGGACAACCACATCGGCCCGTACGTGGCGGCGGAGCACATCGACGTCAAGGAGGGCACCATCGACGGGGTCATCCGCGGCAACACGTTCGACGGGCAGGGCATCGCCGGGCAGAACTCGGCCGACTCCTGGGTCGACGTCAAGGGAACCGGCTACCTCGTCCAGGGCAACACCGGCACCTTCACCGCGCCGGGCGTGTTCGCCAACGGCTACGAGACGCACAACCCCGTCGCGGGCTCGGGCTGCGGCAACGTGTGGCGGGACAACGTCTCCGATCTGGGTGGCGCCGGGAAGTACGCCGTCAACGTCACCTCCACCTCGAAGTGCGCGGGCAATCTCAACGTCGTCTACGCCTCCAACACCGTGCGCAACGCCACGGGCGGCCTGACCAACATCGCGGTGACCCCGTGAGTGCATGGCCGATCGGTTGATTGTATATATCGATGGTCTTTATATAGTGATGGGTATGACTGGCTTACCGTTACGCGAACCGACGTTCCTGGTCCTGACCGCCCTCGCGGCCGAGGCCCAGCACGGGTACAGCGTGCTGGACGACGTGCGCCGCATCTCCGAGGGCAGGGTGCGCCTGCAGGCGGGCACCCTGTACGGCATCCTGGACCGGCTGCGCGCCGACGGCCTGATCGTGGTGGACCGTGAGGAGGTCGTCGCGTCGCGGCTGCGCCGCTACTACCGCCTCACCGAGGTCGGGCGCGAACTGCTCAGCGCCGAGACGATCCGCCTGCACCGCAACGCGGCCGCGGCCGAGCGGCGGCTGCGCGAGGCGGCCGCCTAGGCCTTCGCGGCCCGTTCGATGCGGTCCAGCGCGGCGTTGCGCGGAGCGTACCGATGCAGCAGGTTGCGCTGGCCGGCCGCGAGGATGGCCGCCACCACCGGGGTCTCCGCCCGGCGGATCTCGAGGTCGGCCTCCTCGGCCGCGTCCAGCGCCAGCCGTGCGGCGGCCGGCCCGGGCAGCGCCTGCCAGCTCGGCAGCAGCGTGTGGTTGATGGCGTCGTCGTACCAGCCGGGCATGCTCGGCGGCGGCAGCTGCCCCTCGCGCCAGCGGTGCACGAGCGTCCGGGCCCAGCGGTCCCAGAAGGCGAGCTCGGCGAGCACGGTCGCCGCCGTCCAGCCCGCCGCGACGGGCGCCCGGAGGCCCTCGTCGCCGAGCGCGTCGATGAGTGCGGTCAGGCGCTGCCGCGCGGCGGCGTTCTCGTCCATGGGTACGCGTTCCACCCCCTCCACGCTAAGGGCATCCGCCGCGCCGCGCATGATCATCGCGTACCGAATGCCGTGCCCGATTCCCGCCAGCTTTCGGCCGTCCGGGCCCGCACGCTTGGAGCATGTTCGCCGTTCACGCCATCGACCCCGTCCTCCTCGACTCCGTCCGCGCCTCGGGCACCGACGTCTCCGGCCACCCGGTCCAGCCGGTGGGGGCGGAGGGCGGCGAGCCGCTGCGCTGCTGCCTGCGCGACGCCGTCGCCGGCGAGCAGATGATCCTGTTCGGCTACGAGCCGCTGCTGCCGCCGAGCCCGTACCGCGAGATCGGCGCCGTCTTCGCCCACGCCACCCCGTGCGACGGCCCGTCCGGCGACGGCTACCCGCAGGCCTGGCGCGGCCGCCCGCAGGTGCTGCGCGCGTACGACGAGCGCGGCTGGATCCACCCGGCGACCCGGACCCACGACGGCACCGCCCCGGAGGGCGAGCTCGCCGACATCCTCGCCGACCCGGCCGTGGTCCGCGTCGACAGCCGCAACGTCGCCTACGGCTGCTACATGTTCACCGTCACCCGCGGCTGACGCTCCCGGCGCGCGTGCGGCCGTACTCGGCCAGGGCGTGGAACGCGGCCTTCGGCGTCCACGAGCCGTCCGGCAACACCCGCACGATCCCGCGCGCGGCCAGGTCGAAGTCGTGCTCCGGGTCGTCGGTGGTGGGCAGGTGCCGGTTCGCGAACGTGTACACGAACGCCGCCTCCACGCCGCCGGCCTCGTAGTCGCGCAGCAGGTCCAGCAGGTACCGGGCCTGGCCCTCCTCGTCGCGCTCCAGCCCCGGGGTGAGCTTCGAGGCGCGGCCGTGTTCGTCGTACGTCACCGGCTCCGCCCCGCCCGCGACGTCCCCCGCGCCGCGGAACGTGCAGCAGCCGAACTCGGTTGCGGCGTACGGCTTGCCCTGCGCCACCGCCGCCGCCAGGGTCTGCGGGAACGCCGCGGCGTTGGACGCGTCGCGGTAGCCGGCGTCGCTCGCGATGATGTCGAACGGCGCCCAGTCGACGGCCTCCAGCGGGATCGAGGCGTACCCGATCGGCCCGCCGAACCGCTCCCGCACCGCGGGCACGGCCTCGGCGAGGAAGTCGCGCACCGCGGCCCGTGCGGCCGGGACCGCCTCGCGCATGCGCATCGGGTCGGAGAACAGCGCCATGCGCTCGCTCAGGTCGCGGCCGGGCAGGAAGCCGTCGGTGAACATCGAGATCTCGGAGCCGGTGAGGTACACGACCGGCGCCCCGCTCCGGCGTAGTCGCTCGGCCCGCTCGGCGCCGTCGAGCACGAACGCCATGAGCCCGTCGCGGTCCAGGCCGTTGGTGAACGGGCAGTACCACACCTCGAGCCCGGCCTCGGCGGCGAACCGCGCGGCCAGCTCGAGCCGGTCCTGGACGCCGCCGGTGATGCGCACCGCGTCGCAGTGCAGCTCGTCGCGGATGACGCGCAGGTCGCGCCGCACGGCCTGCGGGTACCACGGCTCGTGGGTCGTGGAGCCGGCGCTGACAAAGCCGGTGTCGTAGTTCATGCCGAACACGCGCACGTGCTGGCCCTCCTCGCTCGTAAGGTACTTCGCGTACCTTATAGGGTACGTCGAGTACCCTGCAAGGCATGAGCACGAGGCGCCGGGGCGAGGAGCTGGAGCGGGCGATCCTGCACGCGGCCGCGGAGGAGCTGCGCGAGTCCGGCTACGCGGGGATGACCATGGACCGGGTCGCCGCCCGGGCCGGGACCAACAAGAACGCCATCTACCGGCGGTGGCCGCATCGAGCGGCGCTGGGCATCGCGGCGTACCGCCACCTCTCCGACGCCGTGCTGCCGCACCCGGACACGGGCACCCTGCGGGGCGACGCGCTCGAGATGCTGCGCCGGGCGAACGAGACGTGGTCCTCGCCGCACGGGGCGATCCTGCGCGGCCTGCTGGCGGCCGCGGCCGACGACCCGGCGCTGCTCGGCCTCATGCGCGAGCGCTCGGGCGCGGACACCATGGACCGCGCCTGGCTGTCGATGCTCGAACGCGCCGTGGCCCGCGGCGAGGCGCCGCCGGCGGCCGCCCACCCGCGGGTCGCGACCACGCCGATGATGCTGCTGCGGGCCGAGTACGCGATGCGCGGCATCCCCTCGGTCCCCGACGACGTGCTGGTCGACATCGTCGACGAGGTCTTCCTGCCGCTGGTCCGCGGCCGCGCCTGAGCGCCGCTACGGCGCCTCGTGGCTCCAGCGCTCCGCCCGTCATGTCGCCGGGTGCTGCCCGAAGCCGACCATCGACACGCCCGTGGCCAGCTCGTACTGCAGCACCTCGCTGAGGCCCACCTGCCGCCCGTCGGCCAGGCTCCGCAACGCCGGCCACGTGATCGTTCGCAGGCCCGGATGCGAGACGACGCGCATCGACGCACTCGAAGCTAGCTCCATGCCGTGCTCGTCGCACCAGGCCACGACGGCGGCCCAGAACCGGTCCACCATGTCCCAGGCTTCCACCGTCCGAGGCCCGCGCAACGGCAACAGCTCCTCGACGGTGAGCAGACCCTCCGTCCCGTGCGACGCCGCGTTGTGAAGCTTCTCGAGAAACGACAACGCGACAGGCGACGCGCCACCCTCCACGGCGAGCAGGTCCTCGGCCACGGCAAGGGTCGCCGCGACCCGCCCGCTGTCGCGGCGCACCACCTCCATGACGACGTCCCCCACGGGTATCTCACCGCCGGCGGTGGGCAGCCCGGCGGCGGCCATGAGCCGCTTGACCGGAGCCTGTGGCCGCCGCTTGAACAGTCCCACTGCACCACCTCGACCAAGGCGGCGACCCGGGCGGCCGCCGTCCGGCGCATGATCATGCCAGCGGACCCCCGCCGGTGCCAACCAGGTTCCTTCTCCACGGCAACGGCGTCGCCGACGACGCGAAGCAAGCGGGGCGATGGCACGACCCGGTCGTGCCATCGCCCCGCTGGGCGCGGTTACGCGCAGGTCACCGCCGGGGCGGCGTTGGTGCCGGACCAGTTCGCCAGGAACCCGAACGTGGCCGGCGGGGTGGCGTTCCACGACACGTTGGTCACCGTCACCGTCGATCCGGACTGGGCGTACGAACCATTCCAGAGCTGCGTGACCGTCTGGCCGTTGGCGAAGGTCAGCGTGACCTTCCAACCGGTCTTGCCGGCCGGCGCGGTGACGCTCACCTCGCCCTGGAAGCCGGTGTTCCATTGGTTGACGACCTGGTACACGGCGGTGCACCCACCCGAAGGCGGCGGGCTGGACGAGGCCGGCGGCGGGCTGGTCGAGCCCGACGGCGACGGCACCACCCCGCCGAGGGCCGAGACGATCGCGTTGTACGCCGTGGGCTTCTTCGCGAGGTTCTCGTCCCACGGCAAGGCGGCGCCCTGCCCGGAGAACGTGTTGGGGACCCACGAGTACTTGTCGGTGTAGTCCCAGATGGTGACGCCCACGCAGCGGGTCACGGCCACGCAGGCCTTGACCACGTTGGAGTAGTACGTCGCCTGGGTGGCGTCCTTGGTCGCGTCGCGCGGCAGGACCATCCGCACGTCCAGCTCGGTGATGGCCACGTCGACGCCGAGGTCGGCGAAGCGCTGCAGGTTCTGCTGCATCTGCGACGGGAAGCCGTACTGGATCGCGAGGTGGCCCTGGAAGCCCACGCCGTCGATCGGCACGCCCTGCGCCTGCAGCGACTTGACCAGGTTGTACATCGCGTCGCTCTTGGCGCCCAGGCCGTCGGTGTTGTAGTCGTTGATGTACAGCTTGGCGTCCGGGTCGGCGGCCCGGGCCGTGCGCAGCGCGTCGGCGATGTAGCCCACGCCCATCGCGGTGGAGAACGGCGACGTGCGCAGGGTGCCGTCGTCGTTGAACGGTTCGTTCACCACGTCCCAGGCGAAGACCTTGCCGCGGTAGTGCGTGGCCACCTGGGTGATGTGGTTCTCCATCGCCGCCTGCACGTCGCCGGTGGGCAGCGAGCTCACCCAGCCGGGCAGCTGGCTGTGCCAGACCAGCGTGTGGCCGCGGACCTTCATGTTGTGCGCCGCCGCGAAGTCCACGACGGCGTCGCCGCGGGTGAAGCTGAACGAGCCGCGGGTCGGCTCGGTCGCGTCCCACTTCATCGAGTTGCCCGGGGTGGTCTGGCCGAACTCGCCGCCGCCGAGGATGGCGGTGTACGCGGTGTCGGACAGCTCCGGGTTGTCGGTGGCGCTGCCGAAGTACTTCCCCTTGGCCGCGGCCAGCGACTGCAGCGTCTGGGTGGCCGCCTCGGCGTGCACCATCGCGACGGCCGTGGCCGAGACGGCGGCGAGCACGGCCGCCGCGCCGGCCAGCAGAGCCCGCCTCACGACGACACCGCCGCGAAGTGGTCCTTGATGCCCTGGCCGAACGCGGTCGGGGTGCCGTTGTAGTCGCTGATCAGCGACGGGCCCGACGAGCAGTTCCAGGCGTTCCAGGTCCAGCCCAGGTAGCCCACGCCGTGCGCGTCGGCCCAGTTCATCAGCGTGTCGACGAAGCCGTGGGCGCAGTCGTTCTCGCCGATCTCGGTGAGCGACAGCGGTACCTGCTGGGCCACCGGCGCCAGCTGGCTGTCGTAGCAGGACGTGTTGGCGCAGGAGTTGAAGTTGTAGATGTGCGCGAACGCGGCGAGGTTGTTCTGCGGGTCGGTCGGCTTGTACTGCAGCCACTGGGTGAGGTCGTTGGAGTACGCCAGCCCGCCGACCA
Organism: Dactylosporangium salmoneum; assembly: GCF_039532525.1. Lineage (NCBI taxonomy): Bacteria > Bacillati > Actinomycetota > Actinomycetes > Micromonosporales > Micromonosporaceae > Dactylosporangium > Dactylosporangium salmoneum. The sequence goes on from NZ_BAAARV010000142.1 coordinate 127,283, forward strand.
TGATGACGTTTGTCGCCCCGGTCGCGCGGACCGCGTTGACCAGCGACTGGAAGCCGGCCACCTGGTAGGTGATGCCGGGGCAGGTGCCGCCGTCGCGCCAGCAGGCCCAGCCGGTGCTCGCGCTGCCGGTGGCCCGCTCCGGGTAGGGCTCGTTGAACAGGTCGAAGATGACCGCGTCGTTGCCCTTGAAGGCGTTCGCCACGCCGGTCCAGAACGAGGGGGCGTACTGCGCGTCCGGCATCGGCTTCTGGCAGGTGGCCTTGACGTCGGAGCAGCCGGCGGAGGGGCCCGTGTACTGGCCGTAGTTCCAGTGCATCTCGACGATCGGGGTGATGCCGCTGGCCACGAGCAGGTTCACGTAGGCCTTGACCGCGTTCTGGTAGTTCGCCCCGCCGTAGGCGGCCTGGACGTCGGCGGTGCCGAGCCAGCACTCCTCGTTCAGCGGTACCCGGACGGTGCGCACCTTCCAGGTCCGCATCGCGTTGATGGAGGCCTGGTCCATGGGGCCGTCCCAGATCCCGTTGCCCTGGATGCAGGCGAACTCGCCGCCGGAGCGGTTGACCCCGATGAGACGGTACGTCGCCCCGCTGCTCGTCACGAGCTTGTTCCCGCTGACCTTGAGCTTCGGCGCGGTCGTCTGGGGAGGCGTGGACGTCGACGGCGAGGGGCTGCTGCTGGTGCTGGCGCTCGGGGAAGGGCTGCTGGTCGTGGTGCCGTTGCAGGTGACCCCGTTGAGCGTGAAGGCCGCCGGCTTCGGGTTGCTGCCGGTCCAGCTGCCGTTGAAGCCGATGCTGGTGCTGGCGCCGGTGGCCAGCGATCCGTTGTACGACATGCTGGTCGCGGTGACGTTGGCGCCGCTCTGCGTCCAGTTGGCCGACCAGCCCTGGGTGAGCTGCTGGCCGCCCGGGAACGCGAAGCCGAGCGTCCACGACGACACCGCGTCGCCCAGGTTCTTGATCGTCAGGTTGCCGGTGAAGCCGCCCTGGCCCGGACCCGAGGTCCAGTCGTTGGTGGTGTAGGTGACCTGGCAGCCCGCGGCGGCCTGTGCCGTGGTCGGCAACAGGACCGCCCCGGCCGCGGCGAGCAGCAGGCCGCCGGCCACCGCGAGGGAGGTTGTGCGGTACCGCATGGGGCTCCTTCGATTGGCGGATGCTTGGAAGCGCTCCCATCCTTCGCTGAGTCCCGGGTCCGTCAAGCGCTTCGAGTGGGATGTCCCGGTTGTCCACGGGCGGCCCGCGAAACTTCCACCCGAGCGAATCGGAGCGTACACTCCGATTCATGAGCAGTCCCCGGGCGCTCGTCGAGCGCTTCCTGCAGGCCACCGTGTCCGCCGACCCGGGCGACCTCGCCGACTTCTACGCCGACGAGGTCGTCATCGAGATGCCGTTCGCCGCCCCGGGCCTCGTCCCGCCGCGCACCGAGACCACCCGCGAGCAGCTGCGGGCCCGCTTCGCCGCCGGCCGGGCGGTGCGCCACTACACCGGGCTGTCGGGGGTGCGCATCCACGAGACCGCCGAGCCGGGGACGGTGATCGCGGAGTACGACCTGCACGGCACGATGCTCGCCACCGGCGCCCCGTTCACGCTGCGCTTCGTGATGGTGATGACGATCCGCGACGGCCGCATCGCGCACACCCGCGACTACTCCGACCCGATCGCCGGCGCCCGCGCCCTCGGCCGCCTGCCGGAGCTCGTGGCTACGCTTTCCGGCTGATGCGGTACTCCAGGGTCAGGAACGGCAGCCCGAAGACCGAGAAGGCGTGGTCGGCCCGCAGCTGCCCGTCCCGCACGTAGACGTCGAGCTCCTCGGCGAAGCCGTGCACCGCGACCGTCGACAGGTTGCGCGTCTGCGGGTCGATGTAGCTCAGGTAGTGCCCGGTCTGCCCGTCCGCGCCGCGACTGGTGAGGCGCAGCCCGCCCCCGTCGCGCCGGCGCGGGGCCAGCGTGGCCGTGAAGTTGGCCTGCGGCAGCGGGAAGCCGACGCTGACGTAGCCGCGCTCGCCGTGCCGGTAGGTGGTGTAGATGCCGACGTAGATCGGCTCCCCGCTGTCCGCGAAGCTGCGGATCCACCCGCGCGTGGACACGACCCCGTCGGCGCCGCTGATGGTGTCGATCCGGCTGTGCATGCCCTGCTGGATCTCGCGCTGGTTCATCGGCACGTTGGCCTGGCCCAGGGGGCGGGCCACGAGGTTGCGGTACAGCAGGTAGCCCGGCCGCACCCAGGGCCGCCAGCGGGGCACGATGTCGAGCGTGAACCGGGTCGTGTGCTCGTAGAACTCGCGCACCAGCGGGTCGACGCCGGCCGGGTCGAAGTCGGGACCGTGCAGCGCGTCGAGGTCGGCGACGATCCCGACGTCCTCGGCCGCCTCCCGGTACGTCCCGCCGATCGCGTCGGCCAGCGCTCGCACGTAGCCGGTGCCGACGTAGCGGGTGCGGGCTTCCAGCGGTACGACAAACGGCAATGACTCGGCGGGCGCGCTCCCGGTGACGAGGGCCACCTGCGGGTCGCGGAACACGAGCTGCGAGACGGTCCGGAAGGCGACCACACCGGCCGCCGCGACCTGCGCCGGCGGCCGGTCGCGCATGGCCGCCCCGACGGCCAGGCCGACGACCGGCCCGAGCGCGACCTTCTGCGGACGCACGCCCATCGCCCCGGCGATCGCGCCGCTGGCCACGCCGACCGCGAGCGGGCTCGCCCCGGCCTTGCCGGCCGCCCACCCGATCGGCGCGGCGATCGCCCCGCTGGCCGCGATCCGCGCCCACACGGCCGGGATCTCGTCCGGCCCCTGCATCGCCCGGGCCGCCCCGTCGATCGCCGCGAGCGCGCCGCCGCCGACCAGGGCCCCGGTGAGCGCGGCCCGCGGCCCGCGGTGGGCCGTGAGCGCCGCCCCGGCGAGTGCACCCATCGCCGCCGCGAACCCGATGCCTTGCAGGCGCTTGCCATCCATGCCGTCAGTTCTACATGGTGCCGCCCGCGCGGTTCACACATCCGCGGGCACGATCGCGATCAGCTGGGTGGGCGGCTCCAGCGCGTCGACCACCGTGTCGCCCTCCAGCCACAGCCCGCCAGCCCGGCAGACGAGGGCGGCCGCGGCCTCCACGGGGCAGGGAAGCGGCGCCCCGCAGGCAGCGCAGCGACCGGGATCGTCGGGGTCCCGCTCGAGGTGGCGGATCTGGAGCTCAGCGGCGGTCGTGACCAGCACGCTGTCGGGGTCGAGGTGCAACATGCCGACGATCGTGCCTGCGCAGCCCGCCTGCACCGCTGCACAAAACGGGTGATCCCCGGGTTTCACCCTGCCCCCGGAAGCCCCACAACCTAGTTTCCTAGGACGCGAAAACGGCGAGTGGCGTGGCGCGCACTACCTGCGGGTTCGAGTCGCTGTGGCTGACGTATGCCGGGCCTCCGCGAGGAGCTCAACCGTGACGACGCCTGGCGCGCGTGGCGGGCGCCGCCCGGCCGGCAGCGGCTCGAGGTCCACTTCAACCTCGGGCCCGCCGGGGCCGCAACGTTGTGCGGCCCATACACGGCTTCGCCGGCGCGCCGGCGGCGTCGGAGCCGCAGCGGGCGCACGACGACATGCGCACGATCCTCGGCATCGTCGGGGACGGATGCGCTCTGATCGGGAGCCGGGCGGAGACGCGCCCGGGGACATCGTTGCGGCCTCAACGAAATGTCGGGCGCTGGCGCGCCGCGACATTTCGGACTTATCGCCTGTCGGGTCATAAGTCCGATAGTCGTGGCGCGCCGGTGCCCGATCTATCGGACTTGCGCGCTTTCGCTCAGCGGGAGGGCTTGCCGGTGCCGGGGCACTGGGCGGTGCCGGGGCCGCCGTCGGGCTGGTGCGGGGGAGTGGGGGAGCCGGCATTGACGAAGACCCGGGCGCCGCACTGCGGGCAGCGGCTCATGACCTGAGAAGCGGTGGACGACACTGGCGCGACCTTTCTGCGCGGACGAATGAACCGGACCGGGTATTGATGCCCCCGATCCGGCCCGTTCGAACGTCGATCAGCCGCCGACCAGGCCCAGCATCTGCTTGATCTGCTGGGTACGCGACAGCTGGATCCGCTCGGCCAGCTGCTTCACCGTCGGGTTCTGGCCGGTGGTGGCCAGCTGCTGGGCCAGCTCCACCGCGTTGTGCTGATGACCGATGAGCAGGTTCAGGAACTTCGTCTCGAAGTCCTGGCCCGTGGCGTCCTGCAGCGCCTTGATCTCCTCCGGGCCGGTCGCCGGGTGGCCGCCGTGGGCGGCGTGCACGGCCGGGTCGGTGACGTCGGTCTGCGGCACGTTCCAGGCCTTCAGCCAGCGCTGCATGGTCTGTACCTCCTCGGCCTCGGTCACGTCGATCGCGCCGGCCAGGTCGATGACGTCCTCGCGCACGGCCTTCTGCTCGCCGAGCTTGAGCATCTGCCGGCCCTGCTGCTGGTGGGCGATCATCATCTGCAGGAACATCACGTCGAAGTCGTTGTGCGGGCCGGAGGCCGCGACGGCGTTGGCCTCGGCGATGCCGGCCTGGGCGGCCGTCCCGGGCGCCGGCTGTACCGTCTTGCCGCACCCGGTCAGCAGTAGCGCGGCGGCGAGCAGGGTCAGGGCGAGGCGCTTCACAGCGGCAGCCAGAGGGCCAGGGTGTAGATCGGCTCCCACGTGTAGATCGCGCGGTGGGACTGGCGGCACTGGTAGCGCTTGCCGTTGTACGTCACCACGTCGCCCACGTGGTACAGCGTGCCCGCGGCCCAGGCGGTGCCGGCCGGGTCCCCGGTCGGGCCGCCGGTCTGCGTCGGCGTCGCCGTGGTCCTGGTGGCCGTCGGGGTCGGCGCGGCGGTCGTCTTCGTCGGGACGGGCGTCGGGGACTTCGTCGGGCTCGCCGTCTTCGTGGGGGTCGGCGTCGGCGTGCTGCCGCCGCCCCCGGAGGAGCCGCCGACCTGCAGGTCGATGCAGTTGTAGAAGGCGTTGGCGGTGTCGGCGATGTTCCAGATGGCCAGCAGCTTCTGGCGGCCCGAGTACCCGGCCAGGCTCACCTGGTGCGAGACGGTCGCGTTGGGCTGCTTGCCGCCGTCGTCGAAGACCGCGATGCGCTTGTCGCCGATCCAGTACTCCCACGTGCTCGTCGCGTGGCGGGCCGTGAGCACCCAGCTGAACGTCACCGAGGTGCCCACCGACGTGGCCGGCCAGTTGCGCGAGTCGTCGCTGAGGACCGCGAACTGCGTCTTGCCGCCGTCGCAGGATTTGAGCCCCTTGGGCCCCTCGACGCTTTGCGGCTCGTATTGGATGGCGCCGCAGTCGGGCACCTTTCCCTGGGCGCACAGGGCCTGGCGGCTGGGCGGGGAGGATACGTAGCCGTGGGCCGACGCCGGGTTGGCGAACGCCAGGGTGCCGGCCGTCGCCCCCAGGGCGACAAGGGGGTATAGCACGGTTCTGCGCATTCTTGCCACACCATTTCTCTCGGGTGCCGAGAAACGTATCCCAGCGGCGCTTAACGAGCCCTCTGGCAATTTGCAAATCCGGGCTAACGCACGTTTAAGCCCCCGTTGAGCGTCCCGCGCCGGTTTTATGGCGGGGTTAAGCGGATGGCATGATCACGCGCATGTCGGTCTCCGCTGTGCTGCGCGCCGCGCAGGTCGCCCGCGTCCTGGCCGCCAGCACCCTGGGGCGCCTGCCCCTGGGCGCGGCGCCGGTGGCCCTGCTGCTGTACGCCCGCGAGAGCCTCTCCATCGCCGCCGCCGGACTGCTGGTCGGCGTGTACACGGCCGGCCTCGCCGTGGGCGGCCCGGTCCTGGCCCGCATCGCCGACCGCCTCCGCCAGCCCCCGGTCATGCTGGCCGGTGCCGCCGTGTCCACGGCGGGCTTCGTGGTGCTCGCCCAGGGTGTACCGCTGTGGGCCGCGCTGCTCTCCGCCCTGCTCGCGGGCCTGGGCGCGCCCCCCTTCGAGGCAGGCCTGCGGGTGCTGTGGCGCGACCTGCTGGACGAGGCGCAGGTCCCGACGGCGTACACGCTGGACATCGCCGTCCAGGAGCTGATCTTCATCCTGGGCCCCCTGGTCGCCGGTGGCGCGGTGGCCCTGGGCGGCGGCACGACGGGCGTGTACACGACGGCCGCCCTGCAGCTGGCCGGCACGCTGTGGTTCGTGTCGACCCCGGCGGTCCGCGCCTGGCGCGGCGAACGGGCCGAGCGCCACTGGGCCGGCGCCCTGCGCTCGGGCCCGCTGCGCCTGCTGCTGACCGCGGTCGTGCTGGTCGGCGCGGGCGTGGGGAGCCTGCCGGTGGCGCTGCTCGACTACGCCGAGTCGGTCGGCCACCGGTCGTGGTCGAGCGGGCTGCTGGCCGCCCAGGCCGTCGGCGCGCTGGCCGGCGGGCTGGTCAACACGCGGCTGCGGGTCGGCGGCCGCCGCCTTCCCCTGCTGGCCGCGCTGCTGGGCCTGGGCTACATCCCGCTGCTGCTGACCCCGTCGGCGGTCGCCGCCATGCTGCCGCTGACCGTGCTGTGCGGCTTGGGCCTGCCGCCGCTGCTGGCCGCGACCTTCCTGACCGTGGACCGGATCACCCCGCCCGGCACCGCCGCGGAGGCCTTCGCCTGGGTGGCGACGGCGTTCTCGGTCGGCGCGGCCGCGGGCGCGGCGATCGACGGCGTCATCCTCGATGCCGCGTCGTCGGTGACGGCCGGCTTCATCCTGCCGCCGGTGGTGATCCTGCTCGCCATCCCGTGGCTGCGCCCGGTGGCGAAGATCGCACCGTAGCGGCTCGGGGCGGGAAAACCGACATGTCGGGCGCTGGCGCGCCACGACATGTCGGACTTATACCCGACCAGGTCATAAATGTGATACGTCCGTCCCGATCTTGGCAACCGGGGCGAGGAGGCCGCCCTGGCATCGCTCCCGGCGCGACGCACCCCCCCGAAGCTGCTGCCGAAAAGCCCTAAGGACGGAACCGTGCCCCTACTTATCCGGATATGCCGGATTTGCCGGGCAAGGTGCGGTTTACTCAGGCGATCGCACGGAACGACGTGGCGTCGCCGAGGTGCAGTAGCAACGGGGGACGGTGCACGCCACGCAGCAACGGGTCCGGGAGGCAAAGGCGCCTTCCGGACCCGTTTTCGTTTGGTGCGTCGGCGGGGGCGTTGCGTACAGTTCCTGCGTGACCCCGCACGACCCTTCCCCCGACGACGCTGCCCACGCCACCGGCATCGATCCCGAACGGCTGGCGATCTGCCTGGCCGTGTTCGACGAGCTGCAGGACCTGCCGCCGGACCACCCGGACGTGCAGATGGTGCGGCGCGCCACCTCGCACCTGTACAAGAGCGTCAAGCGGCAGCGGCGCAGCGAGCGGCGGGCGGCGATCACCGAGGCGGACCGGCTGGTGACGTCGGCGACGGCGACCGGCGCGCCGGGGCGCATCGACGACGAGACGGCCGGCATCGCGCTGGTGTCGCCGACGGCCGGGGCGACGGCGGGGCGGCTGCTGCGGGCCCGGTCGTGCTACACGTGCAAGAGCCGGTACGTCGACGTCGACGCCTTCTACCACCAGCTCTGCCCGCCGTGCGCGAGGCTCAACCGGGAGCGGCGCGACCAGCGCACCGACCTGACGGGGCGGCGGGCGCTGCTGACCGGCGGGCGGGCGAAGATCGGGATGTACATCGCGCTGCGCCTGCTGCGCGACGGGGCGCACACCACGATCACCACGCGGTTCCCCAACGACGCCGTGCGGCGCTTCGCGGCCATGCCGGACAGCGGGGACTGGCTGCACCGGCTGCGCATCGTCGGGATCGACCTGCGCGACCCGGCGCAGGTGGCGGCGCTGGCCGACGACGTGGCCGCGCAGGGGCCGCTGGACATCCTCATCAACAACGCGGCGCAGACGGTGAAGCGGACCGCCGGGTCGTACTCGCACCTGGTGGCGGCCGAGTCCGCGCCCCTGGTGCTGGACGGGACGATGCCCGACGTGGTGACGTTCCACAAGGCCGACCCGCACGCGGAGCTGACCCTGGAGGCGGGGGTGGCGCCGACGCTGATCCCGCCGGACGCGCTCACGGCGCTGGCGTTGACCAGCCGCAACACGACGGTGGAGAGGATCGCGGCGCTGACCGCGATCGACGCCGGCGGGCTGGTGCCGGACCTCGCCGACTCCAACAGCTGGGTGCAGACGGTCGAGGAGGTCGACCCGCTGGAGCTGCTCGAGGTGCAGCTGTGCAACGTGACCGCGCCGTTCATCCTGGTGAGCCGGCTGCGTCCGGCGATGGCCGCCTCGACGGCGCGGCGCAAGTACGTGGTGAACGTCTCGGCGATGGAGGGGCAGTTCAGCCGGCGGTACAAGGGGCCGGGCCACCCGCACACGAACATGGCCAAGGCGGCGCTGAACATGCTGACCCGCACCAGCGCCGAGGAGATGCTCTCCGACGGCATCCTCATGACCGCGGTGGACACGGGCTGGATCACCGACGAGCGGCCGCACCCGACGAAGATGCGGCTGCACGAGGAGGGCTTCCACGCGCCGCTGGACCTCGCCGACGGCGCGGCGCGGGTCTACGACCCGATCGTGCGCGGCGAGCGCGGCGAGGACCTCTACGGCTGCTTCCTCAAGGACTACGAGCCGTCGAACTGGTGAGGCGGCGCTGCCACAGCAAGAAAAGGCAGCGCCGCAACAGGCCGTCGAACTGGTGAGGCGGCGCTGCCACAGCAAGAAAAGGCAGCGCCGCAACAGGAAGCGCTGGTGAGGCAGCGCTACCGCAGCTGGTACTGCAGCGTGAACTTGCCGACCTGGACCTCGTCGCCGTCGTTGAGGGTGGCGGACTTGACCCGCTCGCCGTTGACGTAGGTGCCGTTGAGGCTGCCCAGGTCGAGCATCGAGTAGCCGAAGCTGCCGGAGTTGCGGTGGAACTCGACGTGCTTGCGGGAGACCGTGTTGTCGTCGAGCACGATCTGGTTGGCCGAGTCGCGGCCGCAGCGCACCACATCGCCGTCCAGCGCGAACTCGGCGCCGGCCTCGGCGCCCTTGCGGATGAGCAGGGTGGCCCGGCCCGTCGGGAGCTTCTCCATGTGCGCGGTCAGGTCCAGCGGCTGGGTCGGCCCCTCGGGGGCGGCCACGGCGGCCTGGTCGAGCAGCTCGTCGGTGGTGAGGATCGGCACGCCCCAGTGCCGGGCGAGGGCGATGGCCTCCAGCGGCGCGGCCGGCACCCGGATGCCCTGGCCGAGGACGAGCTGGAACGGCCCGTGCGCGGCGACGACCTCGACGGCCCGCAGCGGGGCCCCGAGCGCGGTCAGCGCGCGCTGGAACAGCTCGGCGCTGATCGGCTCGTCCATGCTGCGGGGACCGCCCTCGACGGGCAGCTGGAGGTGCCGCCCGGTCGGTTCGTCCTTGAGCAGGACCACAGGACGGCTCTGCCAGGTCTGCGCCCGCACACCCACCACGACGAGCTCTCGCATGCCCCGCCTCCTGCGTCCGTCGTCAAGCTGCTGTCAACCCTTGTCGCCTAACGGTACCGTGTCGACCGATCGACAACCTGGCCCGGTCAGGTGGGAGTGCATCGTCAGATCTGCCCGATCTGTCGCATCAGCCGGTCGACGGCGGCCGCCCAGTCTACGGGTTCGCGCCGGTCATGGCGGGTCCGCAGGCGCCCGTCGAGCACCAGTTCCACGTCGTCGGCCCAGGTCACGAATCCGACACGGACTTCGGTGGCGAACTCCTGGTACTGCGGCGCCGCCCAGAACTCGAACACCTGCGCCACGTCGGCGGACTTGAACCGGAACCCGAGCGAGCGCAGCGCCTCGAGCGCGGCCGCCTCGGCGGGGAGGGGATGCACCGCCACCGGATCCATGTCGCCGGGGTCGACCGCGAACGCGACCTCGAGGTCGGTGCGCACCCCGACGGCCAGCCCGGGGACCCGCTCGCCATAGACGTGCGTCACGGGGGTGTGCAGGGGAACTGCGAGCCGCACCGGCAGGTCCCGGTGCTCGCCGGCCGCCAGCCGGAACCCGCCGTCGACCTCGTGCCGGGCGATCTCCGAGGTGCGCGCCCCGTCCCTGGTCACCAGCGTGAGGACGATCCGCTCGATGTCCACGCCGTGCTCGCCGCCGGTGAGACGGACCGCCCCCGGGAGTGTCGCGCCAGGGCGGGTCACAGATTCGTCTAGTACCGTGTCGACGGCCGGTCCGCCCACACCCATGGCGCGGCGCAGGCTCCGGAAGACCATGCGGCACACTAGCACGCGGCACTGTAGGGTTGGATCGTGTCAAGACTGCTGCGGATCGGGGAGCTCGCCAGCCAAGCCGGCGTGTCGACCCGCACCGTCGACTTCTACACCGGGCTCGGCCTCATCGAGTCCGCGCAGCGTACGGCGGGGAACTTCCGGCTGTACGACGCCTCCTGCGTCGAGCGCATCGCCGCCATCAAGGTCCTGGAGGCCAACGGCGTGAGCCTGGCGGACATGGCCGAGGCGCTGGAGCGCGGCGTCGGCGACCTGCCGGGCCAGCTGAGCCAGGTCCAGGGCGACCTGGAGACGCTGCGCGAGGCCGCCCTGCACGCGGGGCCGGCCGCGCACCAGCTGCTGCTGGCGCTGACCGCGCGGCTGCAGTCGCTCATCCACACCGCGATCGAGCTGACCAACAACCTGCCCCCGCTCGGCGGCTGACGCCGGGCCGGACAGGTCACGGCACCGCGCGGTGCCGTGACTCGTCCCGGTGATCAGGCGCGGGCCAGCTCGGCGATCCGGCGCCCGTGCGTCGCGGCGTGCTCGTGCCCGGCCTTGAGCAGGTCGGCCGCGAGGCCGCGCAGCGGGGCCATGGCGGGGTTCACGTCGGCCAGCGTCAGCTCCGCCTCCGCCACGTGCACGTCGAGGTGCAGCACCTCGCCGAGAATCCGGCGCAGGTACGGGCCGTTGTGGTCCCAGCCCTCCTTCGGGGCGCCCGGGCCGTAGCCGCCGCCGCGGCTCAGGGTCAGCACGGCCGGGCGGCCGGCGAGGGGACGGTCGCCGGCGCCGCCGAAGCGGGGGTTGAGCGACACCAGGTCGATCCAGGTCTTCACATGGGCGGGGACGCCCCAGTTGTACAGCGGGATCGCGAAGATGTACGCGTCGGCCTCCAGCAGCTCCGCCGACAGCCGCTCGACCAGCTCCTTGGCGTCGGGTGCGGGCGGGGCCGACGGGTCGAGCTGCGCCCGGACGGCGCGCGCCCACGCGTCGGCCGGCAGGGGCTCCAGGCCCAGCTCGCGGCGGGTCACCACGGCGTCGTGGTGCTCGGCGAGCCACGCCTGCTCGGCGGTGTCGGCCAGGGCCCGGCTGACCGATCCGGCGACCCGGATGCTCGCGTCGAGACGGAAGAGATGCATTGGTGGTACCTCCACGAAGTGCCAGTGGCTACGCAGAAAGTCTGCGTCGCAGAACATCTTGTGGCAAGAGTGAGTGAGCTGTTTATCATGAGTCCATGACGCAGGCGCCGGACAGCCCGGCTCACTCCCATGTCGACCTCCAGTCGGACCTCGGCTGGGCGCTGGGCGTGCTGCTGCGCGGGTACGCGAAGGGCGCCCAGTCCGTCATCGCCGGGGTGCCGGGCGGGCCGCGCGGCTACCAGGTGCTGACCTCCGCCGTCGACGGCGATGCCGCCACCCAGCTGGCCCTGGCCAACAAGCTGGGCATCGACCGGACCGTCATGACGTACCTGCTCGACGACCTCGAGAAGGCCGGCGTGATCGAGCGCCAGCCCGACCCCGCCGACCGCCGCGCCCGGCGGATCATCGCCACCGAGGCCGGGCGGGCCACCCTGTGCGACCTGCAGCGCAAGCTCCGCCACGTCGAGGACCGGGTGCTCGGCGCCCTCCCGGAGGACGAGCGCGCCCAGTTCCGCGCGATGTTGCGCAGCGTCGCCGTGAGCCTCGACGCCCACGACCCGCTCGGCGACCCCTGCTCCGCCATCGAGGCCCTCGCCGCCGAGGACGAGCCGGTCCGCCGGAGGGGCCGGCACAAGGCTCAGTAACGGGCCGCGTAGGCCGTCGGGGACTCGCCGTACATTCTGGTGAAGTCGCGGACCAGGTGGGCCTGGTCGGCGTAGCCCAGGTCGGCGGCCAGCCCGGCCCAGTCGATCGGCGCCCGCGCCGCCATCCGCTGCGTGACCTCGTGCAGCCGGTACCGGCGCAGCACCCACTTCGGGCCCACGCCCACGTGGTCGGCGAAGAGCCGCTGCAGGCGCCGGGTGGGCACGCCGTAGCGCCGCGTGAGGTGCTCGACCCGCAGCAGGCCGGGGCTCGCGGCGATGTCGGCCATCCACGACGCCACCTCGTCACCGTCCGGATCGGGCGGCGCCGGGCAGGCCTGCAGGAAGTCCTCGAAGGCGGCCACCGTCGACAGCTGCACGGCCGGGAGGGCGTCGCCGAACACCGCGGCGGCCGGCACGGCCCGGTCGGTGACGGAGTCGACCGGCGCGCCCAGGAACCGGCGGAAGATCCCCGGCCGGAACGTCACGCCGAACACCGACCCCAGCCCGGACAGCGTGCGCCGGACCCGCCCCCGGGCGACCCCGCGCACCATGGGCGCGCCCTCACCGAACGTGAGCTGCACGCTCGGGTACGGCACGATGAGCTGCACGTAGTCGGGCTGGCCGCGCAGGTCCCAGCGGGCCCACCAGTACCGCGCGACGACCTGCGCCGCGCCGGGCCCGGGCGGGGCGAAGCCGTGACGCTGGAAGTCGGCCCAGGCCCCGGACAGTTCGCGGGCGTCGCGCATCGCCGCCCATCATGCCACCGGGGGAGTGTCGCGTTTGTTCAAGACGCACGCCGTACCGCTGCGGGATCTTCGAAGGCATGGCGAATCACGTGGTGGTGCAAGAGGCGGCGCACGGAATGCTGGCGGTGGTGGACCGGATCGGGCCGGGGGACCTGACCGCCCCGACCCCGTGCGGGGGCTGGGACGTCGCCGGCCTGCGCGAGCACCTGCTGGAGTGGGGCCCGCCGCTGGAGGGCGCGGCCCGCAAGGAGAGCGTGGCCCCCGGCGCGACCGGCGTGCCGCTGCGCGAGCAGGTCGAGCGGCTGGCCGAGGCGTGGGGCAAGCCGGACGCCTGGGCCGGCACCACCCGGATGGGCACCGTCGAGCTGCCGGCCGACCTCGTCGGCGGCATGGTCCTCGGCGAGTTCGTGCTGCACGGCTGGGACCTGGCCCGCGCACTCGGCGCGCCCGTGACGTGGAGCGACGAGATCCTGCGCCAGCTGTACGCCGAGATCGCCCGCTCCGCCGATCAGGGCCGCGCGATGGGGGTGTACGGCGCCGAGGTCCCCGTGCCGCAGGACGCCCCGCTGCTGGCCCGCTGCCTGGGCCTGAGCGGCCGCGACCCGGACTGGACGCCGCCGGCCGCGCCCTGACTGGCGCCCGTGGCGTAGGGTGGCGGGCGATGTCTGCGCTGCGTGTGAGTCTCGCCGGGGTGGCCCTGCTGGTCGGTCTCGGAGCGGCCGGCTGCGGCGGCGACCCCGCGCCCGCCACCCAGGCGCCGGTCGCCCAGGAGTCGCAGGGCCGCCAGGTGCCGGACGCGTCCTCGTCGCCGGGCGCCGCCGCCGGGCTGACGCCGTCGGGCGCCGCGAGCGCGGCCCCGGGCGGCACGACCAAGCACGTGTTCCCGCTGCAGGGCAAGGGGTCGTACTCCCACGACCACCACGACTACCCGGCCAGCGACATCATCGCGAACTGCGGGCTCAACGCCCTCTCGCCGGTCAACGGCACCGTGCTCGAGGTCACCCGGGTCGACACCTGGACGGCCAAGGTCAACGAGGGGTCCTCCCGCGGCGGCCTGTCCGTGTCGATCCTCGGCGACGACGGGGCGCGGTACTACATGTCGCACTTCTCCTCCATCAACAACGCCATCGAGGCGGGCGTCCGGGTGGAGGCCGGCCAGCCGGTGGCCAAGGTCGGGCGGACCGGCGACGCCAGCGCCTGCCACATCCACTTCGGTCTCTCGCCCGCGTGCCAGAAGACCGGTGACTGGTGGACCCGGCGCGGGGTGATCTGGCCGTGGTCGTACCTCGACGCGTGGAAGGCCGACCAGGAGAAGTCGCCGGTGGCCGAGCTCAACGCCTGGGAGCAGCAGCACGGCTGCCCGGCGAAGGCCACCGCCGACCCGTAGCCGAAGCCGGTTCAGGCGTACTCCAGGCAGAACGGGTGCCCGGCCGGATCGCTGTAGACGCGGAAGCCGGCCTCCTTCGTGGACAGCAGCTGGGCGCCCATGCGCAGGACCTTCGCCTCGGCGGCGTCGATGTCGTCGACCCAGATGTCCAGGTGGAGCTGCTGCGGGTAGTTGGGGTCCGGCCACTGCGGCGGAATGTGGTTCGGGGCCAGCTGGAAGCTGATTCGGCTCGCCCCGTCGCCGATGTCGATCCAGTCGCCGTCGACCTTCGTGATCGGCAGCTCCAGCAGCTCGGAGTAGAACTGGGCCAGAGCGTGCGGGTCGGGCGTGTCGAGCACGACGGTTGAGAGTCTCGCTGTCATGCCTCCATCCTGCCCTGACCGCGGGCCGCCCGCTCGAAAGCGAGGGGCCGGCCCTACGCCTTCTGCGCCTGGATGGCGGTGATGGCGACCGTGTTCACGATGTCCTTCACCGTGGCGCCGCGGGACAGGTCGTTCACCGGCTTGTTCAGGCCCTGCATGACGGGACCGACGGCCACGGCGCCAGCCGAGCGCTGCACCGCCTTGTAGGTGTTGTTGCCCGTGTTGAGGTCGGGGAACACGAACACCGTCGCCTGCCCGGCCACCGCGCTGCCGGGCAGCTTCGTGGCCGCCACGGCGGGGTCGATCGCCGCGTCGTACTGGATCGGGCCCTCCACCGGCAGGTCGGAGCGGCGCTCGCGGACGAGCGCGGTCGCCTGCGCCACCTTCGTCACGTCGGCCCCCGAGCCGGAGGTGCCGGTGGAGTACGACAGCATCGCCACGCGTGGCGTGACGCCGAAGCGGGCCGCGGTGTCGGCCGAGGAGATCGCGATGTCGGCCAGCTGCTCCGCGTCCGGGTCCGGGTTGACCGCGCAGTCGCCGTAGACCAGCACCCGGTCGGGCAGCAGCATGAAGAACACGCTGGAGGCCACGCTCAGCCCGGGGACGGTCTTGATGATCTCGAACGCCGGGCGGATGGTCGCCGCGGTGGTGTGGGTGGCGCCGGAGACCATGCCGTCGGCGTGGCCCAGCTGCACCATGAGCGTGCCGAAGTACGACACGTCGGCGACCACGTCGCGGGCCAGGTCCAGCGTCACGCCCTTGTGCGCGCGCAGATCCCGGTAGGTGGCGGCGAACTCCTCGCGCAGCGGGTCGCGCACCGGGTCGATCAGCCGGGCCGCGCTCACGTCCAGGGCCAGGTCGCGGGCCCGGGTCCGGATCGTGTCCGGGTCGCCGAGCAGGGTCAGGTCGGCCACCCCGCGGCGCAGCAGGATGTCAGCGGCCCGCAGGATCCGCTCCTCGGTGCCCTCGGGCAGCACCAGGTGGCGGCGCTGCGCCCGGGCGCGGTCGATGAGGTCGTACTCGAACATGAGCGGCGTCACCCGCGCGGGCTCGTTCAGCTCCAGCGCGCCGGCCAGCCCGTCGGTGTCCACATAGGACTCGAAGGCGCCCAGCGCGGCCTCCACCTTGCGCGGGTTGGCCGGGCCGAGCCGGTGCTCCATGCGGGTCGAGGTGGCGATCGTGTCGTAGGAGGCGGTCGGCACCGACAGCACGGCCAGGCCCGGGTTGAGCCGCTCGAAGAGGGCCAGGGCGGTCGGGTCGGGTGCGATGCCCAGCGTGAGGACGATCCCGGCCAGCGGCACCAGGCCCGAGGCGTGCGCGGCGCCCGCCGCGACCAGCAGGTCGGCGCGGTCGCCGGGGGTGATGAGCAGGCACTCCGGGGTCAGGTGGGACAGCAGCGCCGGCACCTGGGCGGCGCCCACCACGTAGTCGAGCACGTCGCGGCCCAGCGCCGCGTCCGGGTCGCCCAGTCCGGCGGTGATCACGCTCGCGCCCAGCTGCGCGGCGACCTCGCCGACCGTGGGCGCGCCGATCGTCGGCACCTCGGGGATCACGTAGCAGGGGACGGGCAGCTCCGGTGCGGGCACGACCTCCGGGGTGCGGTTGAGGATCACCGCGGCGATTGTCGCGTCGAGGTCGGCGAGCGCGTGGTATGCCTGGCGGGCGGCCGAGTCCAGGGTGTGCGGGCCGACGCCGGAGCCGTTGACGACGGCCACCACCACCGCGCCGAACTCGTTGGCCAGCCGCACGTTGAACGCCAGGTCGTCGTCGATGTCGGTGCCGATGACCACGACCGCGTCGTGGCGGTGTGCCAGGGGGCGGAACTGCTCGACGATCCGGCCGACCAGCTCCTCGGCCCGCCCCTCGGCCAGCATCGCGGCGGCCTCGGCGTAGGTGACCCCGTGCAGCTGCTCGTCGGCGATGCCGTACCGCTGGCGCAGCAACTCCAGGAGAACATCCGGTGTCGCCGGGTTGACCGGCCGGAAGACTCCGATGCCGGGCACCTTGCGGGACAGCAGCTCGGCGAGGCCCAGGGCCACCGCCGACTTGCCGGAGTCCGGACCGAGCTCGAGCAGGTACACGATGCGCGCCACAGCGTTAGTCTGCCTTGCATGATCCTCGTGCTCAACAGCGGCTCGTCGTCGGTGAAGTACCGCGTCGTGGACCTCGCCGACCCGGCGGCCGGGCAGCGCGGCCTGATCGAGCGCATCGGCGAGCCGGGCGGCGTCGCCGATCACAAGGCGGCGCTCGACCAGGTGCTCGACGGGCTCGGCGACGCTCCGATCGACGCGGTGGGGCACCGCATCGTGCACGGCGGCGCGCGCTTCGAGCGGCCCGCGCTGGTCGACGACGGGGTGCTGGGGGTGCTGCGCGAGCTGGTGCCGCTCGCCCCGCTGCACAACCCGGGCGGGATCATCGGCATCGAGGCGGCCCGCGAGAAGCTGCCGGACGTGCCGCACGTCGCCGTGTTCGACACCGCCTTCCACGCGACCATCCCGCCGGCCGCCGCGGCCTACGCCATCGACCGGGAGCTCGCCTCGAAGTACGACATCCGCCGCTTCGGCTTCCACGGCACCTCGTGCGGCTACGTCGCCGGCCGCGCCGCCGCCCTGCTGCAGCGGCCGCTCGCCGAGCTCAACCTCATCGTGCTGCACCTGGGCAACGGGGCCAGCGCCACGGCGGTGCGGGGCGGGCGCAGCGTCGACACGTCCATGGGCATGACCCCGTTGGAGGGCCTCGTGATGGGCACCCGTTCGGGCGACCTCGACCCGGCCATCGGCTCCTACCTGAACCGGGTCGCCGGCATGGACTTCGCCGCCGTCGACGACGCGCTGCAGCGCCACGCCGGCCTGCTCGGCCTCGCCGGGGTCAACGACATGCGCAGCGTGCTGGAGCGCCGCGCCGCCGGCGACGAGGCCGCCGCGCTGGCCTTCGACGTGTACTGCTACCGCATCCGCAAGTACGTCGGCGCCTACCACGCCGTGCTGGGCCGCCTCGACGCGATCGTCTTCACCGCCGGGGTCGGCGAGCACGCCCCCGCCGTGCGGGCCGCCGCGCTGGAGGGCCTGGACGGGTGGGGGATCGCGGTCGACGAGGCCCGCAACGCCGCCAACGCGCGCATCATCAGCCCCGACGGCGCGAAGGTCGCGGTGTGCGTGGTGCCGACCGACGAGGAGTACGCGATCGCCGAGCAGACGGCAGAGCTACTGCAGGGCTGAGATCCAGGAGCTGACCCGGTCCGCCTCCGGCATCTCCAGGTCGCGGTACAGCCGTAGCGCCTGCTGCAGGTGGGTCCGCGCCAGCGCCGGGTCGGCGCGGCCGTGGCCGGCCAGCCCGATGTGGGCCCGGGCCTGCTGCTCCCGGGCCCCGATGTCGACGGCGACCGCGTGCGCGGCGGCGTGGCAGGCCAGCGCGCCGGCAGGGTCGCCGGCGGCGTTCGCGGCCTCGCCCAGCCCGTTGAGCGCGCTGGCCTCCCCGCCGCGCTCGCCGGCCGCCCGGAAGATGGCCAGCGCCCGCTGGTGGTGGGTGGCGGGCCGGCCCAGCCGGGTGTCCAGCGCGCCGAGGTTGTCCAGCGTCCACGCCTCGCCGACCTCGTTGCCCAGCGTGCGGTACAGCTCCAGGGCCTCCCGCAGGTGCCCGGCGGCCGCCTCGTGTCGCCCGGCGCGCAGCTCGGCCTCGCCGAGGCCGTTGAGCGCCCACGCCTCGCCGGTGCGGTCGCCGGCGGCGCGGAAGATGTCCAGGGCCCGCCGCAGGTGCTCGATCGCCGGGCCGTGCCGGCCCAGCCGGCCCTCCGACTCGCCGAGGTTGACGAGGGCGTTCGCCTCGCCGGTGCGGTGCCCGGCCCGGCCGAACAGCTCCACGGCCCGCGTGTGCCGCCCGGCGGCGCAGCGGTCGCGGCCCTGCCGGGCCTCCACCACGCCGAGGTTGACCAGGGCGCGGGCCTCGCCGTCGAGGTCGCCGGCGGCGCGGAAGAGCCGCAGCGCCTCGCCCAGCCGCTCGGCCGCCTCGCCGGGCCGGCCCAGCTGCATGTGCGTCACGCCGAGGCTGATCAGCGCGTGTGCCTCGGCGGCCCGGTCGGCCCCGCCGCGGGCCGCGTCCAGGGCGTGGGCGTGCACGGTGAGGGCGTCGCCGGGGTGGGCGGCGCCGAGGTACCGGAACAGGATCCCCGACAGCCGGGTGGCGTGCCGCGGCCAGCCGTGCGCGGCCGCGTGGGCGGCGACGGCGACGAGGACCGGCCGCTCCGTGTCGAGCCACCGGCGGGCCGCGGCGGGCCCGGCCGTGCGCGGGCGGCGGGGCGTCTCCACCGGGTAGAGCGCGTCCATCGCCGCGGCCGCCGCGGCCAGGTACCCGTCGAACAGCCGGGTCAGCGCGGCCCGCCGCTCGGCCGGCGGGTCCTCGTCGGCGGCGCGGTCGGCCGCGTAGGCGCGGACCAGGTCGTGCAGCGTGTACCGGCCGGCGGGCCCGCGCTGCAGCAGGTTGTCGCGGCACAGCTGGGCCAGGTGGGCCTGCGCGGCGGGGCGGCTCACGCCGGCCAGCGCCGCCGCGGCCTGCGCGTCGAAGTCCTGCCCCGGGTGCAGGGCCGCGAGCCGCAGCATGCGCTGCCGCGCCGGGCTCGCCCGCCGGTACGACAGGTCCAGGGCCAGCTCCACGCCCCGGTCGAGCCGCCCGCCCCGGTGCCGCTCGTCGAGCCGGGCGGCGTGGTCGGTGAGCGTCCAGCCGGGCCGGGCCCGGATGTGCGCGGCGAGCAGCCCCAGCGCGAGCGGCAGCCCGCCGCAGCTGTCGGCGATCCGGCCCGCGGCGCCCGGATCGGCCCCCGCGGCGACGTGCGGCACGGCCCGGGTCAGCAGCGCGACCGCCTCGTCCCGGCTGAACGCGTCGAGGTCCACGTGGGCGGCGGCCGGCAGGTCGGCCAGCCTGCGCCGGCCGGTGACCAGCACCGTGCAGCCGGGCAGGTCCGGCAGCAGCGGGCGGACCTGCCCGGCGTCGGTCGCGTCGTCGAGCACGACGAGGGTCCGGGCGCCCGCCAGCCGCTCCCGCCAGGCCGCGGCCCGGGCCTGCAGGTCGTGCGGGATCTGCTGGCCGGCCGCGCCGAGCATGCGCAGGAATCCGTCGAGGACGGCGGCGGGATCGGCCGGCGGCTGGGCCGGGTCGGGATGGTGGCCCCGCAGGTTGACGAAGAGCACGCTGGTGTACGGCGACGAGCCGTGCAACAGGTGCGCCGCCCGCACGGCGAGCTGGGTCTTGCCCACGCCCGCCATGCCGGTGATCACGACGGTCCCGCCGGACCCGGCGGCGGCCCGGATGCGGCGCAGCTGCGCGTCGCGGCCGACGAACCCGTCCGGGTCCGGCGGCAGCGCGGCGGAGACCCGCACCTGGGCGCCCGCCCGCGTCTCGCCGGTGACGACCCGCAGCGCCTGGTGCCACTGGGCGACGTAGCCGGGGTCGGGCAGCAGCGCGGTCACGACCGCGACGACGAGGTCGGGGTTGAGCCGGCGCCGCCCGGTGCGGAAGCAGTCGGCCACCGTGGTCTTGCCGGTCAGCTCGGCGGCGGGCCGGCCGGCCGCCGTCCACGCGGCGTTGATGCGCTCCTTGATGGCGTCGTAGGACGGGTCCCCGGCCCAGACCTTGAGCCTGCGCAGCCGGTCGATGAGGTCGTCGAGCGTCCGGGCCGTCCCGGGGTCGGGCAATGTCACCCGTCAACCGTTAGCAAATGGCAGGCGTCAATGCCAACGCGTTCGGGATCGTTCGGGATTCGTCCGGGCCGGCCGATGCCGGGTGAGGCTGGAGCCCGTTCGGGAGGGGGTGACACAGATGAGCGTTCTGAAGCTGCAGGCCATGAAGCAGCGCGTTGCGGACAACAGCCAGCGCGGCAACAGCACGACCAGCTCCACCAGCAACTGCTGCACCAACGCGAACTAGCGAGGGAGCGACCGGGAATGAGCATTCTCAAGCTGCAGTCCCTGCCCCAGCGCGTGATGGCGAACACCAGCATGCGCGAGAACAGCTGCAGCAGCAGCACCAGCAGCTGCTGCAACAGCCGCAACTAGTGGAAGGAATCCGACAATGAGCGTCCTGAAGCTGCAGAACCTGCCGCAGCGCGTCGCTGACAACAGCATGCGCGGCAACAGCTGCACCAGCTCCACCAGCAACTGCTGCCACAACGTGGACTAGCCGCCGCCCGGACGTGGGGGCGCGGCGGCCGGCGCGGCGCGGTGCCCCCACGATCCCTTTCCGGTCCGGTGCGACGCCCTGGAAAGGGGGCGAGACGAATGAGCATCCTGAAGTTGCAGACCCTCCGGCAGCGCGCGCACGGCCACGGCCTGCGCAGCCCGCACAGCGTGTGCAGCAGCCTGTCCCAATGCTGCTCGGAGGCGTTGTGAAAGGGCGATCCCCACTCCTGTCCCGGCGGAAGGGGGTGAATTGCGATGAGCGTTCTGAAACTCCAGACCCGCACGGTGCGCGCCGGTGATTTCGGCATGCGCGGCTCGAGCTTCGGCAGCAGCTACGTCAACTGTTGCCAGGTGGATCGATAACGACAGTCGTCTTTCTGACACGAGGTGATGTGGTGCGCGAGGAACGCTGGGTGAACCGTTTCTTCTACGCCTGGAACGACACCCTTTTCTACGACCCGCTCGAGGTCGCCTACCGCCCTCGCCGCGACCACTTCCTCACCGGCCTGGACGAGCAGGTCCGGGCGCGGTTCGAGCGGGCCGGCATCTGGTGGAGCCACCGGCACGACCCGGACCTGCCCGCCCAGGGCTGGAAGATCCACGTGTCGGCCACCCGGCACAACGTCCACGACGTCGCCACGCGGGTGCTGACCTACCTCGCCGGGCAGGACATCGACTGCAAGGTCGCGCTCGACCTCAACATCTTCGAGATGCTCAACTCCAAGGGCATGCACCGCGGCAGCAGCGGCAAGCTCATCACCGTCTACCCGCACGACGAGGACGAGTTCCGCTCGTGCGTGGCCGGCCTGGCCGAGCTGCTCGGCGACGCCGAGGGCGCGTACATCCTCTCGGACGTGCGCTACCGCGACCACAAGGCCCTGTACTTCCGCTACGGGCAGTTCCTCGACACGCACACCATCGACGCGCTCGGCCGTAAGGTGCCGCACATCATCGGGCCGGACGGCCGCGTCTCCGACGAGCGGCGCGCCGGATTCGCCGTGCCGTGGGACCTGCCGTGGCCCTTCGCGGACTGGAAGCCCGACGACGACGAGAGCGGCCCGGACCTGCTCGGCGGGCGGTTCCGGGTGGTGGAGGCGATCCAGTTCTCCAACAGCGGCGGCGTCTACGTCGCCGAGGACACCGCCGACGGGGACCGGGCCGTGGTGGTCAAGGAGGCCCGTCCGCACACCAACCCCAACCCGCGGTACGACCACGACGCCGTCGACATCCTGCGCCACGAATGGTCGTTCCTGCGCCGCCTGGCGGGCACCGGCCACTTCCCGGCCGCCATCGCGGAGTTCACCCAGTGGGAGCACCACTTCTTCGCCATGGAGCACGTCGAGGCGTCCGACATCCGCGAGCTGCTGTTCGAGCACAACCCGCTGGTCCACCCGGCCGTCGAGGCCGCCGCGGCCACCGAGTTCCTGCGCGTCTACCTCGCCATCTTCGACAGCTTCACCCGCGCGATCCGGGCCGCGCACGAGCGGGGCGTGATCCTCGGCGACCTCAACGCCACCAACCTGCTCGTGGACCCCGCCACGTTCCACGTGACGATCATCGACCTCGAGAGCTGCCGCCTCGTCGGCGAGGCGGACGGCGGGGACGCCATGCTCGGCACGGTCGAGCTGTTCACGCCCGGGTTCAGCCACTCGCGGCGGGCCGACGGGGTGCCGGAGCTGGACGGGGACCTCTACAGCCTCGCGGCGATCATGGCGTACCTCATCTTCCCCATCGCCGCCATGTCGTTCCTGCGCGACGACGTCTTCGAGCTGTTCCGCCTCTACGTCGACCGCCTCGGCTGGCCGCCCCGCCTGCACGAGCTGCTGCTGGACCTGGCCGCGGCCCGCGTCACGCTCGACGAGGTGATCGCGAGCCTCGAGTCGCTGCGCGGGGCCACCGCCGCGCCGCAGCCGCCCCACCCGATCGACGCCGGCGGCGAGGCCGGGCTGGCCGCCGCGCGCGACGGCGTGGCCGCGTTCGTCACCGCCGTCGCCGACCCGGACCGCGCGACGCTGTTCCCCGCCGACCCGTTCGCGCACGTCACCAACCCGCTCAGCCTCGGCCTCGGGGCCAGCGGCGTGCTGTGGGCGCTGCACGAGAGCGGCGTCGAGGTCCGCCCGCAGTGGCGGGACTGGCTGCGCGAGCGCCTCGGGGGCATCGAGGCGGCCGAGTACCCGCCCGGGCTGATGACCGGCCTGGCCGGCATCGCCTGGGCCGCCGACGCCGTCGGGCTGCGCGACGAGGCGCGGGACCTGCTGGAGCGGGCCGAGCCGGGGGAGGACTACACGTTCTACTACGGCCTGTCCGGCATCGGCGTCACCCGGCTGCGCTTCTACCTGCGCGAGCGGCGCGAGGCCGACCTGGCCGCGGCCCGGGCCTGCGCGGACGCGCTGCACGACACCGTGGAGCGCGACGGGGAGCTGGCCTTCTGGCGCAACGAGTACGCCACCGACGGGCCGCTCACCGGGCTCGGCTTCGGCCAGGCCGGCGCCGCGCTGTTCCTGCTGCGCATGCACCAGGTCACCGGCGAGGACACGCACCTGCGCCTCGGCCGGCGGGCCCTCGCGTGGGAGATGGCCAACGCCCAGCCGTGGGGCGACGCGCTCACCTTCGAGCACGAGGGGACCCTGTTCCCGTACGTCGAGGTCGGCTCCGCCGGCGTCGCCCAGGTGCTGCTGCGCTACGGCGACGAGGAGGCGGCCCGCACCGTGCTGCGCGGCCTCGACGTCGACTGCTCCGCGCTGCCCGGCTACGCGTTCGGCATGAGCGGCATCGCCGACGCGCTGCTCGACGCCCACGCGTTCCTCGGCGACCCCTCGTACCGGGCCATCGCCCTGCGGCAGCTGGACTACGTGCGCAAGGTCTTCCTGTTCACCCCGCCCGCACGGTTCGGGATCCCGGCCGGCGACGTCGCGCCGCTGGCCGTGCCCGGCGAGGGGCTGCTGCGCTGCAGCTGCGACGTCATGACCGGCTCGGCCGGCGTCCTGCGGGTGCTGCACCGGGCCACCACCGGCGGCCCCGCCGACTTCCTGCTGGACGAGGCGGCCTGATGGGGGAGCTCTGGCGCACCGTCGCCGGCCACCGGCTGCAGGTCGCCGGGATCGTCGGGGCCGAGGCCGCCGTCGGCGCGGTCGAGGCCGGGGTGCACCCGCTGCTGCTCAAGGCGCTGTTCGACGTGGCCGTCGTGGCCCGCGACCCGGGCCGGTTCGCGCTGCTCGGCGCCGGGTACCTCGCGTTGGGCGTGGTCATCAACCTCGCCACCTACGCCGCCGGCCTCTGGCGCCGGCGCTTCGAGCGCGGCTTCGCGCAGGGCCTGGAGGGCGAGCTGCTGCGGCAGGCCCTCGCCGGCGACGCCCGGCAGGTGCCCGCCGACGGCTCCTACGTCAGCCGCATCCACAACGACGTCACCGAGGGCCTGCTGCCGGCGATGGAGACCGCGGTGCGCATCGCCCGGCAGGCGGCCACCTCGGCGGTGCTCACCGGCGTGCTGGTGTACCTGTCGTGGCAGGCGAGCCTGGTACTGCTGGTGGTCTTCCCGCCGCTGGTGCTGCTGAGCAACCGCCTGGCCCGGCGCATCGAGGACAACACCGGCCCGGAGCGGGAGGCCGAGGCCCGCTACCTCGACGTGCTGACCCGGACCCTGGCCGCGTTCCGGGCGCTGCACGGCCTGCCCGGCCTGCGCCCGCCGAGCCGGGCCGTCAACGCCGAGGCGCTCGCCGGGCTGCTCGGCATCACGTACGCCAACCACCGCCTCCGGCTGCAGCAGCGCACTCTCAGCGACCTGATCATGAACCTGTCCGACACGGCGTCGCTCATCGTCGGGGCGTTCTTCGTCTTCGCCGGGCGGATGTCCTTCGGCGGGTTCCTCGCCTTCGTCAACTCGCTGTGGCGGGCCGTGGAGGGCATCGTCGGCGTCATCAACCTCATCCCGCAGATGCGGCGCAGCGCCGCCGTGCTGCGCCGGATCAACGCCCTGCGCGGCTCGGCCACGGCGGCGTACCACGAGCCCGCCGCCCTGGTCGCGGTCCGCGGCGTGCGGGTGACCTACGGCCCCGAGGCGACCGTCGCCGTGGCCGACTTCGTGCTGCACCCGGGCGAGCACGTGCTGCTGCGCGGCCCGAACGGCTGCGGCAAGACCACCCTGCTGCAGGTCGTGGCCGGCATGCTCGCCCCCGACGCCGGCACCGTCGCGCTGCCGCCGCGGGTGGCCTGCCTGACCGCACCGGTCGACCTGCCGCCGCTGCCGGTGGGCCGCCTGGTGCCGGACCCGGCCCTGCGGCTCGCGCTGTACCTGGACGACCTCGCCGGCCAGCTGCCGGCGCAGCTGTCCTCGGGGCAGCGGCAGCGGGCGGGGGTCGGCGCCCTGCTGAGCGAGGACGCCGACGTGTACCTCGCCGACGAGCCCTTCGCCAACCTGGACGCCGCCGGCCGGGCCCGGGTGCTGTCGGCGCTGGAGTCCCGCACCCGCGGCCGGGGCCTGGTCGTCGTGCACCACGGCGACGCGGACCTCGACGGGCGCGTGGACCGGGTGGTCAACCTGGAGCCCGTCGCGCGCAGCGCCGAACCCGTGCACTCCTGACACCGGCGGACGCGGGAGCGGACCGGCCCGGTGGCGCAGGCCTGACTTCGGTGGTCCGCTCGCCGCGCCGCCGGACTACCTGGCCGGGAAGACGTCCGTGGGGACGGCGACCGTGACCGGCTCGCCGTAGCCGGACAGCTCCAGGACCACCGGGTACGTGCCCTGGTCGAGCCGGCCCTTCGCGGTGCTCTGCCAGTGGATCGACATGGCGACCTTCGCGATGCGGCCGTCGGCGTCGAGGGTCACGTCCCCGGCGACGTCGGAGGAGCCGCTCGTCTCGCTGAGCGAGTACTGGAAGTGCAGCGTGCCGTCCGGGTTCGCCGTGACGGCCGCGCCCTCGCGCTGGAGGGCGTCGAACAGGGCGGCGGGGTCCGGGGACACGGCGCCCAGCACCGAGCCGTTCGGGGCGTAGAGGGAGAGCCGGTCGTACGTGCCGGACTCCCTGCCGTAGCGGCCGTACTGCTCACCGTCGGTCTTGTCGGGGGGAAGGGGGGTGAGCGGGGGCTCGCCGCCGACGTACCGCGTTCCGTTGACCAGCAGCTCGGTCATGACCGAGTCGTCCTGGGGGCAGCGGACGTAGCCGGTGTTGGTCCGGGGGTCGAACGCCCCTTCGCAGGTGCGCGTGCCGGCCTGCAGCTTGATCCGGTAGCTGATGTCCTCGCTGGCCCGGGCCGCGGCGGCGAGCCTGAGTTTCGGCGGCTGGGCCTGCTGCTGCGCCTGCTGCGGCCGCGGCTTGCCGTGCGGGCCCACGGCCCCGATGCCCCCGACGGCCACGGCGATCGCCACCGCCACCGCGCCGGCCCTGATCAGGTTGGTGCGCCGCCGGTGCCGGGTGGTGGCCCGGGCCAGGACGTCGTCGGTGAGCACCAGGCCGTCGACCCGGTGGTGCATGCTCTCGGTGAGTCGCGCTTCCAGGTCGGTCGTCATCGGTTCGTCCCGTTCGAGGTCGCAGGGTTGAGGTCCCAGGTGGCGGTGAGCTCGCGGAGGCGGGCCAGCCCCCGCGAGGCCGTGGATTTCACGGTGCCGATCGAGCAGCCCAGGGCGTCGGCCGTCTCGGCCTCGGTGAGCTGCTCCCAGTACCGCAGCACGAGCACGGCCCGCTGCCGCGGCGGCAGCTGCGCGAGCGCCCGGCTGAGCGCGTCGCGCAGGTCGAGGGCGTCGGTCGGGTCGGGCCCGCCGGGCGGCTCGTGGCCGGCGAAGACCTCGCCCCGCCGGCGGCGGCTGCGCCACTGGTCGACGGCGAGGTGGTACATCGTGCGGCGCAGGTACCGTTCCCGGTCCTCGCGCACCCGGCCCCACGAGCGCATCAGCCGCTCGAGTGCCGCCTGCAGCAGGTCCTCCCCTGCCGCCCGGCTCCCGGTGAGCAGCACGGCCGTCGCGAGCAGGGCGTTGCCCCGCTGCGCGACCAGCGCGTCCAGCCCATCGAAGCGTCGGCTCCACAACATGACGCTCCTTTCGTCGCGGTCATGACGACGCCCGCGCCCGAAAGGTTGACTGCCCTGCGGGATCAGACTGGCGCGGCGGTCCAGTCGGCGTACTTCGCGGCCCGCCCGTCACCGGAGGACGTCCCCCGCAGCCGGCGCCCGATCCAGGGCAGCACGTGCTGCCGGTAGTACCGCGCCTCCGCCAGCACGCCTCGCGCCCGGTCCACGGCCGCGTCCAGCCGGTGATCGTCGACCGGCAGCCCGAGCGCGCCGAGCACCAGCCCCGCCACCCGCCGATGCCCGTCGGCGTTGAGGTGCAGCCGGTCCGCGGACCAGTACCCGGCCCGCCGCAGCTCCACGTCGTTGAAGCAGTCCACGAAGAGCACCCCGTGGCGCAGCGTCATCTCCCGGACCAGCTCGGTCAGGGCACCCGCCCGCTGCCGCACCACCCGCCCCAGCGGCATGTGCTCGGACGGGTCGGCGCCGCTGAGCACGATCAGCCGCACCCCGGCCGCCTCGCAGCGCACCACCGCGCCCTCGATCAGCTCGGCCAGGCGGGGCAGGTCGGTGCCGCGGCGCATGGTGTCGTTGCCGCCGCCGTTGAGCGACATCAGGGTCGGCGCCGGGGACATCGCCAGGGCGGCGTCCAGCTGGGTGGTGACGATCGGCTCCAGCAGGCGGCCGCGGATGGCCAGGTTGGCGTACTGCAGGTCGCCCCCGTTCGCCGCCGCCAGCCCCGCCGCGACCAGGTCGGCCCAGCCGCGCGGGGTGCCGTCGGGGCGCTCGTCGCCCATGCCCTCGGTGAAGCTGTCACCGATCGCCACGTACCGCATGCCCACTCCCGTCCCCGTGCCCGACCCCTCATGCTGCCGCGTCGGCCCCCCGCGCGGCCAGAGCCCTCGCCTGGTTGTCGCGGCCGTCACGCACCAACCGGACCAGCGGCTCCGGATGCCCCGCATGGGCGGCCCCCTCCAGCCAGGCGTCGGCGGCCTCCACCGCGGCGGGCTCGACCAGCAGCGACGCGTAGCCGTACACCGCGAACTCGGTGGCCCGGCCGATCTCGTGCCCCGCCCACACGCGGCCCACGACGTCGAGATATTTCCCGTGGTACGGCGAGGTCAGCCCGACCTGCGACGGATGGTGCAGGCCGAACAGCAGGGCCCGCTGCAGCCCCGCCGGCAGCGACTCCTCCGTCAGACGGCGCCACACGGCCGCCTTCGAGGACTCGGTGGGCACCAGCGCGCGGGCGGTCGCCGCGGCCCGCTCGCCCCCGGCGGTCCGGTCGCGGGCCAGCTCCGCGTCGATGTCGGACGGCCCCGCCGCCCCCTCGGCGACGAGCGCCTGCAGGATCGTCCAGCGCAGGTCGGCGTCGACCGTCAGATCCCGCGGTACACCCGCACCCGCGAGCCAGCCGCGCAGCACGGCGAGCTCGTCGGGCGTGCGCGCCACCGACACAAACGCGCGGGCCCACGCCGCGGCCGGGGCGGCGCCGGACTCGAGCGCGGCGAGCGCCGTGGCGGCCAGCTCGCGGCGCCCGCGCGGGGCCCAGCCGGGGTCGGCGAACCGGTCGAGGGCGATCTGGGCCTGGCCGGACTTGGCCGGGGCGGGCGAGGTCGGCACGAGCACGCTGGTGAGCAGGTTGACGTCGGTCTCGTCCGGCATGGCCCGGGCGACCAGGCGCACGTACTCGCGGGCCGGCAGCTCCCCGTCGCGGGTCATGTCCCAGGCCGCCGCCCAGCACAGCCCGCGGGCCAGCGAGGACTCCAGTGTGGACAGTCTATCGAGGACGGTCCGGGTCGAGCGGGGGTCGAGGCGGACCTTGGCGTACGTCAGGTCGTCGTCGTTGACCAGCAGCAGATCGGCGACCTCGGCCCCGGCCAGCTGCGGCACCGGGGTCAGCGGGCCGTCGACGGTGAGCTCGGCCCGCTCGCGGCGGCGCCCGTCGGCGCCGTAGAGCCCGACGGCGAGCCGGTGGGTGCGCAGCGGGTGCCCGGGCGGCGCGGACTGGGCGATCGCGACGCTCGCGTACGTCCCGTCGTCCGCGAGGGTCAGCACCGGCCGCAGGGTGTTGACCTCGCTGGTGCGCAGCCACTGCTCGGCGAACCCGCGCAGCGGGCGCCCGGCGCTCTCCTCCAGCGCGCCCAGCAGGTCGTCGAAGGTGGCGTTGCCGAACGCGTGCTTGCGGAAGTACAACCGCAGGCCCTGCAGGAACGCGGGGAGCCCGACGAAGGCGACGAGCAGCTTGATGACGGAGGCGCCCTTGGCGTACGTGATCCCGTCGAAGTTCGCCTCGGCCGCCGCGACGTCGGGCGCCGCCGCGTAGACGGGGTGCGTCGAGGAGAGCTGATCCTGGCGGTAGGCCCAGTTCTTGCGGATCGACAGGAAGGTCGTCCAGGCGTCGGTGAACCGCGTGTTCTCCGCGTTGCACCAGTGCGACGCCCACTCCGCGAACGCCTCCTTCAGCCAGATGTCGTCCCACCAGCGCATGGTGACGAGATTGCCGAACCACATGTGCGCGAGCTCGTGCTGCATGTGGTTGGCCCGCTTCTCGTACTCGAAGCCGGTGGCGGCGCCGCGGAAGATGAAATACTCCTCCCCGAGCGTGACGCACCCGTAGTTCTCCATCGCCGCGCCGTTGCATTCGGCGACGAACACCTGGTCGTACTTCGGCAGCGGATACCGCACCCCGAACTGCCGGTGGAAGAACTCGAACCCCTGCGTGGTCACCTCGAACAGGTCCTCGGCGTCGAGGTGCTCGCGCATCGAGGCCCGGATGAACAGCCCCAGGTCCACGCCGTCGAACTCGCGCCGCACCTCGTGGTACGGCCCGGCGCACACGGCCGCCACGTAGGTGCTCATCCGCGGCGAGCGCGCGAAGTGCCGGGTGAGCCCGTCCCGGTGCCCGACCGGCATGTTCGACACGACCGCCCAGTGCGCCGGCGCGGTGACGTGGAACGTGAACTCGGCCTTGAGGTCGGGCTGGTCGAAGCAGGCGAACACCCGCTGCGCGTCGGCGATCTCGAACTGGCTGTAGAGGTACACCTCCCCGTCGGCCGGATCGACGCCGCGGTGCAGCCCCTGCCCGATCGTGGTGTACGCGAAGTCGGCGTCGACGACGAGCGTGTTGCGCTCGGCCAGCCCGGTCAGCACCAGCCCCCGCTCCGCGCTCCACCCGCCGGTGTCCACCGCGGCGCCGTTGAGCCGCACGTCCCGCAGCCGCGCCGCCGCCAGCTCGACGAACGTGTCCGCCCCCGGCTCGCGGCACTCGAACTCGACCCGTGTGACGGAACGGAACGTCTCCTCCCCGCAGGTCACGTCGAGGCTGACGTCGTAGTGCCCGACCTCGATGACCGCGGCCCGCACCCGTGCCTCGTCCTGTCTGAGATTCCGCACTCCGCCCACGGCCGCGAGTCTCCCACGCCCCGCAACCGCCTTTCCGGCGAACGCGACGGCCGAACCCGGGCCGGCCGGACCTGCCATGCTGTTCCGGTGCACCGCATCGAGGAGCTGCTCGCCGCCGTCGACTGGGCCCACCTCGAGGGCGGTCTGCCGGGCGGACACTACGGCCCGATGGGCGACGTCCCTGCCATGGTGCGCGACCTCTGGCATCCCAATGGCGCGCCTGCACATCGACCTCGCCGAAGCCGCCCAGCGCCACGCGACGAGCTTCGACCAGCTTCTGCCGGGCGCCCTGGTCCTCGCCACGCCGGAGGCCGAGACGCTCGAGGCCGGCTGGGGCCCGCTCCTGCAGGTGGCGTTCCCGCCCGGCTGGGAGCAGCGCCCCCTCGCCGAGGACCAGCGCGAGTTCTTGCGCCGCCTGGTCGACAACGACGAGGTCTGGCACGAGCGAATCGCCGCCGGCCTGGCCCGCTTCGCCGCCGTCGGCCTTCCCGCAGACCGGGAGGCCTGCCGCGCACTGGTGGCGACGTGACTCCTCGACCCCGGTCGACCAAGATCAACCCGCCGCGCGAGCCCGAGCAGCAGTAGCCGCTTCCGCGGCCTCCTGGAAGTCGACGATGGCCCCGCCGTAGTCCCTCGCCCAGTTCGTCAGGACCTCGATCGGCTCGACGAGGGTCCGGCCCAGGTCGGTGAGGCTGTATTCGACCCGCCGCGGCGCTTCGGCATGGCGTTCGACCAGACCGTACTGCTGGAGCCGGCGCAGCGTCTGGGTGAGGACCTTGCGCGAGATGCCGCCGATGAGGTCGACGAGCTCACCGTGCCTGCGAGGCTGATGGCTGAGCCCGAAGAGCACGAGCACGGCCCACTTGTCGGAGATGATCTCGACCGCCAGGCGTGTGGGGCAGTCGGCGAGGAAGGCCGGTCCAGCCGCGTTCTGCATGGAAGTCGAAGGTACCAGGAGGTAACCCATGGCTCCGTAACGTCTTGCGCGAGCAACGAGACCAGCACCAGATGCGGAGGAGTCACCATGCCACGAGTCGTCGTGTTCGACGAGTTCGGCGGGCCGGATGTCATGCACGTCGTCGAGGAGCCGGTTGTCGAGCCCGCAGCCGGCGAGGTACGGGTCAGGATCGAAGCGTTCGCCGTCAACCCGCTCGACCAGATGATGCGTTCGGGCGCCTCGCCCGCACCCGTCCCCCTGCCACACGCTCGCCTCGGCGTCGAAGGCACCGGCGTCGTCGATGCGCTGGGCCCCGAGGTCACCGGGCTGGAGATCGGCGATCCGGTCATCCTCACGGCCATTCCGGACGCGAGCATCAGGGGCAGCTACGCCGAGTACACCACGGTCCCCGCGAGCCGGGTCGTCGCCCGGCCGGCCGGGCTGGCAATCACGGAGGCGGCGGCGATCTGGGTCGCGTACTCCACCGCCTACGGCGCGCTCGTCGAGAAGGCGAGGATGCGGCCCGGCGACCACGTCCTCATCACTGCCGCGTCCGGCGGCGTCGGCCGGGCGGCGACGCAGATCGCCAATCAGATCGGCGCCGTGCCCATCGCCATCACCCGGCACGCTGCGAAGAAGGACGACCTGCTCGCCGCCGGCGCCGCCGCGGTCATCGCCACCGACCAGGTGGACGTCGTCGAAGCTGTCCGCCACCACACCGGCGGGACCGGCGCCGACATCGTCCTCGACGTTGTCATGGGCCCCGGCCAGCAGGAACTTCTCGAGGCGGCCCGCCCCGGCGGAACACTGGTCGCCGCGGGCTTCCTGGACCCGCGGCCCACACCCTTCCCGAGAGGCGCGCCGCTCACGATCTTCAGCTACCGGAGCTTCGAGCACACCCTCGACGACGTCGTGGTGAAGCGCATGGCGGCCTTCCTGAACGCCGGGGTACGCCTCGGGGCGCTGCGGCCCGCCATCGACAGGGTGTTCGCCCTCGACGACGTCGTCGAGGCACACCGGCACCTCGAGAAGGGACTCCACGCCGGGAAGAAGATCGTCGTCACGGTCTAGCAACGGACCAGTTGGAGCCGGCCGATCAGGTCCCGGCCCGGGCGCCGCCCTTCCACACCAGCCAGGCCGCGAACACCATCTCCTCGACGCCGATCGGGGCGGCCAGGAACGCCTGGGCGGCGGCGGGCAGGCCGGTGCCGTACGACTCGGCGATCCCCCGCGCCAGGAGCAGGGCGCCGCCGATCAGGCCCCACCAGGAGATCCAGCGGGGCACCTCGCGGCCGCGCACCAGCACGGCGTTGAGCACGACAGCGCTCGCGCCGAAGACCACCAAGGTCCCGATGCGGTACGTCCACTCGCGCGCCTCCAGCACCGCCGCGCCGGCGGACGCGGCCGCGGGCGAGCCGGCCAGCGACGTCATGACCAGCGCGCTCGTGGCGCCGGCGGCGATCAGGACGCCCTCCAGGGTCCGGGTCGTCACGTACAGCATGGCCAGCGGCTCGCTGCCCCGGCGCAGCATCGGCCACAGCACGGCGGCGATGGCGGCGACGCTGACCGCGAGGGCGAACTCCAGCAGCGCGCCGGTGACGAGCGGCGCCCGCGAGCCACCGGCGCCCAGGAAGCCCGGCTCCGAGATGGGCAGCAACAGGGAGCCGCCGGCGATGGCGGCGGCCGAGGCGAAGATGAACAGCACACCCGCCACGCGGGCGGTCAGGGTGGACGACGGCACGGCGTTGCCTTCCATCGAAGATGCGGATTCGGTACGGCGAGCAGCCTCCCCGCCGTCGCGCCGCGCTTCATCGGCCCCCGGCCCGGCAAAACGCTCGTGCTTTCGGCCGATGACGGGCGGGCGGGGCTGGCTCAGGCTGAAGCCGTGTTGCGAGGCGAGCTGCGGCGGCTGTGGGCCGTGCCCCGGGCCCCCGACCCGCCGGCGCGGGCCGGGCGGGACTGGGCGCTGCTCGCCGCCGGCCTCGCCGCGGCGGGCGTGGAGGCCGCAGCCCGCGACGACGTCGTCTGGCCCGCGGTGTCGCTGGCGGTGACGGCCGCCATGTGTGTGCTGACGCTGTGGCGGCGCACCCACCCCCTGGCCACGGTGGCGCTGGCCTACGGCGCCGGGATCGCGCTCACGCTGGCCGACCTGGCCGCGGGGCACGAGCGCCCGGCCGGCCTCTACACGGGGATGGTCGTGCTCGTCCTGGTGTACGCGCTGCTGCGCTGGGGCTCCGGCCGCGACGTGGCCCTCGGCTGCGCGGTGATCCTGGCCGCGTTCGGGCTGTCCCTGGCCGTCGACGACGTCCCGCCGGCCGACTACGCCGGGAGCCTGCTGTTCCTGGCCTTCCCGGGCGTTCTGGGCGCGGCCGTGCGGGCCTGGTCCACGGCCCGCCGCCGCGAGCTGGAGCGGATGCGCGCCAGTGAGCGGGAGGCCCTGGCAAGGGAGCTGCACGACACCGTCGCCCACCACGTCTCCGCCATCGTCGTGCGGGCCCAGGCCGGGCGGGTGCTCGCCGCGGCCGACCCGGCCGCCGCGCTGCCCGCCCTGGAGGGCGTCGAGGAGGAGGGCGCCCGCACGCTGGAGGCGATGCGGGCCATGGTCTCCGCCCTGCGCGACGCGACCGCCGGCCTCGCGCCGCTGGCGGGCGTCGCCGACCTGCGGCGCCTGGCCGGCGAGGCGCGGCTCCCGGTCGGCCTGGAGCTGGACGGGCCCCTCGACGACCTGCCGCCGGCCGTGGACGGCGCCGTCTACCGCGTCGTGCAGGAGTCGCTGACCAACGCGCTGCGGCACGCCCAGCACGCGACCGCGGTCCGGGTCCGGGTCGCCGCGGAGGCGGGCCGGGTGCGGGTGACGGTCCGCGACGACGGCGCGGGTGGCCGGCGCGGCAAGGGCCGGGCCGGGTTCGGCCTCACGGGCCTGCGGGAGCGGGTCACGCTGCTCGGCGGCGCGCTGTCCGCCGGCCCGGCGCCGGACCGCGGGGGCTGGCTGGTCGAGGCGCAGCTGCCACTGGGGAAGGGGGTTCGCGGTGCCGATCCGCGTGCTCGTCGCTGACGACCAGGCGATCATCCGTGCCGGGCTGCGGATCATGCTCGACGCCCAGCCCGACATCGAGGTCGTCGCCGAGGCCGCCGACGGCCGCGCCGCCGTGCGCCTGGCCCGCGAGCTGCGCCCGGACGTGTGCCTCTTCGACATCCGGATGCCGGCCCCCGACGGGCTGGAGGCGACCCGCCTGCTGGCCGGCCCGGGCGTGCCCGACCCGCTCGTCGTGGTCGTCATCACGACGTTCGACCTGGACGAGTACGTCTACGGCGCCCTGCGCGCCGGTGCGCGCGGCTTCCTGCTCAAGGACGCCGGGCCGGAGCTGCTCGTGCAGGCCGTGCGGGCGGCGGCCGACGGGCAGGCCCTCATCGCCCCCAGCGTCACCGTGCGCCTACTGGAGGCCTTCGCCGGCACCCCGGCCGGCCGCCCCGCCGTCCAGCCGATCGACCCGCTCACCCCGCGCGAGGAGGAGGTCCTGCTCGCCGTGGCCCGGGGCCTGTCCAACGCCGGGATCGCCGACGCCCTGCGCATCAGCCTCAGCACCACCAAGACGCACCTGGCGAGCCTGATGGCCAAGCTCGGCGCCCGCAACCGCGTCGAGATCGCCATGTGGGCCTACGAGACCCGCCGCATCGTCGCCGGCCCCTGACCCGCCGGGCCGGGCCCGTGCCTTTTCGCGAAGACCGGCCGTCGGTCAGCGCCACCCGCGCGGGTGGTTGGCGGTTCTCGGGCCGCTCACTCTCGTCGGGCCGCCCGCTGCCTCGGCGAAGATGTCGGCCAGCGCCTCGAAGTCGTCGCGGATCAGGCCGGCGGTGATGCGGACGTGGTCCGTGTCGCCGTGGCTCACCTCGAAGGGGGCGCCCGGGGCGACGGCTATCCCGTGTGCGGCGAGGGTCAGCATGGCCACCTGCTGGTTGGCGACCGCCATCCACACGTTGATGCCGTCGGCACCGGTCGCTGTCACGCCCCTCGCGTCCAGGGCGTCCAGCAGGGCGGCTCGGCGGGATGCGTACTCGTCCCTGGCGTGGGCTACCTGCCGTACCGTCGCCGGGTCCGTCAAGAGATCGACCAGGACGGCCTGGAGCAGCCGGCTCGACCAGCCGGGGCCGAGCAGGCGGCGGTCGGTCACCGCCGTGATCACGCTTGCGGGGCCGCCGATCGCGGCCAGGCGCAGGTCGGGGCCGTGGCTCTTGGAGAAGCTCAGCACGTGGACCGTGCGGCCCGGCAGGCGCCGGCCCAGGCTGACCGGCGGGGCGGTGGCGATGCCGCCGGCGTGGTCGTCCTCGATGACGGTGACGCCCGGGTGCTTGGCCAGGATGCGGGCCAGCTTGTCGGCCCGGGCCTGGGTCATGCTCGCGCCGGTCGGGTTGTGGGCGCGCGGCTGCAGGTAGAGCGCGACCGGGTCGCAGCCGGCCAGGGCGGCGCTCAGGGCGTCGGGGCGCAGGCCGTGCTCGTCGATCGGCACGCCGACGACCGTGGCGCCGACCGTCTCCAGCAGGTCCAGCGTCGGCGGGAAGGCGGGGTCCTCGACGAGCACGTGGTCGCCGAAGCGGACCACCACGCCGGTGGCGCGGTCCAGGGCGTCCAGGGCGCCGTCGACGACGGTCAGCTGCTCCGGGGGATAGGGCCAGCGCTCGCGGAGTACTTCCTCGAGCCGGGGTAGGACGGCGCCGTCGAGGTAGGAGGTGGTGAGCCGGGCGTCGCCGATGCGCTTCAGGGCCTCCGTCAGGCTCGGCAGGAGGTCGTAGTCCGGCACGCCGGTGGAGTAGTCGCGCAGCAGGCCGGCCCCCAGCTCGCTGACCCTGCCGCCGAGCTGGGCGTAACGCAGGCGCTGGCGGGGTACGGACGGGCCGGCGACGAAGGTGCCCGAGCGGCCGCGGGTCTGGATGGCGCCGGCGCGGGCCAGGCTGCGCCACGCCTCGCTCACCGTCGTCGGGCTGATGCCGAGCTCGCGGGCGACGTCGCGGACGGTCGGCAGGCGGGTCCCGGCGGGCAGCGTTCCCGCGGTCACCAGGCGGCTGACGGCCGCGGCGATACCACGGGCGGAGCGGTCGTCGACCGCCCCGGCGATGAGGGCGAGCAAATTACATCTCCGAAACATTCTGTAACGACGGGACCATTGTCCGCCTAGATTTGTGTCGTTAGTGTCCTACGGCATCCGACCCGACGACAAGGTCGAGATCCGGTTGGGACCGAACCCCGCAACGGCCAATGTGGACCGATCAGAGAGGGGCAGCCATGACGATCATCCGCGCCGCCATCGTCCAGACGAACTGGACGGGCGACAAGGAGTCGATGATCAAGGCGCACGAATACTATGCCCGGCAGGCCGCCGCCCAGGGCACCCGGGTGATCTGCTTCCAGGAACTGTTCTACGGACCGTACTTCTGCCAGGTGCAGGACTCCGCGTACTACGAGTACGCCGAGTCGATCCCCGGCCCGACCACCGAGCGCTTCCAGGCCCTCGCCGCCGAGCTCGGCATGGTGATGATCCTGCCGATGTACGAGCAGGAGCAGCCGGGCGTGCTGTACAACACCGCCGCCGTGGTGGACGCGGACGGCAAGTACCTCGGCAAGTACCGCAAGAACCACATCCCGCAGGTGAAGGGCTTCTGGGAGAAGTTCTACTTCCGCCCCGGCAACCTCGGCTATCCCGTCTTCGACACCGCCGTCGGCAAGGTCGGCGTCTACATCTGCTACGACCGCCACTTCCCCGAGGGCTGGCGCGCCCTGGGTCTCAACGGCGCCCAGATCGTGTTCAACCCGTCGGCCACCAGCCGCGGCCTGTCCGCGTACCTCTGGCAGCTGGAACAGCCGGCCAGCGCGGTGGCCAACGAGTACTTCATCGGCGCCATCAACCGCACCGGCATCGAGCCGCTGGGCGACAACGACTTCTACGGCACCAGCTACTTCGTCGACCCGGAGGGCAAGTTCGTCGGCGACGTCGGCGACGCGCACAATCCGGAGCTCATCGTCCGCGACCTCGACCTGGACCTGCTCGCCACGGTCCGCGACCGCTGGCAGTTCTACCGCGACCGCCGTCCCGACGCCTACGGGGAGCTGGTGCAGCCGTGACCGCGTTGCTCATCAGGGGCGGGACGGTGGTCGGGCCGCAGGGCGCGATCCCGGGTGACGTCCTCGTCGTCGGCGAGAAGATCTCCGCCGTGTTCATGCCCGGCGACGGGCCGCAGGAGGGCGACTTCGAGATTCTCGACGCCACCGGGAAGTACGTCATCCCCGGCGCCGTGGACGCCCACACGCACATGGAGATGCCGTTCGGCGGCACCAAGGCCTCCGACACCTTCGACACCGGCACCCGCGCCGCGGCCTTCGGCGGCACCACGACCATCATCGACTTCGCGATCCAGCGCTACGGCGAGGTGGTCCAGGACGGCCTCGCCGCCTGGCACGCCAAGACCGAGGGCGAGTGCCACATCGACTACGCCTTCCACATGATCATCGGCGGCGTCGACGACGACTCGCTCAAGGCGATGGACCAGCTCGTCGCGAACGAGGGGATCACCAGCTTCAAGCTGTTCATGGCGTACCCCGGCGTGTTCTACAGCGACGACGGGCAGATCCTGCGCGCGATGCAGAAGGCCCGCGACAACGGCGCCATGATCATGATGCATGCGGAGAACGGGCCCGCCATCGACGTGCTCGTCAAGCAGGCGGTCGAGCGCGGCCTGACCGACCCGATCTACCACGGCATCACCCGCCCCGAGGCATTGGAGGCCGAGGCGACCAGCCGGGCGATCTGGCTGGCGAGCGTGGCCGCGGACTGCCCGCTGTACATCGTGCACCTCTCGGCCTCCAAGGCCCTGGAGCAGGTCGCCGCCGCCCGGGACCTCGGCCGCAACGTGTTCGCCGAGACCTGCCCGCAGTACCTGTACCTCACCCTGGAGGAGCAGCTCGGCGCGCCCGGCTTCGAGGGCGCGAAGTGGGTCTGCTCGACGCCGCTGCGTAGCGGCAAGGAGAGCCACCGCGCCGACCTGTGGCGCGGACTTCGCAGCAACGACCTGTCCGTCGTCTCCACCGACCACTGCCCCTTCTGCTTCAAGGACCAGAAGGAGATGGGCATCGGCGACTTCTCGAAGATCCCCAACGGCATCGGCAGCGTCGAGCACCGCGTCGACCTGCTCTACCAGGGGGTCGTCGACGGCAAGCTGTCGCTGGCCCGATGGGTCGAGACGATCGCCACCACCCCGGCGCGCATGTTCGGCCTGTTCCCGCAGAAGGGCATCATCGCGCCCGGCTCCGACGCCGACATCGTGCTCTACGACCCCGCGGCCCGCACCCGCATCGGCGTCGAGACGCACCACATGAACATGGACTACTCGGCCTGGGAGGGATTCGAGATCGCCGGCAAGGTCGACACGGTCATCTCCCGCGGCACCGTGATCGTGTCCGGCGACGCGTACCACGGCACCAAGGGCCACGGACGGTTCGTCCGCCGCGGACTGTCGGACTATCTCCTCTAGGGGTTGCACAGACATGCGAGAGATCAAGCACTGGCTCGACGGGCAGGCCGTGCCCGGCACCAGCGGCCGGCAGCTGCCGGTCTGGGACCCGGCCACCGGCGAGCAGCAGGCCTACGTCGTCGCGGCCACCGCCGCCGAGACCGACGCCGCCGTCGCGAGCGCCCTGGCCGCCTACCCGGCCTGGCGGGCCGCGTCGCTGTCGCGCCGGGCCGAGGTCATGTTCCGCTTCCGCGAGCTCGTCGACGCCAACCGCAAGGAGATCGCGTCGCTGGTCAGCGCCGAGCACGGCAAGACCGTCGCCGACGCCGCCGGGGAGCTGGCCCGCGGGCTGGAGAACATCGAGTTCGCCACGGGCGCGCCGCACCTGCTCAAGGGCGGCTACAGCGAACAGGCGTCCACCGGCGTGGACGTGTACTCCATCCGCCAGCCGCTCGGCGTCGTCGCCGGCATCACGCCGTTCAACTTCCCGGCCATGGTGCCGATGTGGATGTTCTGCAACGCGCTCGTGTGCGGCAACACGTTCGTGCTCAAGCCCAGCGAGAAGGACCCGTCGGTCTCGCTGCTGCTGGCCGACCTGCTGCGCCAGGCCGGGCTGCCCGACGGCGCGTTCAACGTCGTGCAGGGCGACCGGGAGGCCGTCGAGCGGCTCATCGAGCACCCCGACGTGCAGGCGCTGAGCTTCGTCGGGTCCACGCCCATCGCCAGGGCGGTCTACGAGGCCGGCACCCGCGCCGGCAAGCGCGTCCAGGCCCTCGGGGGTGCGAAGAACCACATGGTGGTACTGCCGGACGCCGACGTCGACGCGGCCGCCGACGCCGCCGTCTCCGCCGGCTACGGCTCGGCGGGGGAGCGGTGCATGGCCGTCTCCGTCGTCGTGGCGGTCGGCGCGGTCGCCGACCCGCTGGTCGCCGCCATCTCGGAGCGGATCGGCCGGATCGCGGTCGGCCCGGCCACCGACCCGGCCGCCGAGATGGGCCCGCTCATCACCCGCGAGCACCGCGACCGGGTGGCCGGCTACCTCGCCGAGCCGGGCGCCGCCGAGGTCGTCGTCGACGGCCGGGCCGCGCCGATCAGCCAAGGGCCCGGGTTCTTCCTGGGAGCGTCCCTTGTGGACAAGGTGACGCCGGACTCCGCGCTGTACCGGGACGAGATCTTCGGGCCGGTCCTCTCCGTCGTGCGGGCCGGCAGCTACGACGAGGCCGTCCAGCTCGTCAACGACAACGAGTACGGCAACGGCACCGCCATCTTCACCCGCGACGGCGGGGCGGCGCGGCAGTTCCAGTACGACGTCGTCTGCGGCATGGTCGGCGTCAACGTCCCCGTGCCCGTCCCGGTCGCCTACTACAGCTTCGGCGGCTGGAAGTCCTCGCTCTTCGGCGACCTGCACATGTACGGCCCCGAAGGAATCCAGTTCTACACGCGCAGCAAGGTCGTCACCTCGCGCTGGCCCGACCCGGCCACGTCCGAGGTCGACCTCGGCTTCCCGAAGGTGCGGTGACGGCATGGACGTAGGGGTGGTGCTGCAGTGCGACCCGCCCGCGATGGGCGTGGTCGAGCTGGCCAAGCAGGCCGAGGCGGCGGGCTTCAGCCACGTGTGGACGTTCGACTCGCACGTGCTGTGGCAGGAGCCGTTCGTCATCTACTCCAAGATCCTCGCCGACACCGAGCGGGTCGTCGTCGGGCCCATGGTGACCAACCCCGGCACCCGGGACTGGACGGTCACCGCGTCGCTGTTCGCCACCCTCAACGAGATGTACGGCAACCGCACCGTCTGCGGCATCGGCCGGGGCGACTCGGCGGTGCGCGTGCTGGGCTCCCGCCCGACCACGCTGGCCGAGCTGCGCGAGTGCGTGCAGGTCATCCGGGAGCTCGGCAACGGCCGGTCGGTGCGCCTGCGCGACCGGGACCTGCAGTTCGCCTGGGCGCCCGACAGCCGCCTCGAGGTGTGGGTGGCCGCCTACGGGCCCAAGGCGCTCGCGCTGACCGGTGAGGTCGGCGACGGGTACATCCTGCAGCTGGCCGACCCGGACATCGCCGCCTGGATGATCAAGGCGGTCCGCACGGCGGCGGAGCAGGCCGGCCGCGACCCGGCCGCCATCAAGTTCTGCGTCGCCGCACCGGCCTACGTCGGCGACGACCTGGCCCACCAGCGGGACCAGACCCGGTGGTTCGGCGGCATGGTCGGCAACCACGTCGCCGACATCGTGGCCCGCTACGGCGCCGGTGGGACCGTGCCGACCGTGCTCACCGACTACATCAAGGGCCGCAAGGGCTACGACTACGCCGAGCACGGCCGGGCCGGCAACATCCACACCGACTTCGTCCCCGACGAGGTCGTCGACCGGTTCTGCATCCTCGGCCCGGTCGAGGCGCACCTCCAGCGCCTCGCCGAGCTCAAGGACCTCGGCGTGGACCAGTTCGCCCTGTACCTGCAGCACGACGCGAAGGAGTCCACGCTCGCCGCCTACGGCGAGCACGTCATCCCGGCCGTCTCATGAGAAGAACGCTCGGTGCCCTCGCGGGCGTCGCCGCCTTCGTGGCCCTCTGGGAGGGCTACAAGGCGGTCGGCGATCCCGAGGGCACCGCCGTCCTCGGGGTGCGCGTCCTGCCCCGGGCCGACGACCTGTCCATGCCGCACCTGTACACCGTCGTGCAGCGGCTGAGCCAGCCGGAGCTCGCCGGTGGGCGGCCCATCTGGCGGGTCGTGCTCGACGCCTGCCTGTTCACCCTCGGCGTCACCGCGGTCGGCTTCGCCGCCGGGGTGCTCATCGGCTTCGTGCTCGCCGCGCTCATGCAGCGCTTCCGTGTGGTGGAGCGCGGGCTGCTGCCCTACGTGGTGCTGTCCCAGACGGTGCCGCTGGTCGCCCTCGCCCCGCTGGTGGCCGGCTGGAGCGGGGCGCTGTCGTTCGGCCCGTATGCGTGGCAGGACTGGATGACCGTCGCCACGATCGCCGCCTATCTCGCGTTCTTCCCCGTCGCCGTCGGGCTGCTGCGCGGCCTGCAGTCGCCGTCGGCCTCCGGCGTGGAGCTCATGCGCAGCTACGCCGCCGGCTGGTGGCGCACGTTCCTCAAGCTGCGGCTGCCGGCCGCGCTGCCGTTCCTGTTCCCGGCGCTGCGCCTGGCCGGCGCGGCCGCGGTCGTCGGCGCGGTGGTCGGCGAGATCTCCACCGGCACCCGCGGCGGGGTCGGGCGGCTCGTCATCGAGTACGCCCGCGAGGCCACCTCCGACCCGGCGAAGGTGTACACCGCCATGCTCGGCGCGGCCCTGCTCGGCCTGGTCGTCGCCGGCTTCGTGAGCCTGCTCGAGATCCCCCTCATGCGTCACCGGCGTCGAGTTGAGGTGAACGTGGTATGACGGCCGTCTCGCTGGCCGGGGTCAGCAAGGTGTTCAATCAGGGCCGAGCCGACGAGGTGACCGCGCTGTCCGATGTGGACCTCACCGTTGACAGTGGACAGTTCGTCTCCCTCATCGGGCCGTCCGGGTGCGGCAAGTCCACGCTGCTGCGGCTCATCGCCGACCTCATCGAGCCGACCGCCGGCACGGTCGCCGTGGCCGGAAAGCCGGCCGGGCAGGCGCGGCGGGAACAGGAGTACGGCATCGCCTTCCAGCAGGCCGGCCTGTTCGAGTGGCGCACCGTGCGGCGCAACGTCGAGCTGCCCCTGGAGCTGCGCAAGATCCCGCGGCAGCGGCGCCGCGAGCGGGCCGAGGAGATGCTCACCCTCGTCGGGCTGAGCGACTTCGGCGGCCACTACCCGGCCCAGCTCTCCGGCGGCATGCAGCAGCGGGTGGCGATCGCCCGGGCCCTCGCCGTACACCCGCCACTGCTGCTCATGGACGAGCCCTTCGGCGCCCTGGACGAGATGACCCGCGAACGGCTGCAGCACGAGCTGCTGCAGATCTGCGCCAAGACCGGCACGTCGACCGTGTTCGTCACCCACTCCATCTCCGAGGCGGTGTTCCTGTCCGACCAGGTCGTGGTCATGTCGGCCCGGCCCGGCCGGATCACCGCCCGCATCGACATCGACCTGCCGTCCCGCGACGAGTCGGCCCGGCAGTCGCCCGCCTACTTCGACGCCATCACGGCCGTGCGCAAGGCGCTGCGGTCATGAAGTACCTCCGCGGCATCCTCCCGCCCGTGCTGGTCGGCGTGCTCGGCCTGGCCGGCTGGGAGCTCATCGTGAAGGCGGGCCGCATCGCGCCGTTCATCCTGCCCGCCCCGTCGGCCATCTGGGCCGAGCTGGTCGAGCAGCGCGGCAACGTGTGGGACGCCGCCCTGGCCAGCGGTTCCAACGCCCTCGTGGGCCTGGTCGGCGGGGCGGTCGTCGCGGTGCTCGCCGCGATGGCGACCAGCCGGGTGAGGCTGCTCAGCGAGGTCTCGGTGCCATTCGCCGCGGTCCTCAACGCGCTGCCGATCATCGCCCTCGCCCCCATTCTCAACAACATGTTCGAGTCGACCAGCAGCGTGCCGCGCAGGCTGGTCGCCGGCATCATCGTGTTCTTCCCGGTCTTCATCAACACGCTGCGCGGCCTGCGGGAGGTCGACCCGACCCACCGCGAGCTCATGGACAGCTACGCGGCGGGCGGCTGGACCTTCGCCCGCCTGGTCCGGCTGCCAGGCGCGCTGCCCCATCTGTTCACCGGCCTGCGGCAGGCATCGTCGCTGGCCGTCATCGCTGCGGTCGTCGCGGAGTACTTCGGCGGGCTGCAGGACGGGCTCGGGGCGCGGATCACCTCCGCCGCCGCGTTCACCGCCTACCCCCGGGCCTGGGCCTTCGTGGCCGGCGCCTGCGTTCTCGGGCTCGTCTTCTACCTGACCACGCTCCTGCTGGAGCGTCTCGCGATGCCATGGAAGTCCCGTTCCTGACGGAGGTTCCCCCCATGAAACGCGTTCCCCTCATCGGGGCCGTGGTCGCGGCAGGGCTTGTCCTGTCCGCCTGCGGCACCGCCGATTCCACGTCCCCCACGAGCACCACCAGCGGCGGCATGACCACCGTGAAGCTGCAGCTGCAGTGGTTCTACCAGGCCCAGTTCGCCGGCTACATCGCCGCCGTGGACAAGGGCTTCTACAAGGAGCAGGGCCTCGACGTGCAGCTGCTGGAAGGCGGCGTCGACATCGTCCCGCAGACCGTGCTGGCCCAGAACAAGGCCGACTACGCGGTGGCCTGGGTGCCCAAGGCCCTCGCCTCGCGCGAGCAGGGCGCCGGCATCACCGACGTGGGCCAGATCTTCGCCCGCTCCGGCACCTACCAGGTCGCCTTCG
Source organism: Dactylosporangium salmoneum (assembly GCF_039532525.1). NCBI lineage: Bacteria > Bacillati > Actinomycetota > Actinomycetes > Micromonosporales > Micromonosporaceae > Dactylosporangium > Dactylosporangium salmoneum. Next base: position 171,031 of record NZ_BAAARV010000142.1, read on the forward strand.
CCAGCTCCGGGATCAAGTCCCCGGCCGACTTCAAGGGCAAGAAGGTCGGCAACTGGGGCTTCGGCAACGAGTTCGAGCTCTTCGCCGGCATGACCAAGGCCGGCCTCGACCCGGGCAAGGACGTCACCCTGGTGCAGCAGCAGTTCGACATGCAGGCGCTGCTGAAGAAGGAGATCGACGTCGCGCAGGCCATGTCCTACAACGAGTACGCCCAGCTGCTCGAGGCGACCAACCCGGCCACCGGCAAGCTGTACCAGCCGGAAGACTTCGCCATCATCGACTGGAAGACGGTCGGCACCTCGATGCTGCAGGACGCCGTCTGGGCCAACACCGAGAAGCTCAAGGACAAGGCGTACCAGGACCAGACCGTGAAGTTCCTGACCGCCACGATCAAGGGCTGGGCCTACTGCCGGGACAAGCCGGACGAGTGCCGCGACATGGTGGTGGCCAGGGGCTCCAAGCTCGGCAAGACCCACCAGCTGTGGCAGATGAACGAGGTCAACAAGCTGGTGTGGCCCGCCGCCAAGGGCGTCGGCCTCATCGACGAGACCGACTGGAACCGCACCGTGGACATCTCGATGAACACCAGGAACCAGACCGGGGACACGGTACTGAAGAAGAAGCCCGAGGGCCTGGCGTACACCAACGACTACATGCAGAAGGCGCTCGACGCGGCCAAGGCGGCCGGCGTCGACACCGTCGGCAGCTCCTTCGCCCCGCAGACGGTCACCCTGACCGCCGGCGGCGCCTAGTTCCCGGGACGGGCGGCCGCTACGGGCTCACCCCGGGCGGCCGCCTTGTACCGTCTGACTACCCTGCGCGCGTGGCGCGTCTGACCGGCCGGCGGCGAGGTGGTCCCCGCCGCCGGCCGGGCCGGGCTCAGGCGGCGTGGGCGTCCGCGACCTCGAGGGCGTCGTCGATGGCGTCGATGCCGCGCAGCAGGTCGTCCTCGGAGATGACCAGCGGCGGCACCACGTGCACGCGGTTGAAGTGGGTGAACGGCCAGACGCCGCGCTCCTTGCAGGCGGCGACGACCTCGGCCATGGGCTTCGCGGCCGGGCCGGCGGCGTTGTACGGCACCAGCATCTCCCGCGTCTCGCGGTCGCGGACCAGCTCGATCGCCCAGAACAGGCCCAGGCCGCGCACGTCACCGACCGACGGGTGCCGCTCGCGCAGCTTCTCCAGGCGCGGGCGGACCACCCGCTCGCCCAGGTCGCGCACCCGCTCGGGGACGGACTCCTCGCGCATGACCTCGATCGTGGCGACGGCGGCCGCGCAGGCCAGGGGGTGGCCGCTGTACGTCAGGCCGCCCGGGAAGGGCCGCTCGGCGAACGTCTCGTAGACGCGGGGGCCCAGGATGACGCCGCCCAGCGGTACGTAACCGGAATTGACGCCCTTGGCGAACGTGACGAGGTCGGGCACCACGCCCCAGTGGTCGACCGCGAACCACTCGCCGCAGCGGCCGAACCCGCTCATCACCTCGTCGGCGATCAGCAGGACGCCGTGGCGGTCGCACAGCTCGCGCACGCCGGCCAGGTACCCCGGCGGCGGGATCAGGATGCCGTTGGTGCCCACCACCGACTCCAGGATCACCGCGGCGATCGTGTGCGGGCCCTCGAACGTGAACACCTCCTCCAGGTGGGCCAGCGCGCGCTGAGTCTCCTGCTCCTCGCTCGTGGCGTGGAACGGGGAGCGGTACGGGTACGGCCCGAAGAACCGCACCACGCCGGGCATCGCCGGCTCGTTGGCCCAGCGGCGCGGGTCGCCGGTGAGGGTGATCGAGCCGGTGGTGGCGCCGTGGTAGGAGCGGTAGGCGGCCAGGACCTTGTGCCGCCCGGTCGTGCCGCGGGCCATCCGGACCGCGTGCTCGTTGGCCTCGGTGCCGCCGTTGGTGAAGAACACGTGCCGCAGGTCCCCGGGCGCGACCTCGGCGATGAGCCGGGCCGCCTCGCTGCGGGCCGCGTTGCCGAAGGTCGGCGCGATCGTGCACAGCTTCGCGGCCTGCTCCTGGATCGCGGCCACGACCCGCGGGTGCTGGTGGCCGAGGTTGAGGTTGACCAGCTGGGAGGCGAAGTCGAGGTATCGCCGGCCGGACTCGTCCCAGAAGGTCGCGCCCTCGCCGCCGTCCACCACGACCGGATCGAGGGCCCGCTGCGCCGACCACGAGTGGAAGACATGCGCGCGGTCGTCGCGGTACGCGTCGGTGCGTTGGTCCGTCATGAGCTGACGCTAATGGCACACGTCCGGCCGTACAATATCCGCTCTGTTACAGGTTGTTACCACCCGTATGCTGGGGCTCATGCAGATCACCACGGTGGGAGAACTGGAGGAACTGCTCGGGTCGCCGATGCCCCGGGCCGTGACCAAGGAACGCGACACCCTCTGCCACACCGACCGCGAATGGCTGGCCCTGTCGCCGTTCGTCCTGGTCGCCACCTCCGACGCGGCCGGCAACTGCGACGTCTCCCCGAAGGGCGACCCGCCGGGCTTCACGCACGTCGTCGACGAGCGCACGATCGCCATCCCGGAGCGCCCGGGCAACCGCCGCGCCGACGGCTTCCACAACATCCTCAGCAACCCGCACGTCGGCCTGATCTTCCTGGTCCCCGGCCGCCGCGAGACGCTGCGCATCAACGGCCGCGCCCGGCTGCTGACCGACGCGCCGTGGTTCGACGCGCTGGTCGTGGAGGGCCACCGCCCGGCCCTCGCCCTGGTCGTCGACATCGACACCATCTTCTTCCACTGCCAGAAGGCATTCATGCGCTCGAAGCTGTGGAAGCCCGAAACCTGGACGCCCGAAGCCCTGCCGACCCACGCCAACCTGGTCAAGAGCGTGCAGGAGACCCCGGAGACGGTGGAGGAGCTCGAGGTGTACTACGCGGACGCCAACTACGGCCGCCGCCTCTACACCTGACCGACAACGTCGGGCAGCTGTTCCCTAGCGAGTGGCGCGGCCGAGGACGACGGTGGTTTCGGTCTCCTCGTCGGTGATGGTCGACGGGGTCAGGCCGGCCGCTCGCAGGGCCGCGTGCGCCGCCTCCAGCTGGGCCGGGGCGGCCTCCGACAGCAGGACGCCGCCGGGGGAGAGCCACCGCGGGACCTCGGCGACGAGCCGGCGGAAGATGTCCAGGCCGTCCGCGCCGCCGTCCAGGGCGGCGCGGGCCTCGTGGACGCGGAACTCCTCCGGCAGATAGGCGATCTCGGCCGTGGGTATGTACGGCACGTTGGCCAGCAGCACGTCCACCCGCCCCCGCAGGTCGGAGGGCAGCGGCTCGAACAGGTCGCCGCAGAACACCTCCGACGTCACCGGCGCCAGGTTGGTGCGGGCGCAGGCGACCGCGGCCGGGTCGAGGTCGGCGGCGACCAGGCGCACGCCGGGGACGCCGCGCACGGTGACGAGGCCCAGGGCGCCCGTGCCGCAGCAGAGATCCAGCACCGTCGCCTCGGGGCGCAGGAGTGCGCGGGCCGTCGTGGTGAGCAGCTCGGTCCGGTGCCGGGGTACGAAGACGCCTTCGGTCACTGCCAGCCGTACACCTGCGAAATCCGCGAAACCGAGGACGTGCTCCAGCGGGACGCCGGACACGCGGCGCGCGACCATGGACTCCAGCGTTGCCGGGTCGGGGGCGGCGGCGGACAGCAGCCGGGCCTCGTCCTCGGCGAAGACGCAGCCGGCGGCGCGCAGGCGGGTGACGAGGTCGGTCATGCGTTCAGGTGCGCCAGGACGGCCAGGACGCGGCGGTTGTCGTCCTCCGACGGGGGCAGGCCGAGCTTGATGAAGATGTTGTTGATGTGCTTGCCGATGGCCTTCTCCGTGACGTAGAGCTGGGCGGCGATGGCGTTGTTGGAGCGGCCCTCCGCCATCAGGGCCAGCACCTCGCGCTCGCGCGGGGTCAGGGCGCGGGTGGGGGCGCCGGCGTTGCGGGCCAGCAGCTGGGAGACGACCTCCGGGTCCATCGCGGTGCCGCCGGCGGCGACCCGGCGCACGGCATCGACGAACTCGCCGACCGTCGCCACGCGGTCCTTGAGCAGATACCCTACGCCGCCCCGGCGGTCGGACAGGAGCTCCCTGGCGTACAGCTGCTCCACGTGCTGCGACAGCACCAGCACGGGCAGCCCGGGCGCCTCGGCGCGGGCGGCGATGGCGGCCCGCAGCCCTTCATCAGTGAAAGTCGGGGGGAGTCGTACGTCCACCACCGCCACGTCCGGCCGCAGTTCCAGCAGGGCCTTGCGCAGGTCGGCGCCGTTGTCGACGGCGGCGAGGACCTCGAAGCCGTAGGCGGTCAGCAGCCGGATCAGGCCGTCGCGGAGGAGGGCGAGATCTTCGGCGATGACAACGCGCACGGCACCTCCATGGTCAGCACGGTTGGGCCCCCGGGCGGGCTGTCGATGCGCAGGGCGCCGTCGAACGCGGCCAGGCGGCGCTCGACGCCGGACAGGCCCGAGCCGCTGCGGGGCGCGGCGCCTCCCACGCCGTCGTCGCCGACGGTCAGGTAGAGGGCGCCGCCGAGGTACGACAACGATACCCACGCCGCCGTCGCGCCGCTGTGCTTGGCGGCGTTGGCGAGGGCCTCGACGGCGGCGAAGTACGCGGCCGACTCCACCGGCGCCGGCGGCCGGCCCGGCAGGTCGCCGTCGACCGTCACCGGCAGGGGCAGCGTCAGGGCCAGGGCCCGCAGGCCGCCGAGCAGGCCGCGCTCGGCCAGCACCGGCGGGTGGATGCCCCGCACCAGCTGCCGCAGCTCCGCGAGGGCCAGGCCGCTGGCCTCCCGCGCCTCGGCGATGAGCGCCTGGGCCGCCACCGGGTCGTGGATCACCAGGTCCTCGGCCATGCCCAGGCTCATGCCGAGCGCCACGATGCGGGCCTGCGCGCCGTCGTGCAGGTCCCGCTCGATCCGGCGCAGCTCCGCGGCCTGCGCGTCGACCACCTGCGTGCGCGTCCGGGTGAGCCCCTCGACCCGCCGTTCGAGGGTGGCGCTGCGCGTCGGCCCGAGGAGACTCTGGTCGTACCTCGCCAGCCCCCAGACCAGCCAAGGCGCCGCGTACAGCACGCCGAACGCGATCAGCGCTCCTTGCGGCGGGACGAGCAGGTAGTCGGCGAGGTCGTCGACGGGCCACGTGACGCCGTAGCCGTACGTTCCCGACTCCGCCTCCGCGATGACCGGTGCCAGGATGATGCCCTGCGCGCCGTACACGAGGGAAGCCACGGTGGCGACGCCCATGGCGAGGCCGACCGGCGCCCCGCCCAGGAGCCACAGCAGGTCCCGCCACGTCGCCGGATCGCGGACCAGCCACATCCACCGCCGCGGCGAGCCGATCCACGCCCCGTCGGGCCTCGGCCGGTACGGCACGGCGATCTCCACCCCGGCCCAGTCCCGCGCCAGGCGGCGGCGCAGGTTCGCGTACCGCCGGACGAGCATCTGCACCAGCGGCGCGAACACGAGCCCCACGCCGGCCAGGGTGAGCACGAACGACACCACGGTGAGGACGAACAGCACGAGGTGTACCGGGAACAGCAGCACGCCGGCGCCGGTCATCCGGGCGGCCGCGATCAGGCCCCGCCGCACGAACGGCCACACCTTCATGCCGCCAATTCTGTCCGCCGGGGCCGCCCCGCACAGTGGGTCTAACCCCCCGGTTGCGCCCCCTACGGGACCGCCGGCTCGACGCTGACGCCGTACGTCGCCACGAGGGGACGGGGTCAGGCTGAGGCGGCGCCGGGGATCACCAGGCCGTGCTCGTAGGCGGCCACCACGGCCTGGGTCCGGTCTCGCAGGCCCAGTTTGGCCAGCACCCGGCTCACGTGCGTCTTCACCGTCTCCTCGCCGACGAACAGGCGCCCGGCGATCTCCGGGTTGGACAGGCCGGCCGCGATGAGCCGCAGCACCTCGGTCTCCCGCGGGGTCAGCGTCGCGAACGCCGGGCCGGGCGTGCGCGTCGCCGGGCGCAGCCGGGCGAACTCGGCGATGAGCCGCCGGGTCACCGTCGGGGCCAGCAGCGCCTCGCCGGCCGCCACGATCCGCACCGCGTCGAAGAGCCGCTCCGCGGTCACGTCCTTGAGCAGGAACCCGCTGGCCCCGGCGGTGAGCGCGTCGTAGACGTGCTCGTCGAGGTCGAACGTCGTGAGCATGAGCACCCGCGGCGCCTCCGGGGCGGTGGGCTCGGCGAGGATCCGGCGCGTCGCCTCGATTCCGTCGAGACCCGGCATCCGTACGTCCATCAGCACCACGTCCGGCCCCCGCTCCCGGCAGACGCGCACCGCCTCCGCCCCGTCGGCCGCGGTCCCCACGACGGCGAAGTCGTCCTGCGAGTCCAGCAGCGCCGCGAAGGCGTTGCGCACCAGCTCGTGGTCGTCGGCCACGACGATCCGCACGCTCATGCCGCCCTGACCACGGGGTGTTCGGCGTGGATCGGCAGGCGGGCCGTCACGACGAATCCGCCGAGCGCTCCGGGCCCGGACGAGATGGTGCCCCCGAGCATCGCGGCCCGCTCCCGCATCCCCGTCAGCCCGTGCCCGCCGGGGGTTGCCGGCGGGGCCGCCCCCGGGCCGTTGTCGCGCACGCGGATCCGCAGCTCGGCCGGCCCGTAGTCGAGCTCGACGTCGACCGCGGCCCCGGGCGCGTGCCGCCGGGCATTGGTGAACGCCTCCTGCACGATCCGGAAGGCGGTCACCTCCACCCCCGGATCGAGCGGCGCGACGGCCCCGCGCACGATGAGCCGCGTGCTGGCCCGGCCCAGCCCCCGGGCCTCGTCGATGAGCTCGTTGAGCTGCTGCAGGCCGGGCTGCGGCCGCCGGGACGGCTCGGCTCCGGCGTCCTCGCGCAGCACGCCCAGCAGCCGCCGCATCTCGGTGAGCGCCGCGCGGGCCGTGTCCCCGATCGCCAGCAGCCGCTGGCTCCCCTCGGCGGGCAGGCCGGGCGTCGTGACCCGGGCCGCCTCCGCCTGCACCGCGATCATCGACACGTGGTGCGCCACCACGTCGTGCAGCTCCCGGGCGATCCGCGCGCGCTCCCCGCGGGCCGCGTGACCGAGCAGCGTGTCGGCGAGGAGCCGATCGTCGAGGGTGCGCCGCATGGTCTCGGCCCGCGACCGCCGCATTCCCCCGAACGCCACCGCGCCGCCGGTGAGCAGCAACAACGTCACCGCGAACGTCCGGCCGGGACCGTCCTGCGTGGCCTGTGCGGCGCCGTCGGGCGGGGCCATGGCCGGGCGCTGGGTGCCCGAGCCGGCCGGCGTCGCCTGGGCGGCCGGGAAGAGGGCGTAGAGGGCGAACGGCGCGACGAGCAGCACCGTCCACGGGCGCGCCCGGCGCAGGCCGACGACCAGGTAGGCGCCGGCCAGGGCGGCCACCCCCGCGGCGGTCGGCAGCGCACCGGAGAGCAGCGTCACCAGCACCCCGGCGGCGATGAGGGCCGCGGCGACGGCGGGCATGACGCGGTACAACATCAATGGCAGCGTCATCGCGAACCCCAGCAGCAGCTCGACGGCGCTGCTCGGGCGCAACCCGGCCAGGGCCAGGGCGAGCGCGGCCACGAACGGCCAGGAGCGCGCGGCCACCACGGAGCGTGCCGTCCTCGTCGCCCAGCCGATCGCGCCCTGCACGAGGTCATTGTGGCCGCTCCGGCGCGGCCGCGTCGTCCCCCGGCGGACGCAGGGCCGGCTAGCTCGCGTGGGGGATGCCGGGACCGCACCGGCGCGGGACGACTTCGCGGGCCCGGCTGCCTAACGTCGTCGGCATGCAGCCATCCATCGAGGTTACGGCCGTGAGCAAACGGTACCGCGCGGTCGTCGCGGTCGACCGGCTCAGCTTCGCCGTGCGGCCGGGCGAGGTGACCGGGTTCGTGGGGCCCAACGGGGCCGGCAAGTCGACGACCATGCGGGTGATCGTGGGCCTGGACACCCCGGACGAGGGGCAGGCCCTGGTCAACGGGGTGCCGTACCGGTCGTTGCGGCGGCCGCTGACCCAGGTCGGGGTGCTGCTGGACGCCTCCGCCGTGCACCCGGGGCGCAGCGCCCGCGACCACCTGCTGTGGCTCGCGCACAGCAACCGGCTCGGCCGCAGGCGGGTCGACGAGGTCCTCGAGCTGGCCGGGCTGGCCGCGGCGGCGCGGCGGCGGGCCGGCGGGTTCTCCCTCGGCATGCGCCAGCGCCTCGGCATCGCCGCCGCGCTGCTCGGCGACCCGGCCGTGCTGGTGCTCGACGAGCCGGTCAACGGCCTCGACCCGGAGGGCATCGTGTGGATCCGGGGGCTGCTGCGCTCGCTGGCCGCCGAGGGCCGGGTGGTGCTGGTCTCCAGCCACCTCATGAGCGAGCTCGAGGACACCGCCGACCACCTGCTCGTCGTCGGCCGGGGCCGGCTGCTCGCCGACGTCGGCGTGGCCGAGCTCATCGAGCGGGCCTCCCGCGACCAGGTGCACGTCCGCACCGAGGACCGCACGGCGGCGATGACGGTGCTGGCCAACGCCGGGGCGACGGTCGCGGCGCTGGGCGCCGACCTGCTCGCCGTCGACGGGCTGCCGGCCGCCCGGGTGTCGTCCGCCCTCACCGGGGCCGGCGTGCCGTTCTCGGAGCTGCAACGACACCGGGCGAGCCTCGAGGAGGCGTACATGGACCTGACCCGCGACGAGACGGAGTTCGCCGCGAAGGGGGCCGGGGCATGACCGCCGCGCTGATGGCCGAGTGGACCAAGCTGCGAAGCGTCCGCCGGTGGGTGCTCACCCTGCTCGGCGCGGCCGCGCTGATCGTCGGCATCGGGGTGCTCGCCGCCTCCAGCGGGGGCACGAACGTCAACGAGCACCCCGACTTCGTCACCGGCCCCGACGGCCGGCCGGTCAGCGACGAGTTCGAGTTCGTGCACCGCCCCCTGTCCGGCGACGGCGCCATCACGGTGCGGGTGGCGAGCCTGCGCGACGACGGCGTCGACGCGGCGGCCGGCGTCGTGCTCAAGGACGGGCTGAAGCCCGGCTCGCGGTACGTGTCGCTGTTCGCCACTCCGCGCACCGGCGTCCATCTGGGCCACGACTTCGCCACCGACGTGCCCGGCAAGGTCGCGCATCCGGCGCCGGTGTGGCTGCGGCTCGCCCGCTCCGGCGACATGGTCACCGGCGACGAGTCCGCCGACGGCACCCAATGGACGCGGGTCGCCCAGGTGCGGGCCGCCGGCCTGCCCCGCGACGTGCTGGTCGGGCTGTTCGTCGCCTCCCCGCCCCGCGTGGAGATCGAGCGGCGGGCCGGCGGCACCTCGGTCGGCCTGAGCCCCACCACCGGCCGGGCCACCTTCGACGCCGTGACCGTCACCGGGGCGACGGGGCAGTGGTCCGCCGACACCGTCGCCATGGGGGGCTCGATGGTCGAGCGCGGCGAGCTCGGCTTCCAGGAGCAGGGCGGCACCTTCACGGTCACCGGCGCCGGCGCGGTCGGCCCGCACCTGCAGCCGGACGACCCGGTGAGCATCGCGCTGTTCGGCATCCTCGCCGGGTTCATGGCCCTGGTCGCGGTGGCGGCGCTGTTCGTGACCGCCGAGTACCGCCGCGGCATGATCCGCACGACGTTCGCCGCCGAGCCGCGCCGCGGTGTCGTGCTCGCGGCCAAGGCGATCGTCGTCGGCGTGGTGAGCTTCCTCGTCGCCCTCGTCGGGGGTGCGGTCGCGCTGCTGGCCGCCCAGCCACGCCTCGTCAAGCACGGGTTCGCGCCGCCGGGTTTTCCGCGGTACCACATCTGGGACGCCCCCGTGCTGCGGGCGCTGCTGCTGACCGCCGTCTTCCTCGCCCTGCTGGCCGTGTTCTCGGCCGCGCTCGGGGCCGTGGTGCGGCACAGCGCCGCGGCGATCACCGCGGTCGTCTCCCTCGTCGTGCTGCCCGTCATCGTGGGGTCGGTCGTCCCGCTCGGCGCGGCCAAGTGGGTCCTGCACCTCACCCCGGCCGGTGGGCTGGCGACCTGGCGGGCGCTGCCGCCGACGCCGGTGCTGGCCGACCCGACGGCCGCCATCACGCCCGCCTCCGGCCTGGCCGCGACCGCCGCCTATGCCGCCGCGGCCCTGCTGCTGGCCTGGTGGCTGCTGCGCCGGAGGGACGCATGAGCATCCTGCTCGCCGAATGGACCAAGCTGCGCACGGTCGCCAGCACGTACTGGCTGCTGGTGGCCGTCGTGGCCGGCACCGCCGCGCTCGGGGTGCTCGCGACCGTCGGGCTGGACCGGCGCCACTGCGGCGAGCCGTGCCTGGTCGACACCACCCAGCTCAGCCTGTTCGGGGTGCGCCTCGGCCAGGTCGCGGTGGCGGTGCTGGCGGTGCTCGCGGTCGCCGGGGAGTACGGCACGGGCATGATCCGCACCACGGTCGTCGCGCTGCCGCGGCGCGCCCCGGCCCTGCTCGGCAAGCTGGCCGTCCTGACGGCCACCGTGCTCGTCGCCGGCTCGGCCGCGGTCGGTGCGGCGCTGCTCGCCGGGTCCGTGGTCGTGCGGTGGCGCGGCTTCCCGGCCCCGTCCCTGGCCGACGAGCCGGCCCGGCGCGCGGCCGCCGGCTCGGTGCTGTACCTCGCGCTCATCGCGCTGCTCGCGGCCGGCGTCGCCGTCATCGTGCGCGACACCGGCGCGGCCGTCGGCGCCGTGCTCGCCGTGCTGTTCACCGCGCCGCTGCTGGCCGTCATCGTCGCCAGCCCGGTCTGGCAGCACCGCCTGCACCGGTGGGCCCCGATGGACGCCGGCCTGGCCGTGCAGGTCACCCACGCCGCCGCCCCGCCCGACATCGGCCCCTGGGCGGGCCTGGCCGTGCTGGCCGGCTACTGCGTGGCGGTGCTGGCCGTGGCCGTACCGGTATTCGTGCGCCGGGACGTGTGAGTCCGGGCCGCCGGGGAAACCCGGCGGCCCTCGTGCGTCAGACGCTCATGACCACGCGCTGCCCGAGCTCGTGGCTGATCCGCTCGAACGTGCCCGCGTTCTCCTGCTTCTGCACCAGGTTGGTCCGCAGGATCTGCGCGCACTGCATCTCGCCCATGAGCAGCGCCTTGTCGATGAGGTTCTGGTACCCCGCGATCCCGTAGTGCGCCATCCGCGTCTCGGCGTCGACGGTGTAGATCTCCATCGCCTCCATGGAGGGGCGCTGGTCGGCGAACGCCTGGAACTCGGCCCGCATCCCGTCGATCGCCATGCAGGGTGCCTCGACCGGCTCCGTCTCCATCATCGCGAAGCACGTCTCGAGGTTCTGGATCTTCTGCTGGCCTTGCTGCTGCTGGGCGCGCAGGATCTGCGCCAGCGGGCTCTGCTCCGTCTGGGAGAGGATCTCGGCCACCATCTGGTTGCTCTTGCGCTCGGCGTCGTACATGCCGGACAGCTCGTAGAGGAACAGGTCGGCCGGGTTGTCCATAGCCATTGCCGTTCTCCTGCCTGGGTTGAGGTCCACGTTGAGGTGCATGGGGTGGTGCCGTCGAGGTCTCTACCCGTGGGCCGCGGACATGTGCCCCGTCCGAGGGTGGTTCCCGGCCACCGCGGTGCCCTAGATTCGGGCCGTGGATCCCGTCGTGGTGGCCGGGGCCGGGCCGGTGGGCGCGGCCGCCGCGATCCTGCTGGCCCAGCGCGGCGTGCCGTGCCTGGTGCTGGACCGCTACGCGGAGCCGTACCCGCTGCCCCGGGCCGTGCACCTCGACGACGAGGTGGTACGGATCCTGCAGGAGCTGGGGATCGCCGAGGCGTTCCTGCGGGTCAGCCGCCCCGGGCTGGGCCTGCGGCTGCTCGACGGCCGCCACCGGGTGATGGCCGAGTTCCGCCGCGACGAGTCCGCCGGCCCGCACGGCTACCCGCAGGCCAACATGTTCGACCAGCCCGACCTGGAGCGCCTCTTGCGCGCCCGCATGGCCGAGCTGCCCGCCATCGAGTTCGTCGGCGCCGCCGAGGTCTTCGCCGTGGACCGCCCGCAGACGGCGCCGGTCGTCCGGTACCGAAACCTCGCCGACGGCCGCGAGCACGCGGCCCCGGCGGCGGCGGTGCTGGGGTGCGACGGCGCGAACAGCACGGTGCGGGAGCTCATCGGCGCCCGCCGCGTCGACCTGCGCTTCGCCGAGCGCTGGCTGGTCGTCGACGGCGTGTGCGACGAGGACCTCGACGCGTGGGGCGGCGTGCACCAGGTCTGCGACCCGCGCCGGGCGGCGACGTTCATGCAGCTGGGCCCGCGCCGGTACCGCTGGGAGTTCCGCCTCTTCGACCACGAGCCCCCCGTCGACGCGGACGCCCTGCTGGCCCGCTGGCTGGGCGGCGTGGGCGTGCGGATCGTGCGGCGGGCCGAGTACACCTTCCGCGCCGAGCTCGCCGGCCGCTGGCGCGCCGGCCGGGTGTTCCTGCTCGGCGACGCGGCCCACCAGACGCCGCCCTTCATCGGGCAGGGCCTCGGCGCCGGGCTGCGCGACGCCTACAACCTGGCCTGGAAGCTCGCCGCCGACCTGGCCACCCCCGGCGGCGCCGAGGCCCTCCTCGACTCCTACGAGCGCGAGCGCGCCCCCCACGTCCGCGCCCAGATCCGCCTGGCGAAGGTGGCCGGCTGGGCCATGACCGGCGGCCAGGACCGCGCCGCCGCCGTGCGCCGGGTGGTGCTCGGCGCGGTGTGGCGCCTGCCCGGCCTGAAGGGCCTGGCGCTGCGCTCGACCAGCCCGCCCCTGCGCGGCGTGGGCCGCGGACGCCGGGCCGGCACGCTCTGCCCCCAGCCGAGGGTGGTGCTGGACGGCCGCGAGATGTGGCTGGACGAGGCCCTCGGTCCGGGCTGGGCGATCCTGCACACCGGGGTCCCGCCGGCGACCCTCCGGGACCAGCTGGTGGCCGGGGCCCGCGAGCTGCACGTGACCCCGGCCCTGGACCCGTCCGGCACCCTGCGCCGCTGGCTGCGTGGACGAACGGCGGTGCTGCGCCCCGACCGGGTGGTCCACGCCGTCGCCTGAGCCGCTCAGGCGTTGCGGGTGCGCTTGCCCCACGGATCGGGGTCGCGCCAGGTCCGCGCGTGGATCAGGCCCACGATCAGCAGGCCCAGGGCGGCGGCGAGCCGGCCGGGCCACGGGTGGGCCGGGACGTCGGCGAAGTGCCAGGCGGCGCCGGCGATGAGGAAGCAGCCGAGGCCGGTGGCGACGCTGACGGCCGGGTGGTCGGGGAACGGCGACGGGTTGCGGCCCTCGCCCAGGCTGCCCTGCAGGAAGTACGGCAGGCCGTTGCCCGCGAAGAACCCGGCGACGAGGGCCAGGAGGACGGTGAGTGGCATGGCACCTCCGGGACGTACAATCGGACTGCTTGCTCCGGTTCGAGCATACGGAGCGGGCGCTCCGAATGTCAAAGGGGTGGGCGTGGACGAACACGAGAAGCCGCTGCGGGCCGACGCGCGGCGCAACCGGACGCGGGTCCTCGAGGCGGCCGAGGCCGTGTTCGCCGACCAGGGGGTCGGGGTGTCGACGCAGGAGGTGGCCCGGGCGGCCGGGGTCGGGATCGGGACCGTGTTCCGGCACTTCCCGACCAAGGAGGCGCTGCTGGAGGCGGTGCTCGTCGAGCGGATGCGGGGCCTGGTCGAGGACGCCCGGGCGGCGGCCGGCCGGCCCGACGTGGGGGTGGCCGTGTTCGGCTTCCTCGAGCACGTCATCGGGCAGAGCGCCGCGAAGAACGCGTTCGCGGACGCGCTCGCCGGGGCCGGGGTGGACGTCGCGGGGGTGTTCGCGGAAGTACGGGAGGAGTTCCTCACCGCCATCGAGGTCCTCGTCCGGCGGGCCCGCGACGAGGGCACCCTGCGGGGCGACGTGGGGGTGAGCGAGGTGGTCGCGGTGCTGGTCGGGGCCTCGCACGCGGTCCGCTGGGCACCCCCGGAGGCCCGGGCCAACACGGTCGCGGTCATCCTCGACGGGCTGCGCCCGCGGGGGTGAAAAACCGATGGGCCGCGGGGGAGCGGCGGCGCACAATCGGAAGCGATATGGAGCACAGTCAACTAGTCAAGATCAGTAAGCGGATGTCGAAGGCGCTGCGGCACCAGCCGGAGCGGCTCGGCATCACGCTCGACGAGGCCGGGTGGGTCCCCGTCGCGGAGTTCCTCGCGGCCATGGGCATCGACCGGGGGACCCTCGACGCCGTGGTGCACGGCAACGACAAGCAGCGCTTCGCGATCGCCACCGGCGACGACGGGGTGGAGCGCATCCGGGCCAACCAGGGCCACTCCGTCCCCGTCGAGCTGGGGCTGGCCGAGGCCGAGCCGCCGGAGCTGCTCTTCCACGGCACCGGGGCGGCGGCGCTGGCCTCGATCCAGGCTACCGGGCTCAACAAGGGCGGGCGGCACCACGTGCACCTCTCGCCCGACACCGACACGGCGCGGCGGGTCGGGGCGCGCCGCGGCGGCGCGATCGTCATCCTCACCGTGCTGGCCGGGCAGATGTGCCGCGACGGCCACACCTTCTACCGCTCCGACAACGGCGTCTGGCTGACCGACGAGGTCCCCCCGCCGTACCTCCGGACCTAGCGACCCAGGAGCCGCTGCAGCAGGGTGGCCAGCGGGATGGACTCGCCGTCGCGGGCGCCCTCGCCGATGATCAGGCGCGGCGGCCGCGGCGACACGTCGGCGCCGGTCAGCCAGGCCGTGGCGGACGCCGGGACCAGCAGGGAGTAGTACTCGCCGGCCGCGGAGATCGCGATGGTGCGGCCCTGGTCGAGGTACCAGCCCTTGAGCGACGTCCGGTAGGTGCGCCCGCTGTAGGAGCGGGCGCGCAGGGGCTTCGGGGCGAGGCCGGCCTCGCGGGCGGCGGCGACGAACTCGGCGATCATGGCCCGCGCCTGGTCGGCCTCGGCGGCCCGGCGGCGGTCCAGCTCGGCGCCGTGGTGGGCGACCGCCCGGGCCCGCTGGGCGCGCCAATCGTCGGCGTCGGGGTTCGGATCGTCCGGCATCGGGAAACCCTAACCGGTCGCAGATCACAGAAGTCCACCGCGCCACCGGGGGCGGTTCGGGCGTTTGGGATGCTAGTAGGGTTGCAACGCCGAGTGAGGAGCGGACCCCCGTGATCGACGAAGAGGACAATATCGGCTTCGCCGAGCTCGGGCTGCGCGATGAGCTGCTCAAGGCGCTCAACGGCCTCGGCTACGAGGAGCCCACGCCGATCCAGCGCGAGGCGATCCCGCCCATGCTCGCCGGCCGG
This sequence comes from Dactylosporangium salmoneum, assembly GCF_039532525.1. Taxonomy (NCBI): domain Bacteria; kingdom Bacillati; phylum Actinomycetota; class Actinomycetes; order Micromonosporales; family Micromonosporaceae; genus Dactylosporangium; species Dactylosporangium salmoneum. The sequence goes on from NZ_BAAARV010000142.1 coordinate 186,171, forward strand.
GACCTGCTCGGCCAGGCCGCCACCGGCACCGGCAAGACCGCCGCCTTCTCGCTGCCGCTGCTGCAGCGGCTGCCCGCGCCCGGGGGTGACAACCCGTCCGCGCTCGTGCTCGTGCCGACGCGGGAGCTCGCGGTGCAGGTCTCCGAGGCCATCCACCGGTACGGCAAGGACCTGGGCGTCCGGGTCCTGCCCATCTACGGCGGCCAGCCCATCGGCCGGCAGCTGCGCTCCCTCGAGCTCGGCGTCGACGTGGTCGTGGCCACCCCGGGCCGGGCCCTGGACCACATCGGCCGCGGCACGCTGCGCCTGCACGACCTGCACTTCGTCGTGCTCGACGAGGCCGACGAGATGCTCGACATGGGCTTCGCCGAGGACATCGAGGCGATCCTGCAGGAGACCCCCGAGGACCGCCAGACCGTGCTGTTCTCGGCGACGATGCCCCCGCGCATCGACGGCCTCGCCCGCAGCCACCTCAACGACCCGGTGCGCATCCAGATCGGCCGCGAGCCCACCGCCGCAGGCGAGGCTCCCCTGGTCCGGCAGGTGGCCTATGTCGTACCGCGGGCACACAAGCCGGCGGCGCTGGGCCGCGTGCTCGACGTCGAGGCCCCCGGCGCGGCGATCGTCTTCTGCCGCACCCGCGACGAGGTCGACCAGCTCACCGAGACGCTGAACGGGCGGGGCTACCGCGCCGAGGCCCTGCACGGCGGCATGGGGCAGGAGCAGCGCGACCGGGTGATGGCCCGGCTGCGCAACGGCACCGCCGACCTCCTCGTCGCCACCGACGTCGCCGCCCGCGGCCTCGACGTCGAGCACCTCACCCACGTGGTGAACTACGACGTGCCCTCGGCGCCGGAGTCCTACGTGCACCGCATCGGCCGCGTCGGCCGCGCCGGCCGCGAGGGCGTCGCCATCACCCTCGCCGAGCCACGCGAGCACCGGATGCTCAAGACCATCGAGCGGATCACCAAGCAGCGCATCTCCGTCGAGAAGGTCCCCTCCGTCGCCGACCTGCGGGCCCGGCGGCTCGAGCTGACCCGGGCGGCGCTGCAGGAGAGCCTCATCTCCGAGAACGGCCTGGAGCGCTTCCGCGTCGTCGTCGAGTCCCTGGCCGAGGAGTTCGACCCGATGGAGATCGCGCTCGCCGCGGTCAAGCTGGCGCACGAGTCCTCCGGGGTGGGGGATTCGGACGCGGAGGAGATTCCCGAGGTACCGGTGCGGCAGCCCCGCGACACCGAGGAGCGCCCCGGCCGGCGGGTCAGCGTGCGCGACACCGACCGGCGCCCGCGCGGGCGCGAGACGGGCGGGCGGCGCGCCCCGACCGGCGGCATGACGCGGCTCTTCGTCGGTGCGGGCCGGGCGGCCGGCATCCGCCCGCAGGACCTGGTCGGGGCGATCACCGGCGAGTCGAGCCTGACCGGCCGCGACATCGGCGCCATCGAGATCGCCGACCGGTTCTCGCTGGTCGAGGTGCCCGACGGCGCCGTCGACGAGGTGATCGACACCCTGCGCCGGACGACCCTGAAGGGCCGGCGGCCCATCGTGCGCAGGGAGCGCCCCCGCCCCGCGTGACGCGGTGCGGCTCAGCGCTCGAGGGGCAGGCGCCCCCCGTCCGGGAGCGTGACGGCGAGCGCCGCCGAGGCCGGCGGCGCCGCGAAGGCCACCGTCTCGTCCACCGACGCCCCCGGCCGCAGCTCCACGATCCGGGCCCCCGGCGAGTCCAGCCCCGGCAGGCCGGCGCCGTCCGCGGTCACCGTGATCGCCGCCGGGTCGAGGTGCTCGACGGCCCGGCCCGTGTTGGTGAAGCGCAGGCTGACCTCCAGCCGTCGGCCGCCCAGCAGATCCAGGCTGGTCACGACCACCGGGGCGGCCTGGGCGGGCGCGGGCGCCGACGGGCCGGCCTCGGCGAACGACGGGGCCAGGATGCCCAGCGCGCCGCCTGCCGCCACGCCGGCCGCCGCGGCCACCGTGATCGCCCTGATCGCCTCGCGGGCCAGCCCCATCACCATGGGCAGAGGGTCACACGGCGGGCTGAGGTTCCGGTTTGGTGCGACTGAGGGGCGATTTCAGGACTTTGTCCGCCGCCGTGGGGCCCCACGACTCCAGGACGACCGGGGCGCCGAGGGACGACTCCACGGCGTCGACCCAGTCGGTGACCTGCGCGTACACGGGCTCGACGGCGGACAGGGCGCGGGTCATGGCCTCCTGCCGGGGCAGGTCGCCGGGCGGTCCGACACGCAGCGGGTCCGCCGCGTAGGAGCGGCACATCGCGCGGACGCCCAGGTCCAGGTGGGTGAGGGCCAGGCCGTCCACGCCGCCGCAGGCCGCCAGGGCGTAGCGGTGCAGCGGCGCGTCGAAGTGCCCCACCCGGAACGGGCCCTGCCAGGCGTTGGCGGGGTTGTTCGGGTCGGTGATGCCCAGCGACGCGTCCTCGGTCGGCAACGGGCCGGCCCCGTGCCGGGTGGTCACGGTGCGCAGCACGCCGAGCCGGTAGGCCGGCGCGCCGCCGAGCAGCTCCTCGGCGTTGGCGAAGGTGGTGGTGCTCCACGTCGTGTACGGGTGGAAGCCGTGCCACTCGTCCAGCAGTACCCCCTGCGCCCCCTCGAACACGCAAGGGCCCTCCGGGGTGAAGCCGTCCACCAGCCGGGCCGTGGCCGCGAACCCCTCGTAGGCGGGCAGGCACTCCTCCACCGGCGGCCCGGCGACGCCCAGGCGGTGGCGCAGCAGGGCGAGCTTGCGCCGCAGCACGGCCGGCGACGCACAGTCGCCGGCGCGCGGGGCGTCGTCGGGGTACTGCAGCGCGTACGCCATCGTCTCGCCGACGCCCATCCCGCATGACCCGTGCCGGCCCACGCCCCGGGCGAGCTCCTTGGCCCGGTTGGCCTCGCGGTGGTAGGGCGTGGAGATGAGCGCGGCACGATCCACGCTCAGCCGCCGCCAGACGTCGTGGACCCCCAGCGCGATCAGGTGATCCGCCTCCGCGACCAGGGACAGCGGGTCCACGACCATGAACCGGGACAGGTGGGTGCGCACGCCGGGGCGCAGCGAGCCCGCGCCGAACTGGGCGAACGTGTGCTTGCGCCCGTCGGGCAGGACCACGGTGTGCGCGGCCTGGGCTCCGCCGTTGAACCGGACCACGGTGTGGACCTCCCGCGTCGCGCACAGGAAGTCCACCACCGTGCCCTTGCCGCAGTCGCCGAAGCCGAGGTCGACCACGATGACGTGCCGCACCGCGGGTCCTACAGCCGCTCGACGCTGACCGGGCCGGCCAGGTCGGTCGGGGTGGCGCCGGTCGCGGCCGGGGCGCGGTCGCCGCCGATGCGCGCGAGGGCCTTGCCCACCGTGTCGGCCGCGGCCGAGCCGATCTCGTCCAGGTCGGCGAGGCCCTCGTCGAGGTCGATGCGGTCCTCGCCGAGGCCGACGGTCAGCGCGATCGTCTCGCAGACCGCGTCGAGGTCGTCCAGGGCGATCACGTTCTGGCCGAGCAGGTCCCGCCAGAAGTCGAGGATGGTCGTGTTGCCCGCGTACGACGAGCCGGCGGGCAGGATGTAGTACGTGTCCCAGGTGCGCCGGACCTCGTAGACGATGGCCCGCAGGCCGATCGCCTCGCCGAGCCGGTCGCCGATGACCTTCTGCACCTCGGCCGGCTTGACCCGCGGGTAGGCGTGCTCGTCGCCGATGATGAACAGGTACCCGCGCCGGCCCCGCTTCTCGTAGCAGTCGAGGCTGGTGTGCCGGGCCATGAAGTACATGGCCAGCTCGTACGACTCGGTCATCTGGCCGCCCCCGCCGCCCTCGAGCAGGAACCGGCCGAGGTCCTCGTCGAGGCGGTTGTCCGACTCGAACTGCCCGATCTGCAGCGGCGCGCGGTCGCAGGTGGCGTCGCCGATCGCGCCGAAGAGGATCTGCGGGTCCTGGGCGTAGCCCTTGCGCAGCAGCAGGCCGAGCAGCTTGGGGAGCTTCTGCTGCAGCACGCGGGGGACTGAGCCCATCGAGCCGGTCACGTCGAACAGCACCGCGATGGCGACCGACTCCGGGTGCTCGTCGGAGTCGCGGCTCTCGCGGAGCCCGACGCCCTTCGGGTCGAGGGCCTTGTGCACGGTACTGGCGCCGGAATCGCTGTAGGCGAAGGCGCTCGTGCCGGTGGTGCGCCGGTAGCGGTCGGCGGCGTCATAGACGTCGGTCGACCAGGATCCACTGCCCATGATGTACCTCCAAAGCAGGATCAAATGGTGAAGGGACGGAACTTGCGGGGGCCGTACAGCCGGTGCAGCAGCTCGTCGAGCTCGGCCAGCAGCCCCCAGGCGTCGTCCGGCCTTTGACGGGGCGAGGCGAGCCGGCAGCCGTCGGCGAAGCGGCGCAGCGCCTTCGGTGCGCGCTCGCCCATCAGCCCGGACATCAGGCCGGCCGCCATGGCGAGGTCGGTGTACGGGCCCGGGGTGCCGCGGTCGAGGACCTCGGCGGGGTACTGGTCGCGGTGGCGGGGCACGATCGCGGCGATCCGCTCGCCGGGGGCGCTCGCGCTGTAGCACCAGTCGACGAGCACCACGCCGTGGTCGTCGGGCTCGATGAGGACGTGCTCCGGCAGTACCGCGCCGTGGATCACCCCCGCCCGGTGCGCCAGCCCGAGCGCGACCAGCAGCCGCCGCCACATCCACGCGGCGTCGCGCGGGTCGAGCCCGTGCGGCCGCCGCTGCTGGACCTCGGCCAGGCTGTGCAGGTTGGTGGCCGAGACCCCGATGACGTTGCCGCGGTACACCTTGTCCGTCTTGTGGCGGAACGCGTCCACGAGCCGCGGCACGTACGGTAGGTACCGCGGGTCGCCGTGCTCGGCCATGCGGCGCAGGGCGGCCGCCTCGCGGGCCATGAGGTCGTTGCAGGACGGGTCGCGGACCAGCTTCAGGTGGCCCTCCGGCACCTTGTACAGGTTGGCCAGGTCGCCGCGGTGGTCGAGCACGGCGGTGGAGTACACCCCGCGCGCGCTGCGGATCGTCCCGCGGCTGTGCCACAGCTCGGCCAGGCGCGCGAAGGCCTTGGTGCCCCGCGGCCCGGCGGCGTCCGGGTGGACCAGCCGGGCCAGCCGCAGGTACCGCTGGTGCGCGTCGGCCCCGCCGAACAGCTCCTCCGCGCTGGCCCCCTCGACCAGCGCGATGGCCTCGTCGGTGTTCATCGCACCGTCTCCTCCCGGCTGGGCATCAGCAGGGCGGGGTGCAGCAGCTGGGCGTCCCCGGCCCGGTAGAGCTTGGCCCGGGGCCCGCCGCGGGCGCCCCCGCGCTCGGTGGTGGCCCCGGTGCTCTCCACGAAGCCGGGCACCGAGAGCACCTTGCGGTGGAAGTTCCCGGCGTGCAGCGGCTCGCCCCACACCGTCTCGTACACGGCCCGCAGCTCGGCGATCGTGAACTCCTCGCCGACGAACCTGGTCGCCAGCGGCGAGTACTCCAGCTTCGAGCGGGCCCGTTCGAGCCCGTCGGCGAGGATCGTGGCGTGGTCGAAGGCCAGCGGGGTGGGCAGGTCGTCCATCGGCATCCAGGCCGCCGCCCGCGCGTCGGTACCGGCCACGGGGTCGGGCAGGTGCGGCGCGAAGGCCAGGTAGGCCACCGAGACGATCCGCATGCGCGGGTCGCGGTCGGGCATGCCGTACGTGGCCAGCTGCTCCAGGTGCAGCCGCCGGTGCGCGGTGGCGACGCCGGTCTCCTCGGCCAGCTCCCGGGCCGCGGCCGTGGGCAGGTCCTCCCACTCGCCGACGAACCCGCCGGGCAGCGCCCACGCGTCCTGCTGGGGCGGCCCGGCGCGCCGCACGAGCAGCACGTGCAGCCGCCCGTCGCGGATGGTGAACGCGACGACGTCGACGGTGACCGCCACCGGCGGGAAGGCGCGCGGGTCGTAGCTGGCGAGGAAGTCGTCATCATCGTTCGTCATGACCGGGTGTCCTTCTCACTTCGAGTATTTCTCGAACTGAGAACAACATACGGCGGACGGGTGCTCCCGCGCAACGCCTCGCTCGCCTGCGGACTGGTATGCCAGAAATGTCCGGCACGCCGTGCCGGACATTTCTGATTTATACCCTGACCGGGTATGTATTGGCTTTCTCGGGTCAGGCGAGCCGGGCGCGCAGGTGATGCCCGCGGGCGGCGGACACCTGGGCGGCGACCGCGGCCCGGACCAGCCCGCTGCGGTGCCGCACGTGCCCGCCGGGCCCCTCCACCAGCAGGTGCGCGTGCACCAGCTGGTCGACGGCCCCGAGCACGTCGTCGATCTCCAGCCCGCCCGCCGCGGCCAGCTGCTCGACCCGCAGCGACCCGAGCGCCGCGGTCAGCCGCAGGATCTCCCAGGCGGCCGGCGGCATCCAGCGCGTACGCTGCCGGGCCAGGTGCATCGCCACCTCCCCGGCCAGGTCCGCCGGCAGGTCCCGCCCGGCCGCGACCAGCGCGGGAATGCCGCCGCTGGCCTCGAGCACGTCCGGCTCGAGATCGGCGTCCCCGAGCGGCGCCAGCCGCAGCACCAGGCCGGCGTCGAGCGCGCCGAGGGGGCGCTCGACGATCGCGGACGGGTAGCGGTACGACACCACCACCCGCACTCCGCGCTCCCGCAGCCAGCGCAGCTCGGCCACGGAGTCGGCGTCGAGGTGCTCCGCGTCGTCGACGGCGACGATGGGGCTCTGGATTCCGCGGTACCGCAGCAGCTCCACGATCCCGTCCAGCTCGGCCGGCCGCAGGTGCCTGCGCTCGCCCATCGCCGCGTCGAGCACCTCGTCCGCCGGCGCGCCGAGCTGGTGCAGGACGGTTCGCAGCCACCCGAGCCGCAGCGCCCCGCCGGGCCCTGGCCCGCGCCCGAGCCCGACGCGTCCGGGGTGCAGCTCGCGAAGCCGCTCGAGCAGCGCCGACTTTCCCGCCCCGGCTGGACCGACCACGTGTACGGCACCCGGCCCGCCGGCCAACGCCGCCAGCTCGGCCCCGCGCCCGGCGAACCCGTTGCCCGCTTTTGGGGGCTCGTTGTCCGCCCCTGGGCGGGCGCCGCTTTCGTTGTCCGCCTCTGGGAGCTCGTTGTCCGCCTCTGGGAGCTCGTTGTCCGCCTTCGGGGGCTCGTTGCCCGCCTTTGGGAGCTCGCGCACGACGGCCAGCCGCGCGCGTGTGTCGGCCTTGCGCCGGTCCCCGCGCCGCCGCTCGTACGCCGGCGGCCCGCTCTTCAGCCCCGACAGCAGCGACTCCCGAAGCCCGGAGGTCTCCCCGGCCGGCGCGATCCCGAGCCCGTCGGCGAGCGCGCTGCGACACTGGTCGTACCACCGGATCACCTCTTCGGACCGCCCGAGCGCCGCCCCGGCGCGCATGGCCACCTGGTACCCCCGCTCGGCGAAGGGCTCCAGCTCCACCGCCTCCCGGCTCAGCCGCTGCGCCCGCCCCGGGTCTTCCCGCAAGGAGTGCTCCGCGAGGTCCAGCAGCGCCCCGACCAGCACACCGCGCACCTCGGCCCGCGCGGGTGCGGCCCAGTCGGCATACTCGTCCTCGGCGAACGGCAGGTCCCGCGCCAGCCGCACGATCTCCTCGCGCACGTCGACCCGCCCGGGCTCGGCCTCGGCCACCCGCGCCGCCGCCCGCAGGTCGGCCAGGTCGAGCCGCGCCCGATCGGTGGCGAACACGTACCCGCCGGCCCGCGTCACGATGAACGACCGCGCCGTGGGCACGCCCGGCTGCAGCACCCGGCGCAGCACCGACACGTAGTGCTCGAGCGCCGCCGCGTGGTTGCCGGGAAGGTCCTCCCCCCAGACCGCGTCGGCCAGCGCATCCTTGGACTGCACCCGGTCGTGCCGGGCCGCGAGCACCCCGAGCACCTGCCGCGCCCGCCGAGGCAGATCGTCCCCGGTCAGCCGCCGCTCACCCGCCGGCGCGTCCTCAATGATCTCGATACCGCCGAGCACCCGAACGTCCACGCCCGCCGCGATCGGCAGCTCCCTCGCCCACCTGAGCCGTCCCGCGGTGCACTTCGGGTCGCCCCGGGGAGCACTTCTCTGCCCCGCCGATGCCGATGCCTGCGGTGCCTATCGGCCGGGTGTCCGTCCCGATGTCGGCGACTCCTGCTGCATGCTCTCCTCCCGTCGCCGTCCGGGGTGTCTCGGCCCTTCCCTCGGCGCCGACGTCAGTTCCGCTTCAGGCGGGCCAAAGCGCGTCGTCAGCCCGGCGTGCCAGGCTCCCCCAATGAAGACCCTGCCGTCCCAAGCTGCCCCGGCCGTCCGCCTCACCTGGCGCATCGTCCTCGCCGCCGCGTTCGTGACCGCCCTCGCCGCCGGGCTGATCTCCACCGTGCTCTCCGCCATCGGCTGAACCACGAGCCACCCAAGCCCTGCCCCGCACGGAGCTTCCTGATTCTGTGCGCGCCGCGCGTCAACACCGGCCGCCGTGCCCGCGCCGGTCCGTGCCCGCGCCGGTCCGTGCCCGCGCCGGTCCGTGCCCGCGCCGGTCCGCGCCGCATCACGCCTGCGCTAAGCGCCCGTGCCCGCGTCGCGTCCGCGCCCGCCCGTGCCCGCGTCGTGCCCGCGCCCGCCCGTGAAG
>NZ_BAAARV010000143.1:0-847 GCF_039532525.1 Dactylosporangium salmoneum
AACATGCGAGCCAGCTTATGCAGCGTGCGCAACGCCGCTGAGGTGCTTCCCGCACGATCGGCAGGGCAGGGCCTAGTAGTGCTTTGTTAGGTTTGTCGATGTCTGTTGCGGCGCAACCGTTTCAGTGGTCTTTGGCAGGTGGGGCATGCGCCGGTCCAGGTCGCGAGCAGTTGTTGCAGCTCGTGGATGACCTTGTAGAGGGTCAGGCCGGCGCATCCGCTCAGACGTAACAGGTCCGTGCGCGGGCAGGCGGCAGCATCGGGGCGCAGCCCCGATGGGTTTTGCGGGTTGGTGTGGTTGGTCAGGCCGTGGGGGTGAGTTCGACGGTGTAGCCGAGGTCTTGGAGTTGGTGGACGAGGCGGTTTTTGCGGGTTTCGGGGTTGTCGCGGCGGGTGTAGTAGTCGGCGCCGAGGTCGACGTATGCGGTGTTGTTGGTCAGGACGTGCCAGGTGATGACAAGGATGCTGTGGGCCAAGGCGACGGCTGCCTTCTTGGCGCCGTTCTTGCCGAAGCGGCGATGGAGACGACGGAACCGGGCCCCGAGATAGGTCTGGGTCCGGAATGCTGCCCACGCGGCCTCGACGAGGACGCTGCAGAGTTGGGCATTGCCGTTGCGGGTCTTGCCGGTGGTGCGTTTGCCGGCGGATTCGTGGTTGCCAGGGCAGAGCGCGGCCCAGGAGGCGAGGTGCGCGGCGGTGGGGAAGCGGCTCATGTCGACACCGATCTCGGAGATGATGACCTGTGCGGCGCGTTCACCGACGCCGGGAACGCTCATCAGGAGCTCCATCGGGCGGGCGAAAGGGATCAGCAGAATCCCGATCTGCTCGTCCAGCCGTCGGATCATGGC
>NZ_BAAARV010000144.1:0-45441 GCF_039532525.1 Dactylosporangium salmoneum
TGGACCTGCGGCGGCGGCGCCAACCAGAAGTGGACGCTGCCCGGCGGCGGCCCCACCAACCCGCCCACCAGCACCCCGCCGACCACCACCCCGCCCGGCCCGGGCGCCATGGCGGCGGCACCGTACCTCTACGAAGGCTGGGGCAACCCGCCGAACCCGGCGACGGTCATGTCCGCAACCGGCGTCCGGTGGTTCACGATGGCGTTCATGCTCAACAACGGCAACTGCAACCCCCTCTGGGACGGTGGCCGCGCCCTGACCGGCGGGGTCGACCAGTCCACGATCAACACGATCCGGGCCAACGGCGGCGACGTCGTCATCTCGTTCGGCGGCGCGTCGGGCCCGTGGTTGGAGCACTACTGCACGAGCGCCACGGCGCTCGCCGCCGCCTACCAGAAGGTCATCTCGACGTACAACCTCAAGGCCATCGACATCGACATCGAGGGCACCCCGTACAACAACGCGACCGACCAGCAGAAGACCGTCGACGCGTTGAAGATCATCAAGGCGAACAACCCCGGCATCGTCCTGTACATCACGCTGGGCAGCGGCACCAGCGGACCGGACGCCTCGCTCATCAACCGGGCGGCGGCCTCCGGCCTCGTGATCGACGGCTGGGGCATCATGACGTTCGACTGGGGCAACTCGACCGGCAACCAGGGCGTGCTCACCACCCAGGCGGCCGACGGCCTCAAGAACCGCCTCAAGACCGCCTACGGCTGGAACGACGACACCGCGTACCGCCACGTCGGCATCTCGTCGATGAACGGCATCACCGATGAGGGCGCCCGCGTGACCGTGGCCGACTTCCAGACGATCCTGGCGTACGCGCAACTGCATCACATCGCACGCCTCACGTACTGGTCGCAGAACCGCGACCGGCCGTGCCCGGGCGCGTACCCCAACGACGACACCTGCAGCGGCGTGAGCCAGAACGCGTGGGACTTCACCCGGGTGTTCGCGCAGTACAAGGGATAAGGGATCCGAAACGGACGTTGGCCGCCCCGGCCCGTGGGCGGCCGACGTACCGGCTCGCCCCTGACGGCGGCGGGGACACGGTGCCGGATCGCGCAGGTTGCTCAGCCGTTGGCGAGGTCGTCCGTGGCGGTGCGGCCGGCCTCCGTCGCGTTGCGCAGGAAGCCGGCCAGCAGGTCGAGCTGCTCGTCCGTGTAACCGGCGCAGAGGTCGTCCATGGCCGTGTTCATCCCGGCGTACAGCTGGAAGAGCTCCGCGTTGCGGTCCTTCAGGGCGCGGACGGTCACCGCCCGGCGGTCGGTGGCCTCGGGGTCGCGCTCGCGGGTGACCCAGCCGCCCTTCTGCAGCCGGTCCAGGATGCCGGTCATGGTGGCCGGGTGCAGGCCGGTCTGGCGGGACAGGGCGGTCGGGCTCAGCGGGCCGAGGCGGTTGATGAGGTCGAGGCAGTAGAAGTCGACGTCCTTGAGGTCCAGGTGGGCGCCGACCTGGTGGTTGAGCAGCGACAGCTGGATGCTCAGCACGCGCAGCGACTCCTTGATGTCGTTGGCCGCGCGCCGGCGCCGTCTCGGCTCTCCCGTCATCCTCGATGTACTCCTCGAACCATATTTTCCCGGATCTGAATCGTATCCGTCCCGCGGTCACAGGGTCTGCGGCAGGCCGAACGGGCGGTACAGGGAAGGGTCACGGAAGGCCACGATCCGCGCGATGGCCGTGGGGGTCACGGTCAGCACCATGATGGCGTGGAAGTGGCGACGGTCGTACATGGCGGCCGCGGGCTGGCCGTTGGCCGCCGTGGGCAGCATCCGGTGGACGCCGGGCTCGACCAGCACTCGTGAGGCGAGGAAGCGGCGGATGTTCGACCGGCCGGCGAACCACGTGGGGGTGGGAGGCATCTCCAGTACCGCATCCTCGGTCAGCAGCCGGGTCAGCGCCTCGACGTCGGCCCGCTCGAACGCCGACGCGTAGCGGTCCAGCAGCTCCCGCCCGGCGGCCGGCTCCACCGTGGTGTCCTCGGTGGGGGAGGCCTCGCTCAGCTGCGTGCGGGCCCGCTGCAGCAGGCTCTTGACCGCCGGCACCGACACGCCGAGCAGGGCGGCGACCTCGGCCGCGGGCAGCCGCAGCACGTCGCGCAGGATGAGCACGGCGCGCTGGCGCGGGGGCAGGTACTGCAGGGCCGCGACGAGAGCCAGCCGCAGCCCGGCCCGTGCCGTCACGATGCTTGCCGGGTCGCCGCCCACCAGCCGGTCGGGCAGCGGCTGCAGCCACGGCACGTCCGGCGGCGGGGCGACCGGGCCCTCCGGGTCGTCGGACGGCGCGCCCAGCCCGGCCGGCAGCGGCCGGCGCCGCCGTTGCTCCAGCGCGGTGAGGCAGGCGTTGGTGGCGATGCGGAAGAGCCACGTGCGCAGCGACGCCCGGCCCTCGAAGGACTCCCTGGCCCGCCACGCGCGCAGGTACACCTCCTGGACCAGGTCCTCGGCGTCGTGCACCGAGCCGAGCATGCGGTAGCAGTACGCCAGCAGCTCGGCCCGGTGCGACTCGGCCGCACCGAAAGCCTCGGGAGAGGCCGAAGGAGAGGCCGACGGGAGGGCCGCAGGGAAGTGGGCGGACATCAGTCGGCGATCAATCCGCCGGTCAGGTTGAGGATCGCGCCGGTCATCGCGGCGGCCCGGTCCGAGGCGGCGAACACCGCCGCGTCGGCGATCTCGGCGACCGTGGGCAGGCGCTTGCGCAGCGTCCGCTCGGCCATGCGGGCGTGGAAGTCGTCCCCGGTGATGCCGTAGGCCTCGGCGTGCAGGCCGTAGACCTCGGTGAGCTGGGCCGTCTCCGGCATGCCGGCCGCGTTGAGGCAGACCACCCGCACGCCGTGCGGGCCGAGCTCCGCGGCCAGGCCCCGCGACATCGCCTCGACCGCCGCCCAGGCCGGGGCCATGCCGCCCATCAGCGGCACCGCGGTGCGAGACGGGCTCGCCGTGATGGTCAGGATCACCCCGGAGCCCTGGCCGATCATGCGCCGGGCCGCGGCCCGGGCGGTGATGAAGCTGGACCGCGGGTAGGCCGCGAGGGGCCGCTCGAAGGCCTCCACGGACAGCTCGGCCGGCCGGGTGCCCTGGATGCCGGCCTGCGGCAGGCTGGTCGCGTTGAAGGAGATGTCGATGGAGCCGGCCTCGGCCAGCACCGCGTCGGCGTGGGCCTCGACGGCGGCCTCGTCCAGGGCGTCCACGACGGTGATGCCCGGTGCCGGCGTGCGCCCGGTGCGGAACACGCGGATGCCGTCGGCCTCGAAGGCGCGGGCGACCTGGTCGCCGACCGCTCCGCCCGCCCCGTAGATGATTGCGTTCTTCATGCCCGTACCGACCCGGCGGCCTCCGGAAAGGAACCGTCAGGAGAGTGTGAGGAGCGACTCACCGACGGCGGTGCGGGCGTACAGCACCGAGCGCCCCGCCCGGTGGGCGCTGACGATGCCGGCGTCGCGCAGCGCGGTCAGGTGCTGGGAGACGCCGGCCGCCGAGGTGCCGGTGCGGCGGGCCAGCTCGGTGGTGGAGGCGGGGGCGTCGAGCTCGGTCAGCAGGCGGGTGCGGAACCGGCCCAGCACGGCGGCGATGGCCTCGGCGCGTTCGGCCGGGCGGCGCTCCCACAGCGCGCCGGTGCCCCGGGCCGGGTACGCCAGCTGCGGCGGGGCCGGCGGCCGGGACCACGTGAGCACGCGCTTGGCGAAGACGGAGGGGACCAGCAGCAGGCCGGGGCCGGTGGCCTCGCGGGACAGGGCGCACTGGCGGCGTACCAGTCGCAGGGTGTTGTCGTCCCAGCTCACCGTCGAGTGCAGGTCGTTGAACAGGTGGGCCGCCCCGCGCTCGGCCACCTGCCGGGCGCGGTGGAACACGTCGGCGTCGAGGAGGGCCTTCACCCGGGCCCAGTAGGGGGCGATGGCGAGGTCCCAGTACGCCTCGATCTCCTCCACCAGCCTGGGCAGGCGCAGTGGGCGCGCGACCGGGGTGCCGAGCTTGTCGAGGTCGGCTTGGACCTGGTCGGCGGGGGTGGAGCGGATCGCGGCCAGTTCCTCGGCCAGGGTCGGCGCCGGGACCGGGGGGAATGGGGTGAGGAAGTCGGGCAGGTAGGCGCGCTCCGGCGGCAGGAGCTCGGCCAGCCGGCCCGTGTCGAGGCCGGCACTGGCCACTCGCGGTCGCACCTGGTCGAGCCACGGCTGGTGGACCGGGTGCGGGGCGCCGGCGGCCAGCAGGCGGAAGCTGTTGACGACCTCCCACATCGGCGAGACCGCGAACCGGGTCAGTGCGAGGTCGTCGGCCGTGAAGACCAGGTCGGACACTGTCTGCCCCCGTGGATTCGTTCCTGGCTTAATCAATGGTGGCGAGCATAGCGCGGCCCGCACGATGCCGATCATGTTCTCGACCTTCGGCGGGCTGCCCCGGGCGGCCTGGATCGTCTTCGCCGGCACCGTGGTCAACCGGCTCGGCTACGTGATCACCCCGTTCTTCGTGTTCTACCTCGGCGCCCGCGGCGTGCCGACCGCGCAGGTGCCGATCGTGCTCGGCGCGCTCGGCGCCGGAAACCTGGTCGGCGCGGCGCTCGGCGGCCTGCTCGCCGACCGGTTCGGCCGCCGCCCGACGATGCTGGCCGGCCTGCTCGGCACCGCCGCCGCCCAGGGCCTGCTGTTCGTGTCCCCGAACGTCCCCGCCCTGGCCCTGTCCGCCGTCCTGCTCAGCGCGGCGGGCTCGATGGTCGGCCCGGCCGCGAGCGCCCTGGTGACCGACGTGGTCCCGGCGGTGCGGCGGCGGGTCGCGTTCTCGCTGGTCCACTGGGCGGTGAACATCGGCACCGCGGTCGCCGGCATGCTCGGCGGCTTCCTGGCCGAGCGCGGCTACTGGCTGCTGTTCGCCCTGGATGCCGCGACCTCCCTGGCCTACGCCGCCATCGTCGCCCTGCTCCTGCCCGCCGGGCGCACGCCCCGCGTCTCCACCCCGGCGGCAGGCGCCGGCTACGGCGTGGTCCTCCGCGATCCCCTGATGCGCGCCCTGCTCCCGCTGTTCGCCGTCGCGGTGATGATCTACTCCCTGACCGAGGTCGGCCTGCCCCTGGCGATTCGCGACGACGGGCTGTCCGCGACCACCTACGGCCTGATGGCCACGCTCAACGCGGTCCTCGTCGTCGTGCTGCAGCCCGTCGCCACGCACGTGTTCGCGGGTGTACGGCAGGTGCCGCTCTACGTCGGCGCCAGCCTGCTGGTGGCGGCGGGCGTCGCCCTGACCGGCGTCGCGAACACTCCTTGGGCCTTCGCCGGCACGGTCGTGCTCTGGTCCGTCGGCGAGGCGCTCATCGGTGGCCTGCCCGGCGCGATCGTGGCGTCGCTCGCCCCGGCCGAGGCCCGCGGCCGGTACCAGGGCGGCTACCAGTGGACGTGGGGCGTGGCCCGGTTCGTGGCGCTGAGCGCGGGCACCGCCGTCTACGCCGCCGCCCCTTCGGCCCTGTGGTGGCTCGCCCTGGCCCTCGGCATCGGCGCCGCCGTTGGAGTGGCCACCCTCGCCCCGGCGATCACCCGCCGCACCGCCGCCCCCGCGAAGGCGCTGGTCGCCGTGTGAGGACTACGCACGCAGGGCGGCCGGTTGTCGGTGAACAGCCCGCCGACGGCAGTCTCCCGCCGCCGCAGGGGGCTTCGTGGCAAGATCGACATCATCCGCCGTTCACGCACGGGTGGCAGGGTGGCTCCCCATGGAGCTGCCGTTCCCGCCCGTGTGGTTGCGCGACAACTGCCCGTGCCCGGCCTGCCGCGACCCGCACAGCGGCCAGAAGCCGCACACCGTCGCGGATCTCGACCCGGACGTCACGGTCCGGTCGGTCGCCGGGGACGAGCAGACCGTCGCCGTCACGTTTTCGGACGGGCACCGGTCCGTGTTCGACCGGAACTGGTTGCGCGCACACGAACGGGCCGACGACGCCGGGGACGGGCGGACCGAGCGGGGCAAGGACCTCTGGGACCAGGTCGAGCCGCCGGAGGCCGGCTGGGCGGCGTTCAGCAGGGACCCGGCGCCGCTGTTGCGTGCGCTGTGGCGGACCGGCTTCGCGCTCGTGCGCGACACCCCGGTCGAGGAGGGCACGGTGCTGGCCGTGGCCCGCGCCTTCGGGCACGTGCGCACCACCAACTACGGCGAGCTGTTCGACGTGCGGATCGAGCCGGACCCGGCGAACCTGGCGTTCACCGCGCGGGCCATCGCCCCGCACACCGACAACCCCTACCGGGACCCGGTGCCGACGCTGCAGCTGCTGCACTGCCTGCGCGACGCCGCGGCCGGCGGGGAGTCGGGCCTGGTGGACGGGTTCCGGGCCGCCGTACTGCTGCGGGAACGGCATCCCGGTCACTTCGCGGTGCTCTCGGGCACGCCGGTGACCTTCGCCTGGGGGCGGCTGCGGGCCCAGCGGCCGATGATCGGGGTGGATGAGCGCGGCCGCATCCGCGAGATCCGGTACAACAACCGCTCGCTGCAGGCCCTCGCCGGCCCGCCGGAGGCGCTGGCCGCCTTCTACGCCGCCTACCGGGCCTTCGACGACCTGCTCAACCGTCCCGGCGCCATGGTGACGTTCAAGCTCGCCCCCGGCGACTGCGTGATCTTCGACAACACCCGGGTGCTGCACGCCCGCACCGCGTTCGGCGGCCGCGCCGAGCGCCACCTGCAGGGCTGCTACGCGGACCTCGACGCCGTGCAGTGGGTCACATCGGCGCCGTGAAGGCCTCATGCCCGCGTTTTGCTATTGCAAATAACTTGCGATAGCGAAAGACTGCCGTCGACACCAAGGAGGCGGTCGTGCACATTCCGGACGGATACCTGAGCCCGCAGACCAGCGTCGTGTTCGGCGCCGCGATGCTGCCGCTGTGGTGGCAGTCCGCGGCGCGGGTGAAGAAGGTCGTCAAGAGCCGTTACGTGCCCCTCGTCGCGCTCGGCGCGGCGTTCTCGTTCGTCGTCATGATGTTCAACATCCCGATCCCCGACGGCACCACCGCGCACGCGGTCGGCGGCGGGCTGATCGCCATCCTGCTCGGGCCGTGGGCGGCGTGCATAGCCGTGTCCATAGCCCTGCTCATCCAGGCCCTGTTCTTCGGCGACGGCGGGATACTCGCGTTCCCCGCCAACGCCTTCAACATGGCGGTGGTGCTGCCGTTCGTGGCCTACTGGACGTACCGGCTGCTCACCAGGAACGCCTCGCTCACCTCGGGGCGGCGCGTGTGGGCCGGCGCGGTCGGCGCCTACGTCGGGCTCAACGCCTCGGCCCTGGCCGCCGCGGTCGAGTTCGGCATCCAGCCCGACCTGTTCCACAAGGCCGACGGCACCCCGCTCTACGCGCCGTTCCACCTCTCGCAGACCATTCCCGCGATGATGCTGGCCCACCTGATCATCGCCGGCGTGGTCGAGGGCGCGCTCACCGGCGGCGTGGTCGCGTACCTGCAGCGGGCGAACGTGCCGCTGCTGCGCATCAACGCCCCCGAGGTCCCGCTCACCGACGCCGAGGTTCAGCGCCGGCCGGTCAGCCCGGTCCGCGCCGCCCTCGTCACGCTCGGAATCATGGCCCTGATCAGCCCGCTCGGCCTGCTCGCGCCCGGCGGGGCATTCGGCGAGGACGCCCCCGAGGACCTGGACCTGGCCAAGTACAAACTCGGCGCCGTGCCCGAGGGGCTGCAGCGCTACACCGACTTCTGGGGCCGGACGCTGCTGCCGGACTACGGGGGCGGGAGCTGGTGGCAGTACATCCTCAGCGCGTTCATCGGCGTGGTGGTCGTCGCCGCCGTGGTCTTCGGCCTCACCTGGCTCATCGGGCGCCTGCGCGGCGGCGAGCGGGAGGCGGCCGACCTCGACTCCCCGCCGGTGCGGTCGTGACCGCGCCCGCCTGGCTGCTGCAGCCCGAGGTCGGGCTGTGCCCGTGCGGCTGCATCGGCAAGCGCCGCAAGGGCAGCTTCGTGGCCAAGACCCTGGCCGGGGCGACCGGCGTGCTGCGGCAGGCCATCTTCTCCGAGGACGTGGCCGCCGGGCCCGGCCTGCTGCAGCGGCTCGACCCGCGGGTCAAGCTCGTGACCATGGTCGGCCTGCTGGTCGTCGTCGCGCTCGTGCACTCGCTGCCGATCCTGGCCGGGGCGTACGTGGCCACCGTGGCCCTCGCGGTCGCGTCCGGGCTGTCGCTGGGGTTCTTCATCAAGCGGGTCTGGCTGTTCATCCCCATCTTCACCGGGATCGTGGTGCTGCCGGCCACGCTGTCCGTGGTCACGCCCGGCGACGTGCTGCTCCCGCTGTGGCACTGGCACGGACACACCCATGGCGTCACCGAGCAGGGGCTGCACGGCGCCGGGATCATCGTGACCCGGGTGGCCACCTCGATCTCGCTCGTCGTGCTGCTCACCCTGACCACGCCCTGGGTGCGCCTGCTCGCGGCGCTGCGGGCGTTCGGCGTGCCGAAGATGTTCGTGCTCATCATCGGCATGGCCTACCGGTACCTGTTCCTGCTGCTCGACGCGGTCGACGACATGTACACCGCGCGCAAGGCCCGCACGCTGGCCTCCAGCGCCGGGCGCGGCGAGACCGAGGCGGGCCGCCGGTTCGTGGCGGCCGGCGCCGGTACGCTCTTCGGCAAGGCCCACCAGCTCTCCGAGGAGGTCCACCAGGCGATGACCGCCCGCGGTTACTCCGGCAACGCCCGGACGCTCAGCGGCTTCCGGCTGCGCGGCGCCGACCTCGCGTTCACGCTCGGCGCCGCCGCCCTGGCCGCGGCCATCCTGGTCGCCGACTACAAGGTTGGACGATGACCACGGTCTTCGAGTGCACGGACCTGCACTATTCGTACCTCGAACGCTTCCCCGCCCTGGACGGCGTCTCGCTGCGCGTCGGCCAGGGCGAGACCGTCGCGCTGCTGGGCGCGAACGGCTGCGGCAAGTCGACCCTGCTGAAGCTGCTCGACGGGCTGCTCTTCGCCGACCGCGGCACCTTCACCGCGTTCGGCGAGGAGGTCACCGAGGACAAGCTCGAGGACGAGCAGTTCAACCACGGCTTCCGGGCCCGCGTCGGCTTCGTCTTCCAGAACTCCGACGCCCAGGTGTTCTCCCCGTCGGTGCGCGAGGAGATCGCCTTCGGCTGCCTGCAGCTCGGCCTGGACCGCGCCACCGCCGCTGCCCGGGTCGACGACGTGCTGGCCATGCTCGACATCGCCGACCTGGCCGACCGGGCGCCGTTCCAGCTCTCCGGCGGGCAGAAGAAGCGGGTGGCCATCGCCTCCGTGCTGGTCATGAACCCGGAGGTGCTGCTCTTCGACGAGCCGACCGCCGCGCTCGACCCGCGCACCCAGTTCTGGCTCATCGAGCTCCTCGAGCAGCTGCGCGCGGCCGGCAAGACCATCGTCCTGGCCACCCACGACCTGGACACGCTGCCCGACCTGGCCGACCGGTGCGTGGTCTTCAGCGAGCAGCACCGCATCGTCGCCGACGCGCCGACCGCGGAGGTGCTGGACGACCGCGGCATGCTGCTGTCGGCCAACCTCATCCACGGCCGGGCAGATCGTTTAAGGAAGACGTAAACTTTCGCGGCTCGCCGTGCGTCTTCATGGTGTGCGCTTCACCCCCTCCTCGTTGAAGGCCTACGCCATGCTTCGTGACGCCCGGACCAGCCGGCGCTCCGTCATCGTCGCCGGGAGCGCGGCCGTGCTGGCCGGCTGCACCACCGACGGCAAGTCCCCGCAGTCCTCGGGGCAGGGCCCCGGCGGGCCGTCGGCCTCGACCGGCCCGAGCGCCCCGCCGGTGACGGCGCAGATCACCGCGCCGGCCGACGGCGCGGCCAACCTGCCGGCGGCCATGGAGGTCGCGGTCACCGTGGCCAACGCCAACAAGACCGAGGTCGTGTTCCTCGACGCGGCCGGCGGGCGCATCGCGGCGGTGCCGCACCAGGTCCCGGGCTCGTGGGTGCCGGCGCAGCAGCTGCAGTACGGCACCGCCTACCAGGCCCAGGTCACCGCGACCGGCGCCGACGGCACGACGGCCACCGCCAGCACCAGCTTCACCACCATGAAGAAGCCCGGCAACCTGGCCAAGGTGACCACCGTCGTCGCCGACGGCCAGACCGTCGGCGTGGCCATGCCGTTCATCATCAACTTCGGCGTCGACGTGGCCAAGGACCAGCGGGCCGCCGTCCAGCAGCGCCTCAGCGTGGTCAGCGAGCCGCCGCAGGAGGGCGCCTGGAACTGGTTCACGCCCAAGGAGGTCCACTTCCGGCCGAAGGACTACTGGCAGCCCGGCACCCGGCTCACCCTGCGGGCCTCGCTGGGCGGGATGCCGATCGGCGGGAAGTGGTACGCCGAGAAGGACCTCACCGTCGCCCTCACGGTCGGCCGCCTGTTCCTCATGGAGGTCGAGAACCGGACACACCAGCTGACCGTCACCCAGGACGGCCAGGTCGTGAAGACGATCCCGGTGAGCAACGGCCGCCCGGGCCACCCCTCGGCCAGCGGGCACATGATGATCATGATCAAGAACGAGTGGGAGTGGTTCGACTCCTCGTCCTTCGGCGTCCCGTCGGACTCGAAGGACGGTTACCGCCTGAAGGTGTACTGGCCCCAGCGCCTGACCTGGGACGGCGAGTACTTCCACTCGGCACCCTGGTCCGTCGGCGACCAGGGCAAGCGCAACGTCTCCCACGGCTGCACCAACCTGTCGCCCGCGAACGCGGAATGGCTGTGGAAGCAGACCCTGATCGGCGACCCGGTGATCATCCGCAACACCGAGGAGCACGTGAAGTGGGGCAACGGCTGGACCGACTGGGACGTGCCGTGGGAGCAGTACGTCAAGGGCAGCGCGGTGCCGTACCAGCCCCCGGCGTCGCCTTCGGCGTCGGCGTCGCCGTCAGCGTCGGCGTCGGCCGCGCCCTCGGCGTGATCAGCTCCGGTGGGCGATGCCCCACTTCGGGTGGGTCGCGGGCGGGCCGGTCAGGTCGTCGGGGAGGTCGGTGAACGCCGCCGAGTCGTCCCGCGGGGCGTAGCCGGGGAGGGCGTGGGCGTACACCTGCGGCGTGTTGGCGGACACCCCGTGGAACGTGCCGAACTGGAGGTCGGCGGCGAGGGCGGCGGCGACGAACCGGTTGAGGTCACCGGGACTGAGCCAGCCGCCCCGCCAGCTCCGGCCGAGCGGACGGTCGCGCACCCCGCCCAGGCGCAGGCACACGACCGTCAGGCCCCAGATGTCGGCGTAGCAGCGGCCGAGCTGCTCGACGAGGACCTTCGTGGCGCCGTACGGGCAGCAGGCGTGCGGCGGCATGTCCTCGGTGACGAACGTCCGGCCCGCGTCGAGGTGGCCGGCGACCGCATGCAGCGACGAGGCGAGCAGCACCCGCGGTACACCGGCGGCCACCGCCGCGTCGAGCACGTTCACGACGACGTCGGCGTTGGGCGAGCGCAGCCCCGGCCAGGGCGTCTGCGGGTCGGCCTGGCCGGCGAGGTGGACGATCGCGTCGGCGCCCCGCACGACCTCGCGGCAGAACCCCGCATCGGCGAGGTCCCCGGTGACGATGCCGGGATGGTCGGGGTGCGGCACCCGGTCGGTGCGTCTGATCGGGCCGGGCAGGTCGAGCAGCCTCGCCACCCCGCCGGCCGCCCCGGTGATCAGGATCATCGCAGGATCATGTCACGCCCGCCGTCAGGGCTGGATGTTCTCCAGGTCCTCCAGGAGGCTCGGGTGCTTCGGCTCCCAGCCGAGCGCCGTGCGGGTGTGGGCGCTGGATGAGGGCTGGTCGGTCGCGAAGATCGGGCCGAGGGGGCCGTAGGTCTGCGCCGGCACCGCCTCGACCGGCAGGCCCAGCCGGCGGCCGATGACCTCGGCGATGTCGCGCACCGCGTCGCCCTCGTCGGCCACGGCGTGCCAGGAGGTCCCGGCCGGCGCCAGCTCAAGGGCCAGCCGGAAGAGGGTCGCCGCGTCGAGCGCGTGCACGGCCGGCCAGCGCTGTGCGCCGTCGCCCGGGTAGCCGGACACGCCGGTCTGGCGCGCGATGCCGGTCAGCAGGCCGGCGAACCCGCCGTTGCCCTCGTTGTGGACCGTCCGCGGCAGGCGCACGGCGGCGCTGCGGACCCCGCGCGAGGCCAGGCCCAGGACCCCCATGACCGCCAGGCTCCGGCCGCCGACCGGCCCGTCGGTCGGCAGCGGGTCGGCCTCGGTGGAGGCGCGGCCCGGGGCGTACGGCGTGCCCGAGCACGTGACGAACGGGCGGTCGGTGCCGACGAGCGCCTCGCCCAGCGTCGCGAGGGCGGCGCTCTCCTCGGCGACCGCCGCCGCGACGGCCTCGGCGCTGCTGAAGTCGTTGCTGAAGGCGAGGTGGATCACCCCGTCGGCCCGGGCGGCGCCGGTGCGCAGGACGTCCAGGTCGGCGAGGCCTCCCCGCAGCGGCTCGGCGCCGGCCGCCTCGGCGGCCCGTGCGGACGCGTCGGAGCGGGCGAGCGCGAGGACGGTGTGGCCGTTGCCGAGCAGCTCGGCGACGACGGCGGACCCGATCAGACCGGTGCCACCGGTGACGAAGACGCGCATGGGACTCTCCCCAAGTGATGGGACTCTTGTCCCGTCACACTACCAGGTCGACGGGACAAGAGTCCCATCACCTATGATCGGAGTATGGGCCGGTGGGAACCAGGTGCACGCGAACGCCTCGTCCTGGCCGCCGTCGACCTGTTCGTCGAGCAGGGCTACGACGCCACGACGGTCGCGCAGATCGCCGAGCGCGCCGGGGTCACGAAGAGCACCTTCTTCCGGCACTTCCCCGACAAGCGCGAGCTGCTGGTGGCCGGCCAGGAGACCCTCAGCCGGCTCCTGGCCGAGGGCATCGCCGAGGCCCCCGCGGGCGCCACCCCGCTCCAGGCGGTCGCCGCCGGCCTCGAGCGCGCCTCGAGCATGATGGGCCCCATGAACCGCGAGCTCGCCCCGCGCCTGAAGGCCGCCGTGGCCGCCAGTGCCGAGCTGCAGGAGCGCGACGCCCTGAAGAGTGTCGGCCTCGCGGCGGCGATGACCACCGCCCTGGTCGCCCGCGGCGTGCCCGAGTCGACCGCGGCCATTGCGGGGGAGCTGGGCGTCCTCGCCTTCAAGCGGGGCTACGCGGAATGGTCCGAGGGCGACCGTGCCGCCAATGACGACCTGGCCCGCTACACGCTCGCGGCCCTGGACGAGCTGCGGGCGGCGAGCGCAACGCTGGGCTGACCAGGAGGAGCGGATGAGGGTCGGGGTCTCCGGCACGCACGGGACCGGGAAGACGACGCTGGCCGAGGCGCTCGGCGCGCACCTGCCCGGCCATGTGGTGGTCGACGAGCCGTATTACCTGCTCGAGGAGGAAGGGTACGAGTTCGGCTTCCCGCCGTCGGCGCAGGACTACCGGGCGATGCTGGCCCGCTCGGTCCGGGCCCTGGGCTCGCCGCTGCCGGACGTGGTCTTCGACCGGACGCCGTTGGACTACCTGGCGTACCTGGCCGCGGGCGGCGCGGACCCGGCGGACGAGTCCGACGCCGCGGCACTGCGCCGGGCCTTCGCGGGCCTGGACCTGCTGGTCATCACGCTCACCACACCGATGCTGCCGGCCGCGGAGATGCCCGGGCTCCGGGCGGGCATGCAGGACGCGCTGCTGGACCTGCTCTACACGGACCCGCTGGAGGCATGGGAGGACGTGCCGGTGCTGGAGCTGAGCGGCCCGCTCGACGGCCGGGTGGACGCGGTCCTCGCCGCCCTGGGCGGGCCGAGGTCGTAGGCTGCGAGGCGTGCTCGATGGTCTTGACGCGATCGCCTGGGGCGAGCTGTCGCACGCGTACGGCGAGGCGGACGACACGCCGGAACTGATCCGGCAGGCGGGGGCCGAGGACGGGGAAGCGGCCTCGGCGGCGATCTCCGAGCTGTACGGCAGCATCTTCCACCAGGGCACGGTCTGTCCCGCCACGGTGGCCGCCGTACCGTTCCTCGCCGAGCTGGCCGCGGCGGGCGCCACGCACCGCGCGGACCTCGCCTGGATGCTGGGCATGCTGGCCGACGACCGGCAGGCCTACGGGGAGTCCCTCCCGTGGGTCCGGGCGGCGGTGGCGGCCCGGCGGGAGACCCTGGTGGCCCTGCTCGACGACGCCGACCCCGAGGTCCGCGAGGCCGCGGCCTACGCCGCCGTGAAGGCCGGCGCGGGCGCCGGGCCGCTGTGGCGGCGCTGGGCGGTGGAGGACGCACCGGCGGCGCGGGCCACGCTGGCGCTCGGGCTGGGCGAGGTGGATGCCGCCTCCGCCGGGGGCGCGCTGGCCGGCGCCGTCCTGCGCGGTGACCCGCCGGTGCGGGTGGCCGCCGCGCTGGCCCTGCTCCGGGCCGGCCTGGACTGGCCGGCGGGCACGATCCCTGGCCTGGTCGCCGCGGTCGACGACGGAGCGAAGATCCCCTATGCCTGGGCCCGCGGAGCGGAGTGGTCGGAGGAGCTCGTGGTCGCCCCGCCCGCCCCCGTGGCGGTCGAGGTCGCGCGGCAGATGCTCGGG
This sequence comes from Dactylosporangium salmoneum, assembly GCF_039532525.1. NCBI lineage: Bacteria > Bacillati > Actinomycetota > Actinomycetes > Micromonosporales > Micromonosporaceae > Dactylosporangium > Dactylosporangium salmoneum. The sequence goes on from NZ_BAAARV010000144.1 coordinate 14,494, forward strand.
TCCGCCAGCCCGGTCACGCGCCGGGCCGGGCTCTGGGCCCTGCGGCAGCGCTGCGACGTCAGCCGGTCCGCGCCGCCGATGTTCGTGCCGCTGGTGGGGCCGCTGCTCGACGACCCCGACGCCGGCGTGCGTGAGGGCGTGATGGACGTCCTGCGCCAGGCGGGCGCGGCGGCCGGGCAGTTCGCCGACGTGGTGGCCGGTGCCGCCGCCCGCTTCCCCGAAACGGCCGGGGAGCAGGGGTTCACGGTCGAGTACCGGGCGGTCGAGACGCTGCACCGGCTCGGTGACCCGCGCTGGGTCGAGCCGGTCTGCGTCGCGGCCGCCCCGGATCGCCCGTTCCGGTTCGCGCCCGGCGCCGTCCGCCCGACTCCGCAGGTCGTGGCCGCGGTCGGGGAACGGCTGGCCGCCCGTCCCGCCGACGCCGAGGTGCTGGCCGGGCTGATCGGGCACTGGGGCGCGGCCGCTGCGCCGCTTTTGCCGGAGCTGGTCGCGGCCGTGCCGCACGCCGGTGCCCAGGCCGCCGGGGTGCTGCTGATGCTCGGCCACGACGATGCCGCCGCCCTGCCCTTCTGGCGCACCCGGGCGGCGGAGGGGGGCGACCTGCAGGCGGCCCTGGCGGTCCGCCGGCTGACCGGGGACACCGGCGCGGTGCTCGACGCGCTGCGCGCCCTCCTGGCCGGCGACGTGTGGCTGCGGCAGACGAACATGCCGGACCTCGGCGAGCTTGGCGAGGCGCTGGCACCCCTGCTGCCCGTCGCGGCGGCGCACCTGACCGGCACGGCCGATCGGATGCATCCGAAGCGGGACAAGCAGGTCCTGGCGGCCCGGGTGGTCGCGGCCGTGTCCGGGCCGGACGGCGTGCTGCCGACCGTGGAGGCCGTGCTCGCCGGCGGGCGCACCCCCGCGCGGCACGCCGCGGACTGCGTCGCCGACCTCGCGCGCGCGTTCCCGGCGGCGGTGGCGCACCTGGAACCGCGGCTGCGCGACCGGCTGGACGACCCCTGGAACCGGCTGGCCGCCGCCCGGGCCCTGGCCCGGCTCGGCGTGCCCACGGCGGAGCTGGCCGGGCCGCTCGGCCGCGGCATCACCGACTATGCCGGCCGGCTCGCCCTTCCGATCATCGTGGAACTGGGCGCGGTCGAGACGATCCCCGCCCTGGAGGAGTTCCTCGGTCGGGATGGCCGCTCGGGCGCCATCGCTTCCGCGGACGACCTCGTCTGGGCCGACGAGCTGCTCCAGGAGCGGGTCCGGGAAACGATCGCGCGCCTCCGCGCGTTGTCCGCGGCGGATCAGGATGCCGCCGATCGATAGCGTTCGTGTGTCCCTCCACGACCTCGGCTTCTTGCTGACGTCGCCCCACTGCGCCTGCGGGAGCTGGGCGACGTGCCGGTTGAGCGCGCCGCACAGGGCCGCGTTGGATGCGAGCGACCCGGCGCAACCGAAGACGTCGCTCGTGGAGACGTTGTAGCCGAGGGACGACGTGTAGCTCTTGAAGTAGTTCTGGTACTGGCCGCCCGGCTGGAACGCGGTGTCCTTGCTCGGCGCGAGGATCCGGTACGGCGCCTGGACCTGGGCGAGGTGCTTGAACTGCGCCGGCATCGCGTCGACGAACTCCTGGAACGTGGCGTTGCGGCCCTGCGCGAAGACGGCCTGGGTCTCGCCGACCGTCGACTCCTGGCCGCCCTTGGTGTGCACGCGCAGGGCGAGCTTCAGGCCGAACCCGTCGACCCGCGTGGGGCGGCGAGGAGCACGCCGGCGGCGGCCACCGCGGCGCAGACGCGCGCGGTGATGCGGGTCATCCCGGGCCCTACTTCCGGTAGACGGCGACGTAGTCGATCTTCATGGCGTGGCCGCCGGCCGTGGCGGCGTTGGGGCCGCCGCCGAAGGCGCCCGGGAAGCCGCCGCCGATGGCGAGGTCGAAGATGATGAAGAACGGGTGGTCGACCGCGTTCGTCCAGGTCGCCGCGGGCACCTGGTTCGCGTTCACCGTGAAGTAGTTGGTGCCGTCGCGGTACCAGCGGATCTGCTCCGGCTTGACCGAGCGGTCGACCTGCACCGCGTACGTGTGATAGCCCGTCTGGCACCCGCTGCAGGCGCGCTCGCCGCTGCCGATGCCGGTGGACTCGTTGCACGGGCCGCCCGGGTTCGTGCCGCAGTGCAGCGTGCCGAAGACGGAGCTGCGGCCGTTGACGTCCTCCATGATGTCGATCTCGCCGGAGGTGGGCCACGGGGTGCCGGTGCGCAGCGTGGAGCCGAGCATCCAGAACGCCGGCCAGTAGCCCGCGCCGTTGGCCGTCGTCACGTCCGGCTGCCAGACCGCGGCCTTGACGAGCAGGACCCCGCCCGCGCCGGCGCCGAACGTCGCCTTGGTCTCGATCCGCCCGGAGGTCCAGCCGGTGGCCGGGTCGGTGCCGGCGTGCTTCGCCTTGATGACCAGGTGGCCGTTGCCGTCGCGGTAGACGTTCTGCGTACTGCTGGTCATCGTCTCGATCTCGCCGGTGCCGAAGCTGCTGCCCGGGCCGGTGTCGTACTGCCAGGCGTCCGTGTCGACGCCGGTGTTGGCCGCGCCGTCGAAGTCGCTGCTCCACACCTGGGTGAAGCCCGCGGGCGGGGCCGGGATCGCCGCATTCGCGGTGGTGCCGGGCGCCACGGCTCCCGCGGTCAGCAGGCTTACGACGGCCGCGGTCCTCGTCAACCTCGGGAGCCGCGGCGATGCTTGCATTGACATGGTCCTCTCCCACCATCCTGACGGGCCGTCCCGCCGCGGCCGCCAGCTGGGCAGGGAGTTTCCATCACGATAAAAGGAATTCATAAGGTTCCGTCAATACTCTTTTGTAAGAGTTCGGCAAGGAAAACGAGCGTCATTCTGTCGCCGGGTCCCGGCAGAATTGCTACGCCCGCGCGTCGGGAGGTGGATTCTCCGCCGGGTGGTAGCGGTGTTCGTGAGCGCCGCGGCGACGCAGGTCGGCGGTGCTTGCCGGGCGCCGGGCCTTGCCCGGATCGTCGAGCCCGGCCGCCAGACGTGCCACCGCGGCCAGGACGTCGTCCCGGTTGCGGGCCGACTTGAGCCACGCCGGCAGCGTCTCGATCATCGACATCGAGCAGCCCCCGTGCGCGCCGCGCTCACGCAGCCCGGCCGCCACGAACTGCGCCAGCAGGAGCAGATGCTCACGGTTGTACGCCCACAACAGGTGCCCGCGGACCGCCGTCGTCAGCGCCAGCGGCTGCCGGAAGAACGGGTCGACGGCCGCGCCCCACCACGACGATCCGCTCCGCGGCGACCACGTCGCCGTGTGCCCGCACGCGGCACACACCAACCGCCGCGCCCGGGTCGTCGACGGCCGGTCGTCGCCGGGAGCCCCGACCACGCGGGCGCGGGCAGCGCACTGCGGGCACACCACGTCGATCGGGTGCAGTGCCAGGTCGTACAGCGAATAGGCCGACGTCGGATCGCGGAAACGCGCCGCCTGCCCGGTCATCCCGCTCCGCTGCCGTCTCAGTGGCCGGTGGGCCACCACGTCTGGTCCCACGGCTGTGGCGTGTGCGTCAGCCACGGCAGCATGACCAGGATCGCCACCCACGGCAGGATCCCCACCAGCAGCGGCGTCGGTCGGGCCCGCCCGTACCCGCTCAGCCGGAACACCGGCGAGCCGGTCTGCGGCCGGGGCGGCGGCTCGTCCGCGACGGTGACCGTGCCGCCGCTGAGCTCCCGCACCGCGGCCGCGGCGTCCGGGCCATCGGGAATCGGCGCCATGTACGGCCGGTCCCGCTCACCGGCGAGCACGAACAGGCACCGCTGGCTGCCGAGGTACGCGATCCACGCCGCCCTTACGTCGGACCAGGCCACGTCGGTCAGGTCGGGCGAGATCGCCAGCGCGCGCAGCCGGGGCCCGCCGGCGGTCAGCTCGGCCGGCGGCGCCGTCAGGGTGGTCACGAACGCGATCAGGCCGATGAGACCGGTCACCCCGAACACCACGAACACCACGAACACGAAGCCACCCCGGACGCCGAGCGCCAGGGAGTAGGCGACGATCAGCGCCCGGAACACGAGCGTGACCGCCAGCGGGGCGGCCGCCCGCCAGCGCGAGCGCACCAGCACGAACCGCGCCACATCGGTATCTGACACGACATCCCCCGAAGTGATGAGTCGCCGCATCGTGCCAGATGCGCGAACGTCGATCAAGCCGTCAGGTGTTCGCTATCGGGAGGACACGGATCACGTCGGCGCGGGTTGCGCCCGCGACCTCGATCTCGCCGGCCACGGAGAGGGCCAGGTGGGCGAAGGCGGGGGCCAGGCCGCGCAGCGCGTCGAGGGGGTCGCCGTCCGCCTCGTACGGTTGGATCCGCAGGCTGTTGATCCTCAGGGTCTCCAGCTGGGGCAGGATCGGGGAGTCGGCGAGCGCGCGGAGGGTGCCGAGGTCGCCGGCGTCGAACTCGGACCGGCCCAGATCGAGGTGCCGCAGCCGGGGGTACCCGGCCGGGTCGAGCTCCTCGAGCTGTTCGGCCGGGCACGCGGTGCCGAACACGTCGGTGCGGATCTCCAGTTGCAGCGTGACCAGGCCGGGTGCCTTGGCGGGAAAGATCCCGCCGTGGGCGAGCAGCGCGCCGCGCAGGCGCAGGTCGGTGAGGCTTTCGCTGTCGATGTCGTCGAAGAGCAGGCCGCCGGCGGCGGTCAGCTCACGCAGCGCCGGGAGCGCTTGCCACATGCCGTTGCGGGCGTCGTCGACGAAGCCGTCGTGCAGCCGGCTCAGCGGGTCGATGACGCCGCCGGTCGAGGTGTGGTGGTGCTCGTAGAGATGCTCGAAGTCGTGGCCGAAGTACAGGATGGTCAGCCGCTCGCGCGACCGCGTGGCCAGTGCCTGCGCGGCGCGGCGCGCGGAGTGGTGGAAGTCGGTGAGGTGCAGTTCCAGCCGGCGCAGGCCGGCCGCGGCCGGGTCGGTGAGCAGCGCCTCGATCAGGGCGGCCTCCCACTGCTCCGGATCGGCGGCGTCCGTGCCGAGCCGCCGCACCAGTGCCCGGCGGCCCGCGGCCGGGTCCGGGGCCAGCCGGAACACGGCCTCGTCCAGCCGGCCGCCGGACCAGGTCAGCCGCCAGGAGCCGTCGGCGCGCAGCTCGTCGAGGTTGGAACCGTTCGTCACGGCCGCATCGTATGTGCCGGGGGATGGTCCCCGGGCGGTCACGCCTCTGCGAGGGCCACAGGATTCCCCTACCGAACAGTAGGTCGAGAGTCCATGCTGAGCTCGTCCAAGCGCTACGATCAAGTTTTTGAGCAAGGAAGCAGGTGCGCATGCCGCCCTCGAAGGCTGCCCCGAAGAAGACCGACGCACCGCTCAACGGGCGGCGGTCGCGCGACCGTGAAGTCATCGAGGCTGCCGTGAAGCTGTTCTGGGAGAAAGGCTACGCCTCTACGTCCGTCCAGGACGTCGCCGACGAGCTCGGCATGATGAAGGGCAGCCTGTACTACTACATCGACGGCAAGGACGACCTGCTCCGCAAGATCTTCGAGGACTCCCACCGTGAGGTGCAGGAGATCGCCGAGCGCCATCGCGCCGCCGATGGCAAGGCCGTCGACCGGCTGCGCGCCTTTTTTGAGGAGTACGCCCTCTGGTGCCTCACGCACCTGCAGCGCGCGAGTCTCTACGCGCGGGAGTGGCGGCACGCGAGCGAAGACCTGCGCGCATTGATGGCCGTGCAGCGCAGATACTACGACGAACTGCTGGTGCCGATGATCAAGTCCGCGATCGCGGAGGGGAGTGTGTCGGCGGACCTGGACATCCGGATGGCGAACTACTTCATCATGTCCGCGATCACCTCCATCCCGGACTGGTTCGACCCCGCCGGCAAGCTCAGCGCGGACGCGGTCGCCAAGCGCTACGCGGACCTGGCGATGCTCGTCATCACCCGCAGCGCCTCCTGATCGACCATGACGCCGGACGGGTCGCTGACGCATCGACGCCGCCCTCGTCACCGGCCGATAGGTAGAACGCCGCCCGGAAGCAAAGCCCCGAGAACGGACTGCGTGCCTTGTGACCGGCGCTGTGTGGCCTGCTCGTGGACCGCACAATCGACTCGCCGAGGACCGGTTGGATCGCTAGCCTCGGGCCGGTGACCACCGACCACCTGCCCACGTTCGAGTTCGCCTTCCCCGGTCCGCTACGCGACAAGCTGGTCGCCGCCGTGCTCGACGGGACCAAGACCGCCACGACCGGCCTGCTCCAGGACTATGAGATCGACCGCGAGCCGCTGCCCGTCGTGGGAACCCGAGCGGCTGTGGTCGACTCCGCCGGTCGCCGGGTCGCGGTCATCGAAGTGACCGAGGTGCGCGTCAGCCGCCTTGGCGACGTCGACCTCGACCACGCCCGCGACGAAGGCGAAGGGGACGACTCGGTTGCCTCCTGGCGGGCCGGGCACGAGAAGTACTGGCACGGAACGGACTACCGAGGCTGGCTGGGCAACCCGGACTTCACAGTGCACGACGACACGCCGGTCGTGCTGCAGCGCTTCCGCCTCGTGACGGTGCTCTGAGCGCTGCACAACGGCGAGGTGAGCGTCCGCTGTGAGCGGATCCGCGCACAGCGAAGTGGGCTGCACCTGATTCGCGGCGGGCCGTAGCGTCGGGGTGTGGCGATGGTGGTACTGCATCCGCAGCTCGTGATGCTCGCTTTTCCGGTCGGGCAGGCGTACCTGTGGCACGGGCGGGACGGGCTGACCCTGGTGGACACGAGCGTGCCCGGGTCGGGGCCGCAGATCCAGCGGGTGATCGGCGAGCTCGGCTATCTGCGGCGCGATCTGCGGCGCATCCTGCTGACCCACTGCCACGAGGACCACGTCGGCGCCGCCGCCGAGCTGGCGGGCCGGCTCGACGTGGAGGTCGTCGCGCACCGGCTGGACGCGCCGGTCATCCGCGGCGAGGCGGCCGTGGCGCCGCCGGTGCTGTCGGACTGGGAACGGCGCCTGTGGGACCAGGTCCACGCCCAGATGTCCGACGAGCCGCCACCGCCGGTGCGGGTGGACCGCGAGGTCGACGACGGCGACGACATCGACCTGGGCGGCGGGGTGCACGCGGTGTGCGTGGCCGTGCCCGGGCACACCGCCGGCAGCGTCGCGTACTACCTGCCGGAGCCCCGGATCCTGTTCGCCGGCGACACCATCGCCGGCGGGCCCGACGGCGGCGTCATGCTCGGGGTGTTCAACGCCGACCCGGAGCGGGCGGCCGCGTCCTTCCGGCGACAGGCCGACCTCGACGCCGAGATCGCCTGCTTCGGGCACGGCCGGCCGCTGACCGGCGACGCCGCGACCCACCTGCGCGCCGCCGCTGCCTGAGTGCGCTGTGACCCAACGTGCGGGCCGCCGCTGCCTGAGTGCGCCGCGACCCGGTTGCGGGCCGCCGCCTGAGTACGCCGCCGAGGCGCCGAGGCGCCGAGGCGGTCATTCCGGCCGGATGCGGCCGAGCGCGGCGCGGGCGTCGCGCACCAGTGCCTCGTCGGCGAGGATGGGGTGCCGGGCGTGGCTGTCGATCAGGCGCTCGTCGCCGGCCAGGGCGGCCTCCAGGATCGGCAGCGCGGCGCCGGCGCGCGGGCCGATGGCGCCCAGGTACCGCACCGCCGCCCGGACCACCGCACTGGTCCGCCGGGTGCGCAGGGGCTCGATCGCGGCCAGCAGGACGGGGATCGCGGGCGCCGGGTCGCCGGTGATGCGCCACCAGGCGTGGGCGGCCTCGACCCGGTTCCAGTCGCCCGGGAACTCCAGGAGGCGGCGCACGTCGCCGGCGTGGCCGGCGGCGAGCGGGCCGAGGTCGGCCAGGAACGGCAGCATGGCTTGGCCCGGGCCCCGGCGGACGGCGCGGCCGAGGACCACCAGGGCCACGCGAGGATCGCCCGTGACCCGCCAGTGGGCCCACGCCGCGTCCTGCGTGCCGTGCCACTCGGGAGACCGGGCCCTGCCCACGGACGGGGGACGGCGCCGGCCGGTCGCGAGCTGGTCGAGGGCGTCGGCGGCCGGGCGGGCGTCGGGGCCGATGTGGCCGAGCGTGACGCAAACGCGGGCGGCGTGCACCGTGTCCAGCAGGGCGACGAGTTCGGGGACGGCGGCAGCGCTCGCCGGGCCCCAGGCGGCCAGGGCGGACAGGAGCGGGGCGGGCTCCGACGCGGGATGGCCGACGGCGTCGCGGATCGTGGGCAGCAGCTGCGGGAACGGGGTGAGGAGTTCGGCGGCCGCGATCGTGAGCGGCCAGTAGCACCGGCCAGAGATCCAGCTCGCCAGCCGCGGGACCGCTCCGGCGTCGCCCAGGCCGGCCAGGGCGGCGGCCGCGTGCAGGGCCGTCATCGGCTCGTCGCGCTCGGTCGCGGCGAGCAGTTGGCCGGTGTACGGGCGGACAGCCTCGCCGCCGGTCGCGAGGACCTCGGCGGCGAGCTGCGCGACCAGCGTGGACGGGTCCGACAGGGCAGCGGCCAGGGCGGCCCAGAGGCGGGGCATCGGCCGGCGCCAGCGGTTCAGCACGGTGGCCGCGGCCCCGGAGGCGCCTCGCCGCGCCTCCTCGGCGTTGCTGGTGAACGCGGCCAGCGCCGGCCGTTCGCCCTCGTCCGGATGCTCGGCGAGGCGCCGGGCGAGCCATCGCACCGTGCTGGAGGGGCCGCCGCGGGGCCGCCAAGGGGAGTCCCCCCACGGCTGGGGATCCTCGGACAGCACGTCGGCGGCGTGCTCCCCGAGCCCGGCGCCGCGCCGGGCGAGCGCCCCGATGGCGGCCAGCCGTACCACCGGGCTCGGGTGCCGCAGCCACGACGCGAACCACGGCGCCGGTGTCGAGCCGGGTGCCGGCGCGTGCCCGAGTTCGTCGAGCGCCCGGATCTGGCCTGCCAGCGCCGGCGGGTCCTCCTCGACGGCCGCCTGATCCCGGATCCGCCACGCCAGGCCGGACTCGCCGGTGACGATCTCGCAGATGGCGTAGGGGGCGACCCGCCGTACCAGGGGATCCGCATCGGCGACGAAGGTCGTCAGCGCCGGCAGGCCGTCCCGCAGCTGCTCGCCCACGGCCGGTGACCGGTCCGGCGCCCAGGTGTGCCGGTGGCTCCAGGCGATGCGGGCGATCAGCCGTACGAGCAGCGGGCGGTTGCCGTTGTCCGGCGCGGACGCCAGCTCGTACAGCCGGCGGACCAGCCACAGGCGCGCCGGGCCCCGCTCGATGCTGAACATCTGCCGCTCCAGGGCGGCGAACGCGCGCCGGCCGTCGCGGCCCGGGGCCAGCTCGGCCAGCAGGTCGGTCAGCGCGCTGTCCACCGGGCACTCACGATCCAGGCGCGGGCGCCGAACCAGACGCCGTCGTCCGCCATGTGGGCGGCCAGGACGCAGTGCGGTGTGTCGTCGTACCTGGACAGCTCAGCGTCGTGGCCGATCACCCTGCGTACCACCTCGAGCGGAAGGGGAGCCCAGGATATAGCCTGCGGTCGTGGATCTTCCCGAGGTACTGCTGCAGCTGCTGGAACGACCGAGTCTCTGCTATCTCACGACGCTCATGCCCGACGGGTCGCCGCAGATCACCCAGACCTGGGTGGACACCGACGGTGAGCATGTGCTGATCAACACCGTGCGCGGGCACCAGAAGGTGCGCAACATCGAGCGCGACCCGCGGGTGGCCGTGGCGATCGGCGACTCCGACGAGCCGCGGCGGTACTTCCAGGTGCGCGGGCGGGTCATCGGCATGACCGAGGAGGGCGCGGTCGAGCACATCGAGAAGCTCGCCCATCGGTACCTCGGCGGGCCCTACCCGTGGTTCGGCGGGCGCGACCAGATCCGGCTCCTGCTCACCATCGAGCCGGAGCGCGTCACCGGGCGCTGACCCGTGCGGTGGGAGTGCGGGCCTCGCGTCCACCGTGGACGGCCTGGCCACGCCCTGCGTGCCCGCAGGAGACACGCCGTGGCGCGTCCACCGTGGACGGCCTGGCCACGCCCTGCGTGCCCGCAGGAGACACGCCGTGGCGCGTCCACCGTGGACGGCCCGGCCACACCCTGCGTGCCCGCAGGAGACACGCCGTGCGTCTGCCCGCAGGCGAACGGCAACCGCGCCGACGCCCGGTGGGTGTGCCTCACCGCGCCGGACGGCACCGGGCTGCGGGTCGAGCGCCGTCGCATCGGCTTCACCGCCCGCCCCTGGTCGACCGCGGCCCTGGACGCCGCCCGGCACGCCACCGGCCTGGTCCGGTCCGACCGTGTCCACCTGCACCTGGACCACGCCCATCACGGGCTGGGCAGCGCCGCCTGCGGGCCGGGCGTGCTGCCGCGGTACGTGCTGGCCGCCGAGCCCGCGTCATTCTCCGTCGCCCTGCGCGTGCTGCGCTGAGCGAAGGGCGGCGCGCAGCAGCTCGTGATCTGGTCCGGTTCGTCGTCCCAGGCGCAGCAGCTCCCGAGCGTCATGGCCCGCGACGCTACGCGAATATCCCGGCCCGGGCCGGGTAGCAACCGCGGGCCGACGAGCGGGGAGGTGAACGGGTGGGCGCGCAGGTGACGCCGCAGGCGGTGCTGAGCCCGCTGACCCGGGCGGCGCTGTTCCTGGTGGCGACGATCGACGCGGGCGGCGAGCCGCGGGTGCGGGACCTGCTGGCGGACCTGGCCGGGCTGCAGCGCGCCGTCGGCTTCCGGGACCAGGACGGCCGGCTCAGCTGCGTCGCCGGGATCGGGTCCGACGCCTGGGACCGGCTCTTCGCCGGGCCGCGGCCGGCCGGGCTGCGCCCCTTCCGGGAACTGACCGGGCCGGTCCACACGGCCGTGGCCACCCCGGGCGACCTGCTGTTCCACGTGCGGGCCCAGCGGCCCGACCTGTGCTTCGCGCTCGGCGCCGAGATCATGGACCGGCTGCGCGGCGCGGTGACGGTCCGCGACGAGGTGCACGGGTTCAAGTACTTCGACATCCGCGACCTGCTGGGCTTCGTCGACGGCACCGAGAACCCGGTCGGCCCGGTCGCCGGCGCCGCCGTGCTGATCGGCGCCGAGGACCAGCGCTTCGCCGGCGGCAGCTATGTGACGGTCCAGAAGTACCTGCACAACCTCGACGCCTGGAACGCGCTGCCGGTGGAAGCCCAGGAGCAGGCCATCGGCCGCCGCAAGCTGTCCGACGTCGAGATCCCGGACGCGGCCAAGGCCACCGACTCGCACGTGGCCCTGACCACGATCGTCGACGCGGACGGCACGAAGCACCGGATCCTGCGCGACAACATGCCCTTCGGCGAGGTCGGCCGCGGCGAGTTCGGCACGTACTTCATCGGGTACGCCCGCACCCCGGCGGTCACCGAGCGGATGCTCGAGCGGATGTTCCTGGGCGCCCCACCCGCTCGGCACGACCGCATCCTGGACTTCTCCACCCCGGTGACCGGCTCGCTCTTCTTCGCCCCGAGCGCGGACCTGCTGCACGCCCAGCCGGCCGCGCCCTGAGGCAGCGGTCCGTCAGTGAGCGTTGGGCTGGGCCAGCGTGGCCAGCCGGACGCGGGAGTCGATCTCCAGCTTCCGGAAGATCTGACGCAGGTGGTAGTTGACCGTGTGGGTGGAGATGTGCAGGCGATGGGCGATCTGCTGATTGGTCAGTGCCCGGCCGGCCAGGGTGGCCACGGCCGCCTCCTGGCTGGTCAGCCGGGCCCATCCGGTCGGGCGCGCCGGGGCCGGGGCCGGCCGGCCGCGCCGCACCGCGTCGACGAAGACCGCCACCGCGCCCGGTTCACCGGAGACCGTGACCGTGAGACCGGCCGCATTGAGCTCGACGAGGACGTGCTGTTCCATCGGTATCCCCCCTGTAGACGCCGCCGTCCGCTCGACTGTCTCCGGGGCCTGCGGTAAGGCGTCTGAGTGGGATCTGAAAGTGATCTGAATATCGACATCTCGCGTCCGCGTGAGCAGATGCGGTACATGTGGACAATGCCCGACTCCGCGGTCCGCTTCCGGCTGCTGGGCCCGGTGCGGGTCTTCGGCGCCGACGGGCCCGTCGACGTCACCGGCGCGACCGCGCGCGCCCTGCTGGCGCTGCTGCTGATGCGCGGGGAGGGCGGGGCCAGCCTCGACGAGATCATCTCGGCGGTGTGGGGCGGGCCGGGCGGCGCCACCCGGGACAGCGCCTACCACTACCTGTCCACGCTGCGGCGCACCCTTGCCGCCGGGGGCACCGGCGGGGAGCTGGAGACCCGCCGGCCCGGGTACCGGCTGCGGGTCGACCCCGAGGCGGTCGACTGGCACCGCTTCCGGCGGCTGGCCGGCGCCGCCCGGGTCGCGCGGGACCAGGGCAACCCGGCCGCGGCGGCGGCGCTGCTGCGCGAGGCGCTGGGCCTGTGGGAGGGCCCGCCGCTGGCCGACGTCGGCGACCGGCTCGAGCCGCTGCGCCGGCAGATGGACGACCGGCGGCGGGCCGCGCTGGAGATGCTCGCCGGGATCGAGGCGCAGCAGCGGCGCTACCCGGTCGTGGTCGAGCTGCTGCAGGACGAGGTGGCCGCCGGTCCGGTCCGCGAGGGGGCCGCGGCGCTGCTCATCGACGCGCTCACGGCGCTCGGCCGGCGCGACGAGGCGGGCGCGGTGTACCGGCTGGCCGGCGAGCGCCTCCGCGACGAGCAGGGGCTGGAGCCGGGGGCCGAGCTCGCCGCGGCACACCGGCGCGCCCTCGGCGCCGCACCGCCCGCCGCAGGGCCGGCCGAGCCGCCGATCTCCGGGCTGCCGCGCCCCGACCCGCACTTCACCGACCGCGAGCAGGAGCTGCGCCTGGTCGCCGACGCCATCGGCGGGCCGGGCGGGCGGTCGCTGTGCGCCATCTACGGCATGGGCGGGGCCGGCAAGACCGCGCTGGCCGTGCGGGCCGCGCACGAGCTGCAGGGCGCGTTCCCCGACGGCGTCATCTTCCTCGACCTGCACGGGTACGCCGAGGAGCACGCCGCGCTCAGCCCCACCCAGACGCTCGACCGCCTGGTCCGGCGCCTGCGCGTGGACGCCGAGCGGATCCCGTCCGAGCCGGGCGAGCTGGCCGCGTTCTACCAGGACCTGCTGGACGGGCGGCGCATCCTGCTGGTGCTCGACAACGCCCGCGACGCCGGCCAGGTCCGCGCGGCGCTGCCCCGGCCCGGCGGCTGCGCGGCCATCGTCACCAGCCGGCGGCGGCTGCCCGCGCTCGACGACGCCCTCGTGCTGCCGCTCGACGTGCTCGGCGAGGACGACGCCGCCGCGCTTTTCCTCGCCGTCGCCGGCGCCGGGGACCACCTGGACGCGGCCGACCCGGTCCTGCTACGGGTGGTCGAGCTGTGCGGGCGGCTGCCGCTCGCGATCCGCATCGCCGCCGCCCGCTACCGGGCCACGGCCGACCGCTCGCTGGCGGAGCTGGCCGCCGGCCTGACCGAGGAGTGTGACCGGTTGAGCGAGCTGGAGGACGACGACCGGTCGGTGGCCGCCTCGTTCCGGGTGTCGCTGCACGACCTGCCCGACCCGGTGCGCCGGCTGTTCGGCCTGCTCGCCGTGCACCTCGACGGGTCCTTCGACGGGCACGCCGCCGCGGCCCTGGCCGACCTGCCCGTCGGCGATGCCCGCCGGCACCTGCGCCAGCTCGCCGACCGGCACCTCATCGCCGAGTCCGGCCCGGGGCGGTACCGGTTCCACGACCTCGTCGCCGTCTTCGCCCGCCAACAGGACTCGGACCTGGACCCGGAGCCGCTGCGCCGCCTCGCCGACTACTTCCTGCGCGCCGCCGACCAGGCCGACCGCCGGATCACCCCGCACCGCTACCGGGTGCCGCTGGACCTGCTCGGCCGGGAATGGTCGCTGCCGCAGCTGGACGGCTACGACGACGCGCTCGCCTGGCTCACCGCCGAGCAGCGCAACCTGGCCCGGGTCTGCGTCGCCGCGGGGGCGGCCGGCCTCGACGACGTGTGCTGGCAGCTGGCCTACACCCTGCGCGGCTTCTACTTCCTCACCAAGCGCTGGCGGCCGTGGACCGGCACGCACGAGGCGGCCCTGGCCGCGGCCCGCCGCCGCGGCGACCGGCGGGCAGAGGCGATGACCGCCACGAACCTCGGCCTGGCCCATCAGGAGCAGGGCGACCGGGCCGGGGCCGAGCGGCACTTCACCCTCGCGGAGCAGCTCTTCGCCGCCGAGGGCGACCGGCACGGGCTGCACACGGCCCGGATCAGCCTGGCCTGGCTGCGCTACGACGAGGGCGACTACGAGCAGTTCCTGGGCTGGATGCGCCCGGCGCTGGACTTCTACGTGGACGAGGGGGCCGAGCGCAACGCGGCCATCACCCGGCGCGGCATCGGCCTGGCCGAGGCGGCGCTGCACCGGACCGTCGCCGCCGCCGAGTCGCTGACCCGTGCGCTGGACACGTTCGACCGGCTCGACCTGCGCATGGACGCGGCGATGACGTACAACGCGCTCGGCGAGCTGCACCAGGGCGGCGGCGACCCGGCCCGCGCCGCCGCGGCCTTCACCAAGGCGATCGCCGCCGCGGCCCGCTCGGGCAGCCGCTTCGAGCAGGCCCGGGCCCGGCAGCGGCTGGGCGAGCTGGCCGCCGCGGCCGGCGACCGCAGCGCCGCCCGCTGGTACTGGACCCAGGCCTGGGCCGGCTACGACCGGCTGCGCGCGCCGCAGGCCGACGAGCTGCAGGCCCTGCTGGCGTCGCTGGACTAAGGTCTGTGTCGAAGTCCGGTCGTAATGCCGGGCTTGATGGACAGTCCGGGGTGTGCGTCTCGTCGTTCCGGCGTGGTCCGGCCCACTGGTGTGGTGGTGGGGCTCATCCGGGGTTGTCGAGGGCTTGTCCCGAAGGTTCGCCGAGCGCCCTGCCACCGGCCGTGTTGGCCGGTGGTGGGCTGCGGCCGCCGCGGCCGTCCACCGGTGTGGTGGGGGTCGGGGTGGTGGGTTCCGGTTGACTCGGTCAGGGCTCCTTGCAGCCCTCCGTTGATGGTCTCGACCCCGTACCGGTCGAGGGTGGCCCGCGCCGCGTCCCAGTCGACCCGCGCCGTACCGGGCTGGGCCGGGTCGGTGAGCACGGTGTGCGCGCCGATCAGCGCGGCGACGAGGTCGCGGTCGCCGGTCAGCCCGCAGCCGGGGCAGTGGTGGCGGCGGTCCGCCAAGCTCTTGGGGACCCGCTGGCTGCAGAGGCAGTGTTGGGTCCAGGCGGTGTGCCGGGTCCCGGCCCGCACCAGCCCAAGTCCGCGTCCGGTGTGGGCGGCGACGGCGGTGGTTTCGCGGCGCAGGGCGGTCAGGAGCATGCCAGGGGTGAAGGCGTGAATCCCGCGTCCCCACCGGCGGGCCCATGCGCGGATGTCGGTGTCCTCGACGACCAGCCCGAGGCCGTGGACGGCGATCAGGGCTGCGGCGGTGATCCGGGCGCGGGTGTGCCCGGCCCGGGTGCGGGCGGCGCCGTCGGCGGCGGCTCGGCCTCGTAGCTGCTGGTAGGTGTTGGTCAGGGTGTCGTGCCGGTAGGCGCGGGCCGGTATCCCGGCGGTGTTGGCGACCCGCGGGCCGCCGGGCATGGTGGTCTGCACCGGTGGCAGCCCGGCGGCGTGGCGGCGGTCGGCGCGGCGCTGCTGGCGTGGTGAGAGCCGGTATTGGGTGGGGTTGGCGGCTCGGCGGGATCGTTCGAGGGCCCGGTTGCGGCGCCGCTGCCGCAACCGCTGCGCGGCCAGGACGGCGTCGTGCTCGCCGGTACGGGCGACACGGCTGGCCGCCAAGCCGCCGTCCGGGCCGGTTGGGACGGACACGACGGTCAGGTTGGACACGTTGACGTCCACCCCGCCCCGCCGCTCGAGTTGGGCGGCTGCCTGGCGGCGCTGGGTGACGGCGGGGGAGGTGTAGCCGGGCCCGAGGATCATCAGGTGCGCCTCGTACCGCCACCCACCCGCCGCGCCCGGGTCGCGGTACCGGACCAGGTCGACCTTGTGCCAGCGGTTCGGGTCGGCCAGGTAGTGCTCCAGGACCGGCCGGCGGCCCGGGCCTTGCGGCAGCCGCACCGGCACGACCAGGTCACCTCCGCCGAGGCCGGTACACACGATGGCGAGCGGGCCGTCGTGCTCCCACCACGACCGCACCGGCTTCCCACTGGCGGCGGTGGCGGTCACGGCCGGCATCCGCCGCGGCTGCCACAGCCGGCCGGCGTGCTCGAACGCGGCGCAATGCCCCGCTAGGCTCCCCACCAGCCGGAACGTCTCCCATTTCCGGGCGCGGGTATGGGAACGGGCCCGGCCCGGAATCGTCGCGAACTCCCACCAGCCCCCAGGGCGGGGCCGGCCATGCCGGCGGCCAGAGGCGTCGGGAAACAGATGCCGCTCGGTGGCCTCCCACACCCCGCCGGCCAGATGCATGGCCAGAGCCTTGGTCAGATACCGCCGCACATGCGGCGCACCATCCACATGCCGGTAGGCGGCGTGTTCCAGGCCGCTGCGGGACAGCCCGAGCCGGCCGCGGACCGCGTCCGGTCCAGCCGCAGCCCGCTCACGACGCGCGGCCCAGTAGGCGTCGACCCGGGCCCGGGCGTCACGCTGGACCGCCCGCCGGACGGTGAACGCGGCCGCGAACACCCGCTCCAGCGTCCGCCGCGTCCGCGGCTCGTGGACGTCCAGCGGCAGGCGTAGCACCGACACCGGACCCTCGCACCGCCACGGCACCGTCCGGTTCGGCCCCCGCCGCCGTGGTCCTGCCCCCGTCACACATCGACACTACCCAACGCCACCACCCAGCCGGAACCGCGACACATCCCGCGGACAGCAGCGTTCACGACACAGACTTTGATACGCACCCTAGGCCTTTAGCTCTCCATCGCGAGGCCGGTGACCGCGCCCCGGGCGTCGAAGCGGACCGCGACGAGGCAGTCGGTGACGTCCCGGCCCGTCGTGTAGTCGAAGCACGCGCAGCGGTCCGGTTCGCCCGGGTACAGCCCGATGCGGACCAGATGCAGGCGCCGCAGGAACGTCTCCTCGTCGCTCGGCTCCTCGCCCAGGTCGTCGACGTGGTGCTCCAGGTACTCGCCCAGCACCGGGTCCTCGCGGATCGCCCGCCGGGCGGCTCGATCGAACTCGTCCGCGTCGGCGGTGAACCGGGCGACGCGGTCCTGCGCCGCGGCGTCCGGCGGCGCGTCGTTGAACCACAGGTCCACGGCCACCGTGCGGCCCGCGCACTCGATCGTGGTCTCCCAGACGTTGCTCGTCACACGGTCGAGCGTAGTGCCGCCATCCCGGCGGCTCCGGCCGATCGGATGATCACCATCCGTGGTCGGCTTGCTGACACTCCGCTCCGTATCACGACCGGTCCCCGGCCGTCTTCCTCACCGCCGACGCACCGAGCGCGGCGGACGGAGGAGCGGCGATGCCTGAGGGAGTCATCTCGGCCACCACCGGGACCCTGTTGCGGTGGGCCGGCGGCACCGGGCTCACGGTCGCGGCCGGTCCGCCCGCCGCCGAGGATCCCGCCGACGTGTACTGCTGGCTGCTCGACCTGCTGCCCGAGCAGGAGCTGCGGCCGGGCACCGGGGCGAACCCGGTGCGGCTGCGGCTGCGGTACCTGCTGTGCGCCGGGCACCCGGGTGACCTCGACTCGCTCGACCGGGTGCTGGCCGCGAGCGTGGGCGGGCCGTACGCGCCCGTGTTCGAGCCGGTCCCGCCGGGCCTCTGGGCCGCCGCCGGTGTGGCGCCGCGACCGGCCTTCCAGGTCGACGTGGCCGTGCGCCTCGACCGGCCGCGGGCCGTCGCGCCACGGGTCACGGTGCCGCTGCGCCTGGTCGACGCGCCGGTCCGCGAGGTGGCCGGCACCGTCCTCGGCCCCGGCGACGTGCCGGTGCCCGGCCTGCGGGTCGAGTCCGCCGACGGCCTCGCCGCCACCCACACCGACGGCGCCGGGCGCTTCGCGCTGCCCGGTCTGCCCGCCGGGCGGCCGGTCACGCTCCGGCTGTCCGGCCGCGGGCGGCAGTTCCACCACCAGGTCCCGGCGGACGACCCGCGCCCCGCGGTCATCCGCTGCGAGTTGTAACCGCGGTCCATCCGAGCTCAGAGAGGACTGACATGCCCCACTACGCATCCCCCGGCGTCTACGTCGAGGAGGTCAGCGGCGGCGCCCGCCCGATCGGCGCGGTCGGCACCAGCACGGCCGGCTTCGTCGGCACGGCCCCCGCGCAGGACGCCCGGCGCAACGAGGCCGTCGCGATCGGCTCCTGGTCGGAGTTCCTGCGCGTCTTCGCCCCGGGCGAGGGCGCGGCGAGCACCCCGCTGGCCCGGGCCGTGTACGGCTTCTTCGACAACGGCGGCGGACGCTGCTACGTCGTCAACGTGGCGCCCGGCGAGCCGATCGGCGGCGCCGGCCGCACCCGCAGCGGCCTGGCCCTGCTCGAGGCGATCGACGAGGTCGCCATCGTGGCCGCGCCCGGCTACCACGACCCGATGTCCCACGAGGATCTGCTCAAGCACTGTGAGCTCATGGGCGACCGCATCGCCATCCTCGACCCGCCGGAGGAGATCACCGACGTCGAGCCGCTGACCCGGGTCGCCGCGGCCGGAACGAAGGCCAAGCCGAAGGCGGCCGAGGGCGACAAGGCGCCGGCCGCGCCCACCCCGGACGACGGCGGCCTGCGCCCCCGCCAGTCCGACTACGGCACGTTCTACCTGCCGTGGCTGGTGGTCCGCGACCCGATCAGCGGCGACGTGGTCAGCACCCCGCCCAGCGGCCACGTGGCCGGCATCTGGGCCCGCACCGACACCCTGCGCGGCGTGCACAAGGCGCCGGCCAACGAGCCGGTCCGCGGCGCCGTCGACCTCGCGTACCGGGTCACCCGGCAGGAGCAGGAGCTGCTCAACCCGGCCGGGGTCAACTGCATCCGGTACTTCCCGGCCGAGGGCATCCGCGTCTGGGGCGCCCGCACGCTCGCCGCCGAGGCCTCCGAGTGGCGCTACCTCAACGTGCGCCGGCTCTTCAGCATGCTCAAGGAGTCGATCGCCGACGGCACCCGCTGGATCGTCTTCGAGCCCAACGACGAGCAGCTGTGGCGCTCGATCCGCCGCGACATCGGCGCGTTCCTGACCCGCGTGTGGCGCGACGGCGCGCTCATGGGGGCCACCCCGCAGCAGGCGTTCTTCGTCAAGTGCGACGCCGAGACCAACCCGCCGGACGTGCGCGACGCCGGCCAGGTCGTCGCGCTCATCGGCGTGGCGCCGGTCAAGCCGGCCGAGTTCGTCGTGTTCAAGCTCAGCCAGTCCTCCGTCGGCACCGAAGCCCAGTAAGGGAGCCCACCAATGACCGCACCCGTCGCCCCCGCGACCTCGTCGGCCCAGCCCGGCAACTGGGTCGACCCCTACCGGGCGTACAACTTCAAGCTGCTCATCAACAACGTGGTCGAGGGCCACTTCACGGAGGTCACCGGCCTGGGTGTCAAGGTCGAGCGGATCTCGTACCGCGAGGCCGGCAACAACAGCATCGTGCGCGCGATCCCGAGCCGGGTCAGCTACCCGCCGGTGACGCTGAAGTTCGGCCTGACCGGCTCGCCGGACCTGTGGGAGTGGCTGATGACGGCCGTCGAGGGCCGGGTCAGCCGCCGCAACGCCTCGATCGTGCTGCTGGACTCGTCCGGCTCGACCGAGGTGCTGCGCTGGAACCTGCTCAACGCCTGGCCGCAGGAGTGGTACGGCGCGCCCCTCGACGCCATGAGCCGGGAGCTCGCCATCGAGACGCTGTCCCTCGCCCACGAGGGCCTGCAGCGCGAGGCCGGCAGTGGCCCGGCGCCCGCTGCGTAGCGCGCTGTCGGCGCTGCTGCGGACCTTCTCGACCCGGGCTGGGCAGGGGCCGGCCGGGCCGTCGGCCCCCGCCCAGCCCGACCCGGCGACGCGACAGGACCAGGCCCTCGCACCGGCGCAGCCGGACCCGGCCCAACCGGATCAGGCCCAGCCGGGCGCGGTTCCGGGCGTGCCGGAGCATTGGCGGGCGTTGGTGCAGGCGCGGGCCCCCCAGCTCCTGGAGGGCCGGCGCACCGGTGGGGTGGCGTCCAAGCCCGCTGGTCCGCCTCGGGCGGCGGGGCCGGACGTTGCGCCGCCCGCCGGCGAGGAGCCGGTCGCCGAGCCGCAACCGTTGCCGGCGACCGGCGAGGAGGAGCAGCCGGCAAATGGACCGAAACCGGTCGAAGTCTCACAGCCGGAGCCCGTGGCCCCCGGACCGCGTCCGAATGCGCCACAGCCGGAGCCGGAGCCCGCGCAACAGGGTGCACCAGGCCCGGTGACGGTAGTGCGTGAGCCGGCGGAAACGGTCGTCCAGAAGGCGGTCGCCGGACCGCCGGCCCCGCAACCCGAGTCGGCAACGACGCCGATCGGGTCGCAGCCGCCGCCCGAGACGATCGCGACTGCGGGGTCGGGGATGGGCGGGGTCCTGCCCGACCTCGAGGAGGCGGGTCCGCAACCCCCTGCCCGAACGGCCGCCGGCAACCCGGCGCCGTCCGCGGCGGGCGCGCTCGGCAGCCCGGGCGCGGTCGGCACTCAGGACGCGGCGGCCAGTCACGGCGCGGCCGGCGAGGCGGGACAGGCGGCTACGGCCGGTCCGGGCCCCGCAGCGCCTCCGAGTCAGGAGACAGCGGCCGTCATGCCTGGCATCGCGCTCGAAGCGGTGCTCGGCCCCGGTCACGGAAGCGCTGTCGCGCCCGCGGCGGAAGTGGATGCCGGACGCGGTGCCGTTGCCGGCCCGGTGGAGGGTGCCGTTGCGGGTCCGGGGCGGGGGACGGAGATCGGCGCGGGCCGGGCCGCGGCGCCGCGGGCGGCGATCGTCGGCTCCGGCCGGCTGCCGGTCGACCTGCGGTTCGAGCGCCCCGCCCCGCGCCGGGAAGAAGCACGCTCCACTGTGGACGAGCGGCCCGGCGTGAAGCTGTCCACAGTGGACGAACAGGCGAGCGCGGAGCGGTGGCCCCGGCTGCCCGACGACACGCCGCAGTGGACGGTCGTGGTGCGGGCGGGGTCGCGGGAGCGGGATCGGTACCTGGACGAGGAACAGCGAGGTCTGCCATGGAACGCGTAGCGTTCATCGTCGATGCCACCGGCGAGCGCATCGACTGCCTGCTCAACCCGGAGACGTTCGAGGTCACCCGGCTCGCCGGGATCCGCGCCTCCGCGGCCGGCGGGGACCGCCTCGTCGGGCGCGGCCGGGCCGACGACCCGGTGCGGTTCACCGGCGGCGGGCGGACCGAGCTGCTGCTGGACATGGTGTTCGACGTCGAGCTGGTCGAGTCGGCGGGGGCGCCGCAGGACGTACGGCAGCTGACCGCGCGGCTGTGGAACCTCGCCGAGAACTCGGCCCAGGAGCGGGGGGCCGTGCGCCCGCCGCTGGTCCGGCTCGTGTGGGGCAAGTCGTGGAACGTGCCCGGCGTGGTGTCGGCCATCGCCGAGCGGTTCGACGCGTTCAGCGCCACCGGGGCCCCCGGGCGCTCGTGGATGCGGCTCAAGCTGCTGCGGGTCGACGAGCCCGAGGACGGCGCCGCCCGCTCGTTCGACGAGGAGCTGGCGCACTCGGCCATCGCGGCGCCAGACGCCGACCGGCCGGCGGCGGTGCAGGCCGTCGGCGGGGGCGCCGGTGGGCCGGACGGGCGCACCGGGGTGCGCATCGACCTGCTCGCCGCCGAGGCCCTCGGCAGCCCCATGCGCTGGCGGGAGCTGGCCGACCACAACGGCGTGGCCGACCCGCTCGACGTCCAGCCCGGCAGCGTCCTGGGCGTGCCCGCGTCGGGAGGGGCGTCATGATGCCCGCGGTCGAGGTGGTCGCCGGTGGGGCACTGCTGCCCGACACCTGCCGGGTCATCGCGGTCCGGGTCGCGGCCCGCCTCTCGCTGCCGGCCCAGTGCGAGCTCACCCTCGACGATCCGGAGGGCCGGGCGCTCGACCTGCTCGGCGCGCCGCTGACGGTGCGGGTCGCCGGGGACGAGGAGGACCTGTTCGATGGCGAGGTCACCGGCGTGGACCTGGTGCGCGGCGGGGACGGCGAGACCGGGACGCGGGTGATCGCGTACGACCGGCTGCACCGCCTGCGCAAGCGGCAGACGCTGCGCAGCCTCGAGCGGCTCGACGCGGCCGAGCTGGCCGGGGTGGTCTGCGAGGGGATGAAGGTGGCGGCCGAGGAGCGCGGGCCGCGCTTCGAGCGGGTCGTGCAGCACCAGAAGCGCGACCTCGAGCTGCTCACCGACACCCTGGAGCGGGTCGGGATCTACGTCGTGCTCGACGGCGACGAGGTGCGGCTGGTGACGCTCGAGGGGCGCGGGGTACCGATTCCCTTGCGGTACGGGCGCAACCTGCACCGGGTCGAGGTCAGCGCCAGCCTCGAGCGGGCCGCGACCGGGTGCGCGGCGCTGGCCTGGCGGCCGCGCTCGGCCGACGTGCTCAGCGCCACCGTGGACGCGCCGCGCGGCGGGCGCGACATCGAGCTGCGGCCCAGCCCGGCCGGCGGCAGCACGCTGACCCTGGTCGACCTGGCCGCCGGCAGCGACGACGAGCTGCGCGCGGTCGCCCAGGCCGCGCTGGATGCCAGTGCCGCGCGGACCGTGGTGCTCGACGCCGTGGTGGCAGGCGACGCCGGGCTGCGGCCGGGGCAGCGGGTCCGGGCCGAGGGGGTGGCGGCCGCGCTGGACGGCACGTACGTGCTGACCGAGGTGGTGTCCACGGTGGACGCCGACGGGTACCTCGCGGCCGTCTCCACCCGGCCGCCGCAGCGGCGGGCGGGGCGGGCCGCGACCGCGCTGAGCCTCGGCGCCGTCACCGACGTCGGCGACCCCGACGGGTGCGGGCGGATCCGGGTCAGCCTGCTGGCCCAGGGCGGGCTCGACATCGGCTGGCTGTCCGTGCTCACGCCGGGCGCCGGGGCCGGGCGGGGCCTGGTGGTGCTGCCCGCCGTCGGGGACCCGGTGCTGGTGGCGCTGCCGCACGACGCCACCGGCGACGCGGTCGTGCTCGGCGGGCTGTTCGGGACCACCAAGGCGCCCGACGGCGGCGGGGTGAGCGGCGGCGGGGTGCGGCGCTGGTCGATGCGCACCGCCGGCGGGCAGTCGGTGGTCGTCGACGACGAGCACCACTCGCTGCGGCTGCAGAACAACGCCGGCTCCTACCTGGAGCTGACCCCGGACCAGCTGCGCCTGCACGCCGAGACCGACCTGCTGCTGGACGCGCCCGGGCACGGGATCACCATCCGCGCGGCCTCGGTGGACTTCGACCATTCCCCGCTCGGCATCCCTGGAGGAATCGCATGAAGGTCGTGACGAAGGACGCCACCGTGCGCTGCGGGCACGACGGCCGCGTGCTCAACAACCCGTCGCAGCACTGGGTCCGCATCGGCGGCGGCGAGGTGCTCGTCGACAACGACCCCGAGGCCAGGAAGATCATGGCCTGCCCCAACATCGGGCCGACCATGAAGCCGTGCACCACCACGCTCGCCGTGATCAGCGGCTACAGCTCGTGGGTACGCATCGGCGGCAAGGCCGTCGTGATGTCCGATATGGACGGGCTGACCGACGGCACCGTGCCCGGGACCGTGCACTACACCGTCCGTGAGCCGGGCCAGACCTTCGTGGCGGTGAACGCATGACCGCCCCGATGCGCGCGATCCGGTTCGCCGGCGCCGGTTCCGCCGGGTACGGGGCGGGCACCGGGCCCGTCGTCACCGCGGCCGGGGCACTGTCCATGGTGGACGGGGACGGTGCCGTACGACAGGCGCTCCTGCTGCTCCTGGCGACCACGCCGGGGGAGCGGCTCATGCGGCCGGAGTACGGCTGCCACCTCAACCGGCTGCTGTTCGCCCCCAACGACCACACCACCGCGGGCCTCGCCGTGCACTACGTGCGCCAGGCCGTGCAGCGGTGGGAGCCGCGTGCCGACGTCGTCGAGCTCGACGCGGCCGCCGACCCCGACGTCCCGACCCGGCTCAACATCCGGTTGCGCTACCGGGTGCGCGCCACCGCCTCCGTGGACGTCATCGACCTCCCGCTCGATCTAAGGCCCGCTTCATGACTGGGGCGGGGCTGCGGCGGGCCCAGATTCCGCCTGCGCGCGTCCCGCGAAAGGCCGGTTACAACCCCGGTAGCCGGCCTTCCGCGGGCCGCACGCAGACGAAATCTGGACTCCGCCTCGCTCCCACCCCATTCATGAAGCAGGCCTTGTGCCCGGCCGACCACAGGAGCCAGCCATGACCCTGCCCGTGCCCAACCTCGACGACCGCTCGTTCGTCGACCTCGTCCGCGACGCCCGTGAGCGCATCGCCCGCACCTGTCCGGAGTGGACGGACCTGTCCGTGCACGACCCCGGCATCACGCTGGTGGAGGCCTTCGCGCATCTGACCGAGGTGTTGCTGTACCGGCTCAATCGCCTCCCGGAGAAGGCGTTCGTCGAGTTCCTCAACCTGCTCGGGGTGACCCGCCGCCCGCCCGCCGCGGCCTGGGCGGAGCTCACGTTCGCCCGCACCGGCGACGATCGGGCCCGGCTCACCATCCCGGCCGGCACCCGGGTGGCCGCGGCCGGGACCGCCGACCCGCGGCCGGTCGTGTTCGTCACCACCGAGTCCGTGGTGCTGGCCGAGGACGCAACCGAGGTGCGGGTCCGGGCCCACCACGCCGAGCCGGTCGCCGCCGAGCTGCTCGGCCTCGGCACCGGCCGCCCGGGCCAGGTGCTGCGCACCGCGCACGCGCCGATCGTCACCACCACCGAGGCGATCGACGTCATGCTCGGCGTGCAGACCCCGCCCGAGGAGGCCGGCGAGGGCGCCCCGGCCCGCGACTTCGACGGCCGTTCGTTCGAGATCTGGCAGCCGGTCGCCGGGTTCGCCGGGGTGCCGGCCGGCGCCCGGGTGTACCTGCTGGACCGCTCCACCGGCACGGTGACGTTCGCGCCCGCGGTCGACGAGGGCGGCGCGCCGGTCGCGGCGGTGCCGCCGGCCGGGCGGGAGGTCCGGATGTGGTACCGCACCGGCGGCGGCCCGGCCGGCAACGTCGCCGCCGGCAGCCTCACCGCCCTGCGCGAGCCGATCCCGGGGGTGAGCGTCACCAACCGCGAGCCGGCGGCCGGCGGCCGCGCGCTGGAAACCACCGACGCGGCCCTGGTGCGCGGCCCCTACGAGTTCTTCGCGCTGCGCCGGGCCGTCACCGCCCGCGACTTCGAGCTGCTGGCCACCGCCGCCTCGGCCGCGGTGGCCCGGGCCAAGGCGTTCACCCGCAGCACGATGTGGGCCTTCGCCCGGCCGGGCGAGGTCGAGGTGGTGCTGGTGCCGCATGTCGGGCCGGAGTCGCGGCCCGACTGGCGGCTGCCGCTGGCCGCCATGCTGCGGGTGCAGACCGACGACGTGCGTGAGGAGGCGCAGCGCGACCTCGACGCCCGCCGGGCGCTGGGCACCCGGGTGGTGGCCGGCTGGGCCCGCTACAAGGCGGTGTCGGTACGGGCCCGGGTCGTCGTCGGGGCGCACGAGGACGTCGACGCGGTCCGCCGGCGCATCAACGACCGGCTGCACGCGACGATCAGCCCGCTGCCGACGCCGCTCAACCCGACCGGCTGGGCGTTCGGCGAGCCGCTGCGCGGCTCCAACGTCTACCGGATGCTGGAGTCGGCCGAGCCGGGCGTGCGCTACGTCGACGACGTGCGCTTCGTCGTCGACGAGGTGCCGGACGCGGCCGTGCGCACCGTGGTGGCCGACCGGTTCCAGCGCGACACGTGGTACGCCGGCTGCGGCGAGCTGCTGTTCCGCTCCATGAACGGCGGCGACGGGTGGGAGACGGTCGGCCGCTTCCCGGGCGAGGAGGTGCGCCGCGTCGCGCCCGCGCCCGACGCGCAGCGGCCCGGCGTGGTGGCCCGCCCCGGGCACCTCGTCGTGGTGACCCGCACCGACGACGGCGGCTCGGCGATCCGGCTCTCCAACGACCTCGGCGAGACCTGGACGCTCGTGTCCGTCCTCGAGCCGGCCGTGGCCGACATCGCCTGGATCGACCGGGAGGGGGTGGCCACCCTGCTGTGCGCCACCGACACCGGGCTCTACGAGGTGCCGGCTGAGGCCGGTGCGGTACCGCTGCAGATCCTCGTCGACGCCCAGGACCCCGACCGCGGCTTCGCCGGCGTGCGCAGCTTCGTGTCGGAGCGCGGCGTGCACGGCGTGGCGGTGACCGCCCAGGCCCAGCAGGGCGTCTACCTCTCCGTGGCGGGCGGCACCGCCGGCACCTTCACCCACGTCGGGCTGAAGGGCGTCGACGCCCGCGCGATCGAGGTGCAGCTGGACGGCTCGGCCACCGTGCTGTGGGTCGGGGCCGGCGAGGCCGACCCGAACAAGCCCGGGCAGGGCTGCCACCGGGCCCGGCTGTTCGAGGCCGACGTGCGCTGGGAGCGGATCAACGCCGGCTGGACCGGCGGCACGTGCTGGGACCTCGACTTCGACGGCCGCACCGTGGTCGCCGCCACCCAGAGCGCCGGGATCCTGCGCCTGGACACGTCGGCCGCGTCCCCGCATTGGGAGGGCTCGACGGTCAACGGCGGGCTGCCGCTGCGCGACCGGACCCGGTTCGAGCCGGTCGAGGCCCTCGCCGCCGGCGGGGTCGGCGGGCCCGAGCACCGCACGCTGGCCGGCACCAAGCGCGGGGTCTTCCGCAGCGACGACGGCGTCGCCTGGGCGTTCGCGGCCCAGCGGGAGACCCGCCAGCCGGTGACGATCCCGGAGACCTGGCTGCTCTGCTCGGCGGAGCACGACATCGAGGTGGTGCGCGAGGATGCGACGAGCGGACATTGAGCGGCTGCTGCCGGCCGTGTACCAGCACGCGGCCGGCCCCGGTGGCGCCCTCGCGGCGCTGCTGGACGTGATGGAGGGCCTGCACGCGCCGGTCGAGGCGCGGCTGGCCGTGGTCGAGGACCTCTTCGCGCCGTACCGGGCGCCCGAGGGGCTCCTGCCGTACCTGCTCGGGTGGCTGGCCATGGACCACGTCGGCCGGTCGCTGCCGGCCGGCCGCCAGCGCGACCTCGCGGCCCGGGCCGGCGACCTGGCCCGCGAGCGGGGCACGGCGGCCGGGCTGTGCGCGCTGCTGGAGACCCTGACCGGCGTCCCCGGCTTCGCGGTCGAGGAGCCGGCCGACCGCCCGTTCCACATCGTCGTGCGCATCCCCGAGGCGGCGCGCGACCAGTCGTACCTCGTGCGGCTCGCGGTCGAGGCGGAGAAGCCCGCCGCCGTCACTGCCGAGCTGGCCTGACTTCCATAGGAGCTGTCCATGCCCACCAACTGGGTGGTCACCACCGCCGCGGAGCGCATCGTGATCAACGATGCGAAGCAGGGGGAGACCACATTCACCGTCACCAACCCCAGCGGCAAGGTCGACCGGGTCGTCTTCGAGGCGGTGCCCGGCGAGGGCGCCGACCCGTCCTGGTTCACCGTCGACGAGCCGCAGCGCCGGGTGGCCCCGGCCCAGTCGGTCACGTTCCTGGTCAAGGCGCACGTGCCGCAGACCGCGCCGCCGGGCACCTACGAGGTACAGGGCCGGGTGTACTCCGCCGACTCCGCGCCCGAGGAGTCCTCGGTGCTGAGCAACCGGGTCGTCTTCGAGATCGCCGCCCCGCCCGCGCCGCAGAAGAAGAAGATCCCATGGTGGATCATCGCGGTCGCGGCCGGCCTGGTCGTGATCACCGCCGTCACCGTGACGCTGGTGCTCACCCTCGGCGGCGGCGGCAAGACGTCCCAGGACCTCGTGGTGCAGCCCTCGCCGTCGGCGTCCGGGCCGGTCACCGTGCCCGACGTGACCAAGCTCAACGAGACCCAGGCCGTCTTCGTGCTCAAGCAGGCCGGCCTGACCGCCGGCACCATCCGGCACAAGTTCGACGCGACGCACGCCGACCAGGTGCTGGAGCAGACGGTCGCCGCGAACTCCACCGCCGAGAAGGGCAGCCCGGTCGGGCTGGTCGTCGCCGTGAAGGTCAACCCGCCGACGCTGAAGACCGCGCCGAACGCCCCGATCAAGGTGCTCCAGGGCAAGGTCGAATGGGACCAGGCCGAGTCCTACGTCACCCACTGGGCCGTCAACGTCTCGCCGATCGTGTGCGTGAACTCGCCGGTCCTGCCGCCCACGAACGGCTGCGGGCCGGCCTCGATCATGCAGGCCCGCGTGGACCAGAAGTCCTACGAACTGCCGCTGCACGTCTTCGGGTTCCCGATCGGCTACGTCAGCCTCACCTTCAACGGGCAGTTCCAGTGGGCCGTGGCCGCCGTCGACGATTTCGGCAACATCGGCCCGTTCAGCCCCGTTCTCACCGCGCAGATGGTGGCGTGACATGCAGCGCCGGATCATGATCGGGGCGTTCGTGCTGCTCGCCCTGCTGTTCGTCCTCGCCACCGCGCACCGCAACGGTGGCCGGGCCGACCTGTCCCACCCGGGCGGCTTCGTCGGCTGGCTCGGGCACCGCTTCGGCGGCACGCCGGACGCCGACCGGGCCGACCTCAGCGCCCCCTGCCTGGTGCAGGACAAGCTGGAGGTGCACGACGGCACCTGCACCGTGAAGGTCGCCAAGTCCGGCACCGGCCAGCGCAACGTGCGCCTGCACAGCGACAGCGCCGTCGCCGTGCAGGCCCCGGCCCCCGGCAAGGACACCCTCGTGCGCAGCGACGTCGACGCCGGGGCCACGGTCAGCGTCGCCGTCTCCGGCGACGGCGCCGACATCGACGTCATCTGCGCCGGCGAGCGGACCTGCACCCTGACGCTCGTCAAGGGCGGGTGAGGGCGATGACGCCACCGGCCGCGCTGGACCGCCTGCGCACCCCGTTCTTCATCATCGCCCTCGTCGCCATGGCCCTCGTCGTGTGCGTGGAGCTCGGCGAGCACCTCATCGTCGGCGGCTTCGACGCCGGCGGGGCGCTCACCGACTCCGCGGGCGCGGCCGGGCTGCAGGTGCCGGCCGGCGGGCAGGTCGAGCGCCCGTCCGGGCTCGGCATCCCGTACCTGGCCCTGGTCGACGCGTGCGCCCTGTTCACCGTCGCGCTCATGGCCGCCGGGCTGGTCGTGCCGCAGCGGCTGCACGGGCGCCTGCAGGGGGTCGTGACGCTGGTCTTCGCGATCCTGCTGATCCTGGCCGCGCTGGGCCTGCTCGTGCTCGCCGTCGCCAAGCTGATCCTGATGGTGACGCTGCTGCTGGCGTTCCCGTTCGGGACGATCGCGTACCTCATCGGGTTCGGGTTCTTTCCCCGCGGTACCGCATCAGTGATCTTGTCTCTGCTGATGTTCCTGAAGTTCGCCTTCGCGGGCGCGCTGGTCGCCGCGCAGCAGCGCTTCCTGCAGAACAAGGGGCTCGTGCTGCTGGTCCTGACCTCGCTGCTGTGCAACATCGTGGTGTCGTTCCTGCACGGTGTCGTGCCCGGCGTGCTGGTCAGCATCACCGACGCGATCGCCGGCATCGTGTGCGCGGTCGTGGCCGTCATCTGGGGGCTCGTGCTGCTGGTCGGCGCGATCGTGGGCATCGTGACGGCGGCCCGCGCGACCGCCGACACCGCCCGGTCCACGGTGCTCGCGGCCCCGGCCGCGGTGACCGGCGGCTGACGTGGGACGGTCAGCCCGCGCCGAAACAGACGAACGCGGCGGTACTGCACCGGTGCGCCGGATCCGCGGCCAGCTGGGCGGCGGCGAGGGCCGTGGCGGCGCCCCCGCCGGCCGCGAGGCGCTTGTGGAAGTCCGTCATGAGCGCGCGCGTCGCCGCGTCGTCGACCGGCCCGGTGCTGGCCACCACGGTCCGGGTGCCCAGCTGCAGCAGCGCGCTGGTGAGCCCGAGCAGTTCTTCCCCCGGGTGTACGGCGGCGACGCCGGTGTCGCAGCCGGACAGCACCAGGGTGCCGGGGGCGGTGCGCAGGGCCGACAGGTCGTAGATGGTCAGCGGCCCGTCGGCCAGGCGCAGCGCCGAGAACAGCGCGTTGTCGCTGCGGAAGTCGCCGTGGCAGGCGATGTGCCCGATCCGCGCCCCGTCCAGGGCGGCCAGCACGGCGGCGACCCGGGCGTCGGGGCCGCGCAGCACGCGGGAGCCGGGGGAGTACGGCGCGATCTGCCCGACCTCGGCGAGGGCGTGCGGCGGCTGCGGCGCCCCGACGAAGACGGCGGGGCCGTCGGGCTCGGGCGCGCGGTGGGCCCGCCACCACGTCGCCGCCGAGGGCGCCACCCGCACGGGCCGGCCGCGGCAGGACGGCAGCAGCGGCCAAGGCAGCGCGTGCAGCTGCGCGGGCGGGGCGAGCACCAGGCCGCGGTCGCCGACGAGGTCGGCCAGCGGCTCGAGCAGGGCCCGGTTGAGCGCCTCGGCGGCGTGCGCGGCGGCGGCCGCGGCGGACTCGAGGTGCCCGCGCCGGGTCACCAGCCGGCGCTGGGCGAAGCGCAGCCCGGCCAGTTCGTCGGCGATCGGCCGCAGCGGGCCGAGCGGGCGGTGCACGACCCGGCCACCGGCGACCACGAGCGCGTGCAGCACCCCGTCGACCGCGACCAGGTCGACCAGCGCGGTGCCCTCGTCGAGCCCCGCGATCATCTCGGCGTCGCGGGGGCCGGTGGCCGGCACGGCGCCGCCCTGGGCCCGCCACGAGCGCTCCCGGATGCGGGCCTCCAGCTCGTGCTGGTGCTGCATGAGCCGGCCGGCCTGGGCGGCGCTGGTCGGGGTGGCCTCGAGGTCGGCGTGCAGGCGGCGCAGCAGGGTCAGGCCGCGGGCGATGACCGGATCGCCGCTGGGCCGGGCCGGCGGCAGCCACAGCGCCGCCGCCCGGCACCGCTGCGAGGCGGCCAGCAGCTGGGCCGGGCCCTCGTGGGCGGCGGCCAGCCGGAGGCGGAACTCGGCCAGCTCGGCGATCGTGGCGCCGCTTCGCACCCGCAGCTCGGTGGCGCCGAGGCTGGCCCGGTGCGCCTCGAACTCGCGCAGCCCGGCGTCGGCGGCCCGGATCGCCCCGGCCACGTCGCCGCCGGCCAGCGCGGCCCGGGCCCGCAGGTGCCACAGCCGGGCCCGCAGCGCGGCC
>NZ_BAAARV010000145.1:0-111859 GCF_039532525.1 Dactylosporangium salmoneum
CGTCGCAGCGCCGCGCCGAGCCCGGTGGCCAGCCCGGCGGCGAGCGTGACCGCGGGCACGACGGGCCACGGCGCCGCCAGCGCCACGCAGCCGAGGATCACCGCCAGGGTGGCCGGCGGCGCCGCGAGGCTCCACCGGTCCGCGCCGATCCGGCGGGCGGTCAGGACCGCGAGCCCGGCCAGGATCGCGAGGGTGGTCGCGGCCGCGGCCGGGCCCATGGCCGTCGTGGTTCCGGCGAGCCATGCGGTACCGCCCGGGGCCAGCCCCGTCCCGTCGGGCGCCCCGCGCCAGACCGAGCCGAGCCAGCCGAGCGGCCGCACCAGCACAGCGCCGACGGCGGGGACGAGCGAGGCCGCCGCGACCAGCATCGGCACGACGGCCGCGGCCGCATGCCAGGGCCGCGCCGGCCCGCCGGGGACGAGTTCGCCCGCACCGGGGGCCACCTCCGGCGGCGCCGGACGCTCGGCGTCGAGCGGCGCGCCGGCCGGGCCGGGGCGCGGGAAGCTGCCGGCGGCGAACCACACGGCGGCGAGGGAGGCGGCGCCGTACACGCCGAACCAGGTCACGCCGCCATGCGCGGCCGAGTGCAGGGCCGCGGCCACGGTCACGCCCGCGCCGGCCGTGGCGGTCGCGACGGTCCCGGCGTTGGCGCACCGCCGCCCGAGCAGCAGCGCGGCCAGGGTGACCAGCGCCAGCCCCGCCGTGGCGCCGAGGAGGGCGGGCGGGATGGGGCCCTGTCCCGCCGTACCGAGGCCGAGGAGGCGGAACCCCGCGGCACCCGCCACGGGCAGGCAGAGCAGGGCCACGACGGCGGCCGGGAGACGGAGGCGGCGCCCGGCCGCGCGGGCGGCGACCACTGTGGACAGTCCACCGAGGACGGTGTATGCGGCCAGGGTGACCCCCGGTCCGGCCAGCCCGGCCAGCGCCAGGTGCACGGCCACGAACGGCGCGACCGCGACCGCCCAGCGTTCGGAACGCAGCGCGGCGGCGACGAGCACGGCCAGCGCGACACCGTCCACAGTGCACACCAGGGCGGGCGCGGGCGCGGTCAGCGCGGCTGGCGCGGCGAAGGTGACGAGGACGGCGGTCGTCCACGGTACGGCGCGGTGCCGCAGCGGCAGCCACAGCGCGACGCCGAGCAGCGCCAGGCCGGCCGGCTCCTGCCAGTCGAAGAGCCGGATCGCCAGCCAATCGGCCTGCGGGTGCCACGCGGGCAGCGAGTGGGCGACGGTCTGCACGGCGCCGAGCGCGGCGAAGTACGCGTACGGCACGGCGAACCCGGCCGTCACCACGAGGGCGCCGATCCTGGTCCCGCGGCGAACCTTCCCCGGCGCCACGGTCGCGACCCCGGCGATCAGCAGGGCCAGGGCGGCGAACGCGGCGTAGCGCTGGGCCGGGAACAGCTCGGCGGCCATGCGCGCCCCGGCCGGCGCGAGCAGGCCGACCGCCATGCCGGCGCCGAGCTGCACGGTCCGCTCGTGGGTCAGGCCGGCGATCACGACCAGCGCGGCCAGCAGCACCATGACGGCGAGGATCCGGGCGGCCGCCGCCACGCCGTCCACAGTGGCCAGTGCGTGCAGGGCGGGCGGCAGCGCCGACAGCACCGCGAGGCCCGCCGCGATCCAGGCGAGCCTGTCGACGGTACGGCCGATCAGCACGCCGACCGCCGCGATGCCCACGAACACGAGGGTCCAGCCGGTCGCCCCGAAGCCGCGGTGCAGCGCCAGCAGCGGGAGCACGGGCTGGACGGCCACGACGGCGGCCAGCCGCGGCGCGCGCAGGCGGGTGGCCAGCGCGTACCCGCCGGCGACGGCCGCGGTGACGGCGAACGTCAGCCCGGCGTACGTGGCCGGGATGGTGACCCCGGCGAGCCCGGCGAGGTCGACGTACCAGGCGGCGTACCCGTCGAGGAGCACGAGCAGCACCCCGAGCGCGGCGAACGTCTCCGCGGTCGCGCGCAGCCGCCGGGCGAGGGCCACCGGCGGGACGGCGAGGGCGAGCAGCGTGACGACGGCGAGGATGGCCGCCCGGCCGAGGACGCCGAAGCTCGCCCACGCGACGGCGGCGAAGACGATCGCGGCGCTGCCCAGGAGCAGGCCGCCGAGGATGAACAGGACGTTCTGCACGGTGCGCGGGGCCGCCTCGGGCCGCTGCCCGAGGATCGCGTCGCCCGCGGGCGCGGTCCCGGCGGGCATCGCCCCGGGCGCGGCCTGCGCCTCGGTCACGTTGGCCGCGGGCCGGGCCGCGGTGTCCCGCGGCGAGAAGGCGGGCGGTGCCGCGGCGGCCACCGCGGCCTTCACCCGGGCGGCGAGCATGTTGCGCTGGGACTGCGCGGCCGTGTACCGCTGCACCGCCACCCCGTAGCCGGCGCGGGCCGCCTCAACCTCGGCGTACAGCTCGATCGCGCGGGCATTGAGGCGCACGACCTCCGCGGCCTCGGGGTACGGGGGCCGGCCGCAGCCGCTGCAGCCGGTCTCGAGCCCGGCGGCGGCGCCGCAGAACGGGCAGGGGTAGCTCACCATGCCCATCAGGGTGCCTTCAGACGGCCATCCGGCGGATCCGGCGCGCTACTCAAAACCGTCTGAGTACGTCTTCCTGCGCCGTCGCCGGAGCGGCATGCTGTCGGGATGCGGTTACTGAGCGAGGCCGAGTACCGGGCGACGATGGAGCCCGAGCCGATCCGCATCGGCGCGGAGGCCGAGCCCCCGTTCGACTTCTGGACATACGTCGACGAGATCCCGGAGGCGGACCTGGGCGGCCACGACTTCTCCGCCGGCAACGTCACCTACGCGTGGCACATGCCCGCCCGCAACCTGCAACATGTCCTGGTCGACTGCGAGCAGCCGAACGTCTTCCTCGTCCTGGTCCTCGACCTCGACCGGACCGAGGTCCTCGGCCACTACCTCCTGGACATCTTCGGCGTGGCCTGAGCCTCACTCGTCGAGTCCCCGCTCGATGGCGTACCGCACCAGATCCACCCGGCTGTGCAACTGCAGCTTCCCGAGCGTGTTCTGCACGTGGTTCTGCACCGTGCGGTGGGACAGCACCAGCCGCTCCGCGATCTCCTTGTACGTCACGCCCTTGGCCACCAGCCGCAGCACCTCGGTCTCCCGCTCGGTGAGCCGCGGCGCGTCCGGGTCCTCGGCCCGCGTCACGCCGGCCAGCCGCCGGAACTCCCCGAGCACCAGCCCGGCCAGCCCCGGCGTGAACACGGGATCCCCGTCCGCGGTCCGCCTGACCGCCGCGAGAAACTCCTCCCGGGCCGCGGACTTGACGAGGTACCCGGTCGCCCCGGCCTTCACCGCGTCGAGCACGTCCTGCTGTTCGCCGCTGGCCGACAGCATGAGGATGCGCGCCTCCGGGCACGACCCGAGAATCCCCTGGATGACCTCGACCCCGGACCGGTCCGGCAGCTGCAGGTCGAGCACCACCACGTCGGGCCGCACCGACGCGGCGATCCGCACCGCCTGGGCGCCTTCCCCGACGGCGGCCACCACCTCGTACCCGCCCTCGGCGAGGTCCCGGGCCACCCCTTCGCGCCACATCGGATGGTCGTCGACCACCATGACCCGCAGCATCGCCCCGTCGTCCACCCCAGCACGATAGACGCCGCCCGCCCACCCCTTCCGCCCCGCGCCCGCCGAATCCCACAATCCGCACGAACCCGCCACTTCCACCCGTCGATCCCTGCTCACGAGCGGCGCGCGACCCTGCGCCTCCCTTGGTCGCGTGCCCGGCGGTGGTGGGACGGGCCGGCGGGAGCGGTGTCGAGCGAGCGCGGCGCGCGGCCG
Source organism: Dactylosporangium salmoneum (assembly GCF_039532525.1). Lineage (NCBI taxonomy): Bacteria > Bacillati > Actinomycetota > Actinomycetes > Micromonosporales > Micromonosporaceae > Dactylosporangium > Dactylosporangium salmoneum. The sequence goes on from NZ_BAAARV010000145.1 coordinate 3,792, forward strand.
GGCCCGGCTATTTCGGGACGTTGAGTTCGACTTCGGTGCCGGCGCCCGGTGTGGAGGTGACGGTGACAGTGCCGCAGATTGTGTACCCGGCTGCGGACGGACTGGGCCACGCCCAGGCGTCCGGCGCGCTCGGCCTTGGCCAGGCGGCCGGCGGGGCGATGGTGGCCGGTGCCGGGCTATTTCGGGACGTTGAGTTCGACTTCGGTGCCGGCGCCCGGTGTGGAGGTGACGGCGACGGTGCCGCCGAGGTCGCGTACCCGGCCGCGGATGGACTGGGCCACGCCCAGGCGCCCGGCGCGCTCGGCCTCGGCCAGGCGGCCGTCCGGGATGCCGCGGCCGTTGTCGCGGACCGTGACGATGACGGAGTCGTCGAGGTCCTCGAGCAGGATCCAGGCCTTCGCGCCCTCGCCCGCGTGCCGGGCGACGTTGTCCAGGGCCGCGGCCACGGCGGCGGTCACCTCGGCGGCGACCGCGTACGGGAGCAGGACCGGGGTGGCGGGTGCGGCGATCGTCACTGTGGCCGAGCCGTGCGGGTCGAGCAGCGTCCGCAGATCGGTGAGCTCCGCCGGGGTGTGGCCGGTCCCGGGCGGCGGGGTCGCCCGCGCGGCTCGCCGGGCGGCGGCCCCCAGTCGCGGGAACCGGCGCGCGAGCGCGGCGTCGGCCCGCGCGACCACGGAGGAGCCGGACGCGGGCGGTTCGGCGGACGGTGAACCGCCCGGTGCGCCGTGCGGCACGTCAGCAGTGCCCGGCGACGGACCCGCGCCTGCCGCCACGGAACCGGGCGCGGAGGCGGCGGCGGTAGTAGCGGTCGCCGGCGTAGCGGCGGTGGCGTCGGAAGCCGGCGTGGCGGCGGTCGTAGCGGATGCCTGCGTGGCGGGGGTCGCAGCGGTCGCCGGCGTGGCGGCGGTGGCGGCGGACGCCTGCGTGGCGGGGGTCGCAGCGGTCGCCGGCGTGGCGGCGGTGGCGTCGGAAGCCGGCGTGGCGGGGGTCGCAGCGGACGCCGGTGAGGTGGCGGTCGTAGCGGATGCCGGCGTCGCGGCGGTCGCCTGTGTGGCGACGGTCGTGGCTGATGCCTGCGTGGCGGGGGTCGCAGCGGTCGCCGGCGTGGCGGCGGTGGTGGCGGACGCCGCCGCTGGCCCGGTGGCGCGGGAGCCGGGCGGGGCCACAGAGGGCGCGGGAGAAGAAGGCGCGTGAGCCGGGGAAGCAGGCGCGGGGGAGGAGGGCGCGGCGGGCGAGCGGCGCGCCGTCCGCAGGGGCGGCGGGGCCGAGGTGACCAGGGTGCGCAGGACGGCCTCCTGCTCCCCGGCCAGCCGGCCCAGCTCGGCGGCCTCGCCGCCCAACTCCGCGGCGCGGCGCTGGACCAGGGCCAGGACCTGCAGGACCGAGTCGTGGATGCCGCGGGCCAGGCGCTCGCGTTCGCGGGTGGCGGCCTCCAGCTCGATGGCCTGCTGCATGCGCGACTCGGCGTCGATGGCCAGGCGGGCGATGTGGCCCACGCCGATGCCGGCCAGGATCATCAGGACCGGGCCGTTGACGGTGGCCTGGGAGAAGCCGTTGCGCACGACCACGTCGGCGGCGCTGAGCAGGACGGCGGCGATGGCGCCCCGGCGGCGGCCGCCGGAGATGGCCCAGGCGACGACCGGGCCGGCGACCCAGGCCATGGGGAGGGTGGGGGCGCCCACGCCCAGGCCGGCCGGGGCGACGATCCAGCGGGAGGCGAGCAGGCAGCCGGCGGCGACGGCCAGGTCGGCGGTGAGCAGGGGCCAGCCGCGCCGCTCGGGGCGGGCGTAGGCCAGGCTGCTCACCGCCGTCCACACGGCCATCAGGCCGACGATCAGCCAGCCGCCCGGGGGCCAGGCGTAGTGCCGGAAGTTGTTGAGCATGAGCACGGCGGCGTAGCCGAGCGCGGTGATGCGGAAGACCAGCAGGGCCCGCCAGAGCGGACCCTCCAGTCCCGACCCGGTGCCCGGCACGGTTGGCCGCTCGCCGCCGTGGACCATGTCAGACCCAGTGCACCGGGGGCAGGCCGGCCTCGTCGAGGGCGGCGTTGACCTGGCTGAACGGGCGGGAGCCGAGGAAGCCGGCCGGGTTCATCGGGCTGGGGTGGCCGGCCTCGATGATCCGGTGCTGGGGGTTGGTGACCAGCACGGCCTTCTTGCGGGCGTAGGCGCCCCACAGCACGAACACCACGCGTCGCTCGAAGGCGTTGAGGGCGTGGATGGCGGCGTCGGTGAAGTGCTCCCAGCCGTGGCCGGCGTGCGTGCCGGCCTTGCCGGCGCGGACGGTCAGGATCGCGTTGAGCAGCAGGACGCCGTCGGCGGCCCAGGGGGTCAGGTCGCCGTTGGCGGGCGGCGTGACGCCGAGGTCTTCGCGCAGCTCCTTGTAGACGTTGCGCAGCGACGGCGGGACCGAGACGCCGGGGCGGACCGAGAAGCTCAGGCCGTGGGCCTGGCCCTCCTTGAAGTACGGGTCCTGGCCCAGGATGAGCACCCGCGCCTGCTCGGGCGGGCACAGCCGGAACGCGGTGAACAGGTCGGGCAGCGGCGGGTAGACCGGGCCGGCCGCATACTCGGTCTCGACATACGACTGCAGGCGTTGCACCACCTCCAGGTCGAGGTGCGGCTTCATCACGTCCCGCCAGCCGGCGGGGAGGAGTTCCAGCAGATCCAACGACATGCACGGAACTCTACGAGCCGGGTACGACACTTCTGCATCGGCGTTTCCGAGTACCGGCTGAAAGCCGTATTTAAACGGATAAAATGGGACCATGACGCAGGTCGGACCCGTTGGCGGCGGCGGTGAGCCGCTCACCGTGCTGTGGGCCTGGCGGCAGCGGCTCGAGGAAGCGGACGAAGGCCAGCAGAAGGAGCCAACCGGCGAACGCCGCAGGAATCCCGCAGATGCCGGGCGAAACGCCGGTCCAAGGGACAGCATCGCACAGGATGAGCCGGTCGACGGGCCGAAACACGGCGATCAGGGCTATCTGCCGCAGTTGCAGGCGCGGCTGCGCGACGCCGCCGACGATGTGCCGGCGGTGGTACGGCGGCTGTCCGAAGTACCGCAGGAAGAGCGCACGATCCTGCACACGGCGATCGCCGCGGACCCGGCGGCGGCCGAGCGCGGCCTCGCGTGGCTGCTGGAGCACTTCGGCCAGCCCAGTGCCGTCGTGCCCGCCCTGGCCCGGTTCGCACCGGCGCTCGACGCGCTGCTCACCGGGCACGGCCGCCAGCTCGACCTCTTCGGCGACGCGCTGGTCGCGGCGGTGCGCGAGGCCCGCGGGGAGCGCTGGGCCGACGAGGACGCCGCGGCCTGGCGCGACGGCTGGCGCTTCGCGATCGGCTGGCTGCGTCAGGCGGCCCAGCTGCACCACGGCGAGACTCCCTTCTGGACGGGCACCGTCCTGGGCCACGACCGGCGCCGCGACGACGTGGCCGTGCTGACCGTGCGCACCGACCTGCCGTACCCCTTCCGGGCCGGCCAGCGGGCCATCGTGGAGTGCCGGTCGGTGCCGGGCGCGTGGCGGCCCTGCTGGATCGGCGACCCGCCGGCGGCCGACAGCCACATCGAGATCCACGTCCAGGCGCTGCCCGGCGACCGGGCCACCGGCGCGCTGGTGCGCGACACCCACCCGGGCGACCCGATCCGGCTGCACCGGGCCGAGGGGGACTTCGTCATCGAGCGCGGCGCGACCGGGGCGGTGCTCATCGTGGCCGAGGACGTGCACGTCACCCCGATCAAGGCGCTGCTGTCGGAGCTGGCCGAGCAGCACGACGAGCGGGTGGTGCACCTCTTCTGGGGCGTGTCGACCCGCGACGACCTCTACGACCTCGAGTCGCTGCGCGAGCACGCGGCCCGCTGCGCCCACGCCACCGTCCACCCGGTGGTGGCCCGCGGGCCCGCCCACCCGTACCTGTCCGGCTCCCTCCCGCAGGTCGTCGTCGACTTCGGCGAGTGGACCTCCCACGACGTCTACGTCAGCGGCAGCCCCCTCGCCGTCGGCGTCATGCGCAACATGCTCCTGCAGCGCGGCGTGCAAGCCCGCCGCATCCACGCCGTCACCCTGTGAAGCGGGCGGTCACGACCGTGTTGCCGAGGTAGTTGGCGGTCCGGCGGTCGAACGATCCCCCGCAGGTCACCAGCTCCAGGCGGGCGTCCGGGGCCGGGCCGTACACCAGGTCAGCCGGGAAGGCCGACTTGTCGAACAGCCGCACCGCCTCGACCGCGAACGTCGCCGCCGACCCGTCCTGGCGGGTCACCGTGATCGCGTCGCCCGGCCGCAGCCGGCCGAGCTCGTAGAAGACGGCCGGTCCGGTGGCGGCGGTGTCGACGTGCCCGACGAGCACGGCGTTGCCCCGCTCCCCGGGGGTCGGCCCGCGGCGGTACCACCCGACGGTCTTCGGCTCTTCCAGCGAAGGCGGCTGGAGTATGCCGTCGCCGGAGACGTCCACCCGCTCGACGGGCGCGTCCACCCCGATCGCGGCGATCGCCACCCGCACCGGAACGGACGCCGACCTCATGACCTCTCCCGTGAGCCCGGACAGTCCGGAGACGACGGGCAGGACGGGCGGCCCGGTGCCGAGCGAGGTGCCGATCAGCGCCACCCCCGCGACCACCAGGGCGATGATGAACAGCGCGGGCAGCGCCCGCCAGCGCCCGTCGGGCCGGACGAGCGCGCTCGACGCGCCGGAATGCCGGCGGTGGCGGTGGGGCGGGGTCACACCGCCCGGCGCCGCAGCGCGAACGCGCCCGCCGCGCCGATGACCAGCAGCCCACCGCCGGCGGCCATGAGCGCGTGGTTCGTCGGCCGCGAGGTGGCGCCCCCGCCGGTTGGCACCCCGCCCGCGGGCGACACCACCAGCTGGACGACGGCCGATGTGCCGTCCCCGCAGTCGATGCTGACGTTGAATGTCCCCGTCTGCGTGTCCGCCGGGATGTTGACGGTCACGGAGAAGACGCCCGAGGTCTTCCCCGGCTCCATCGGGATGCGCGCGGACAGCCCCAGCGGCGCGCCGGCCACGTCCGCCTCGTGTACCCCCTCGGCACAGACGACGCTGAACGTGACCGGGTTGCCGGCCGTGACGGTGTCCGGCGTGACCGCGCCGCTCGGGCCGGCGGAAGGGGCGAGCGCGACGGCACCGAGCGCAGCGAGGAGAGTCTGCATGTGCAACATGTCACCCGAAACCCGGGTGAATGGTGCACACCCCCCAGGGGCGGTGGGACGATGAAAACTCGGGAGTGGGAAAACTGGAGAGTAGGAAATGTCGCAGTCGAGCGCCCCGCCGCAAGCTGCGCGACATTCATCTGTAATCCTGCGCCGAGGCGCCATAAGCGCCGGTCGTGGGCAAAGGCGGCCGCGGCCAGGAGCCGGACTGCGGGACGAGACGGGACGACGCTTATGAGTGAGTACAACATCACATACCCGGACGGCGAGCTCGACCTCAAGGTTCGCAAAGCGACCGAGGGACCGTCCGGCCTGGAGATCGGGTCGCTGCTCAAGCAGACCGGGCAGGTCACCCTCGACACCGGCTTCGTGAACACCGCGTCCTGCGTATCGTCGATCACCTACATCGACGGCGATGAGGGTATCCTGCGCTACCGCGGGTACCCGATCGAGCAGCTGGCCGAGGGCTCGACCTTCCTCGAGACGTCCTACCTGCTCATCCACGGCGAGCTGCCGAGCGCCCAGCAGCTGGAAGCCTTCACCAACCGCATCCAGCACCACACCCTGCTGCACGAGGAGATGCGCCGCTTCTTCGACGGCTTCCCGCGCGACGCGCACCCGATGGCGGTCCTGTCCTCGGCCGTCAGCGCGCTGTCCACCTTCTACCAGGACAGCCTCAACCCGTTCGACGAGGAGCAGGTGGAGATCTCCACCATCCGGCTCATGGCCAAGGTGCCGACCATCGCGTCGTACGCCTACAAGAAGGCCATCGGCCAGCCGATGCTCTACCCGGACAACTCGCTGGGCTACGTCGAGAACTTCCTGCGGATGACCTTCGGGGTGCCGGCGACGCCGTACGAGATCGACCCGGTCATGGTCAAGGTCCTCGACATGCTCCTGCTGCTGCACGCCGACCACGAGCAGAACTGCTCCACCTCCACGGTCCGGCTCGTCGGCTCCTCGCACGCCAACCTCTTCGCCTCCGTATCGGCTGGCGTCAATGCGCTCTTCGGCCCGCTGCACGGCGGGGCCAACCAGGCCGTGCTGGAGATGCTGCAGGACATCAAGGCCGACGGCGGCGACGTGGCGTCCTTCGTGCGCAAGGTCAAGAACAAGGAGGACGGCGTCAAGCTCATGGGCTTCGGCCACCGGGTCTACAAGAACTACGACCCCCGCGCCGCCCTGGTCAAGAAGGCCGCCCAGGAGGTGCTGGGCCGCATGTCGCAGCCCGACCCGCTGCTCGACCTGGCCATGGAGCTCGAGGAGATCGCGCTGGCCGACGACTTCTTCGTGTCCCGGAAGCTGTACCCCAACGTGGACTTCTACACGGGCCTCATCTACAAGGCGATGGGCTTCCCGACCACCATGTTCACGGTCCTGTTCGCGCTCGGCCGGCTGCCCGGCTGGATCGCCCAGTGGCGCGAGATGATCAACGACCCGGACACCAAGATCGGTCGTCCCCGCCAGGTCTACACCGGTTACGCGGCCCGGAATTACACCCCGATTGCCGCTCGGTAAAGACCCGCTGCGCCGAGCGGTTCTTGCTCGTTTGTCTACTTGACGGAGATCGACCCCAGCTGTCTCATACATGAGTCCGTCTGGGGTCGTTGTCCGTTTTCGACAGGAGCAATCGGAGCAGCATGAGTGCGCCAACGTTGTCGCCGTTACTGACCGCGGCGGTGCAGGACCGGACCTCGGGTGCCACCGGGGTGGCCCGGCAGGTGCTCGACGGCCTGGCCGAGTTCCTGTGCGACCCGGACACCCTGCGCGCGATGGTGGCCCCCCTGCCCGGACTGCTCCCCGGCTACGCCTCGATGTGGCACATCGCCCGGGCGGCCCACGCCGCCGACCCGGGCCCGGCCCTGCGGGCCATCCGTGAGCAGCTCGACCGCGACGTCGAGCGCTCGGTCGCGACCGCCGTCCGCGTCCTGCAGCAGCGCGCCGGCTGGGTGCGCACCGCCCCGAGCAGCGCCCTGGTCAAGGCGACCGTGGCCGGCCTGCCCGCCGGCACCGTGGACGTCCCCGGCACCGAGGGCCTGGCCCCGGTCACCGGGCTGGCCGGCGCCGACGCGATCAGCCCCACCCAGGTCCTCAACATCAAGGGCACCCTGCAGCTGGCCCGGTCCGTGCCGACGATCGTCGTCACCACCTCGCTGAAGCTCGTGCCCGAGCACGTCTTCGAGGGCCTCGGGTCGCCGCTGTTCGAGCGCATCCCGCTCGACGCCTTCTGGGCCGTCGTCCTCGACGGCGAGCTCCTCACCCCGGCCGAGGCCGGCCGCCGCGCCGGGCAATGGTGAGAGGCGTAGCCGTCAACCCCGGCCGCCGCGCCGGGCAATGGTGAGGGGCGTGGCCGTCAACCCCGGCCGCCGCGCCGGGCAATGGTGAGGGGCGTAGCCGCCAACCCCGGCCGCCGCGCCGGGCAATGGTGAGGGGCGTAGCCGCCAACCCCGGCCGCCGCGCCGGGCAATGGTGAGAGGCGTAGCCGCCGACCCCGGCCGCCGCGCCGGGCAGTGCCGAGCCGGCGCCCCGCGCCCCGCACGAGCGCCGGCCGCCGCGGGGGGCAATGGTAAACCTTATTTCCAGCTCAACGAGGAAACCCAGTCCTGGCAACGACTTGTGCGATCGTGTGCGGTCATGTGTTCCACATTGGACAGATCCACACGGTCGGGAAGACGGCACGAATTAGGGGCTGTGCAGCGGCTCGCCGGGGGAGTACATTTCGTGCCAACCCAAGGACGGCCGGGGCCGCCGCTTCCCCCGTGGCGGCGGCCCCGGTCCTTGGATCGACGTTTGGCGTGCTGAGCCCTCGGAGACCACCAGGGTCATGACCGCCCTCGATGCGCCGCCCCGCCCGCGCCCCCGGACCGTCTATCTGGCCGGCGGCCTCATCCTGGCGGCGATCCTCCTCACCGGCGTGCTGGTCGCCGTGTCGCAGCACCACGACCCCACCGTGACCGGAGCCGTCGACGGGCGCAACGCGGCCACGCTCGACCTGCTCAGCGGCGTCGGCGCCGTCACGGTCCGCGCCGCCGATCTCGGCGACACGCTGTACCGCATCCAGAGCCCCCGCACCGCCACGGCCCACGACACCGGCGACCGCGTCGAGGTCCGCGTCGACGGCGGCGACGCATCCGTCACCGTCGAGCTCAACCGGGACGTGCGCTGGACGCTGCGCTTCACGGCCGGATCCCAGAGCAACACCGCCGACCTGCGCGGCCTGCGCCGCCTCGCCGGCGTCGAGTACGTCGGCGGCGTCTCCGCCATCGACCTCGCCCTGCCCGGCCCCTCCGGCACCGTGCCCGTGCGGGTCGACGGCGGCGCGAGCACCCTGCGCGTCCACGCCCCGGACGAGGCGGCGGTGCGCGTGCGGGCCGGCGGGGGAGCGGGCGGCGTGAGCATCGACGGCGCCACCCACAGCGGCGTCACGGCCGGCGCGACCTACGCGACCGGCGGCTGGGACGCCGCCGCCGACCGGTTCGACGTCGACGCGGCCGGCGGCATCTCGAGCATCACGCTCGATCGGAACTAGCTCTTGCGCGGTTCCCCGAGGTCGGCCGGCGCACCCGACACGGGCGCGTCGTCCGGCATGTCAGGGAGCCCGAACAGTTCCGTCAGGCCGGTGATCTGCAGCAGCCGGTGCACGAACGGTGACGGGCTGCTCACCTCCATCGTGCCGCCGACCTCGCGCGCCTTGTTGTTGATGGCCACGAGCGTCCCGATGCCGATCGAGTCCATGAACGGTACCCGGCGGAGGTCGACGGTCAGCCGGCTCGGCCGGCAGGTCTCGACGGTCTCGAGCACTACGGAGCGCAGCGCCCCCACCGTGGCCGCCTCCAGCGGTCCCAGTACTTCCACCACGACTGTGCCACCAGGAACGTCCCCGGAGCGGTGCGTCCGGACCATTGCGTCGCCCATTTGAACCGCGTACCCAGCCTCCCGAACCAAAAACGTCACGAGTTCGCCGAGATCAACAACGGCAGCGTGAGACAGTACGCGCACAGCAGCACACATGCCTCCGGCCGGGTGATCCGGCTCCCCCGCTTGAGCAGCAGCCAGGCGAGCACGCCGGCCAGCACCATCGCGGTCACCGCGGCGAAGCCGAACGGCGCGATGCGGTCCCGCCCGGCCGCCAGCCCCACCACCGCCCCGCCGATGAGGCTGTTGAACAGGTTGCTGCCCAGCAGGTTGCCGACCATGAGGTCGCCCTGGCCGCGCCGCTGCGCCTGCACCGACGTCATCAGCTCCGGCAGCGACGTGCCGCAGGCCACCAGCGTGAAGCCGATCACCGTGTCGCTGACACCCCAGAGGTGGGCCAGCGTGGAGGCGTTGTCCACGACCAGTTGCGCGCCGCCCAGGGTGGCGGCCAGGCCCAGGGCGATCCGGATCGCCTCCACCCACCAGCGGCCGGGCGGCGGGGACGGCTCGACGAACGCGGCGACGTCGTCCGGCAGGGGATCATCCGGCGGTACCCGGGAGAGCCGCACCAGCAGCACCAGCGCGCCGATGCTGAGCAGGGCCAGCAGGACCCCGGCCACGAGCTTGAGCCCGACCAGCGCGAACGCGCCGAACACGGTGACCCCGGCGACCATCAGCGGCGCCTCGCGCACCGGCACCGACGATCGCACCAGCACGGGCGAGACGACCGCCACCACGCCCAGGATCAGCGTCACGTTGAGGATGTTCGACCCGACCAGGTTGCCCAGCGCCAGGCCGGCGTTGCCGCGCACCGCCGCCGTGCCCGAGACCACGAACTCCGGCGCGCTCGTGCCCAGCCCGATGACCACGACCCCGACGATGACCGGCGCCACCCGCAGCACGGTGGCCAGCCGTCCGGCCCCCACCACCAGCTGGTCGGCGCCGAAGGTCAGCAGCACCAGGCCGGCGAGTCCGAGCACGGCCACCAACAGGGTCGACATCGGCCTCCTCCCGCACGCCTGGGTCGACACCATACCGGCCCGGGCGGTGAAGATCGACGACCGCCGCGAAATCCGAAACCGGTTCCGGCGGATTGACCGTCTCCACCGCTGGCGCAAAAGCGCGGAGCGCTCTACAGTTTTCAGCGAGACCGGCGTCTTCCCCCGTGGATGCCGGTCTCACCATTTTCCGGCGACCTTTCGGGACTGCCTCCACTTTGGACCCCACGGTAGGGTGTGCCGGTGCGATGTCCCAGGTGTGGAGCGGAAGGCGTCGACGCCGCCGGGTACTGCGTCAACTGCCGCCTGCACCGAGGACCGGTCATGCCGCCGCCCGGTTTCGCACCGCCCCCGGCCCGGCGCAACCCGCTGCTGATCCCCGGCATCATCTTCGGCGTCGTCTGCGCGCTCGTGGTCGCCGCCGTGATCGTCTACGCCGCCACCGCCGACTCCGGCGGCACCCCCGCCGCCCAGGCCAGCGCCGCCGCGAGCCCGACCGCCACGGCCGTCCGGCCGGCCCCGACCACCGACGAGGCGTCGGCCTCCGCCGAGCCGGACGCCTCCGGCTCCGCGCAGCCCAGCTCCTCCAGCGCGCCGCTGTGCCTGCTCGGCGTGTGGCTGGAGACCCAGCACGACGAGCAGGTCCAGATCGCCAACGTCGGGGAGTTCACGTTCAGCGGCGCCGGCGCCTACCAGCGGTACAGCGACAGCGGCCGCGTCGTCGTCGACTACGGCGACGGCCTGCACCTCAAAATCAACGGCAACGACAAGTACGAGTACATCCTGACCGGCATGATCTCGTACCAGTACAAGATGGACGGCGGCCTGGTGACCTACGCCTCGCCCGCGCCCAGCTCCGACGGCACCGAGACCTTCATGGTCAACGGCCGCGTCGCGCAGAGCGGCAAGCTGCAGGCGCGCGCCCCGCGCCCGATGCGGATGAACTGCGGCCCGGTGGCCATGACGCTGGCCAACGACACGCTCCACATCGACTTCAAGCGGACCAGCCCGCGGCCGTAGGTTTGCTCAGGTCGGGCGCCCGGCGGCCGATCTGGCGGCCGAGGAGGGCCGCATGGACAACAAGCTCGCCATGGTCATCGACGACTCGCGCGCGATGAGGGGAATCCTGAAACGGATCCTGCTCCCGCTCGGCTTCGAGGTGCGCGAGGCGACGAACGGCAAGGACGCGCTCGACCAGATCTGGGACGACGACCTCAAGCCGGCCCTCGCGCTCATCGACTGGAACATGCCGGAGATGAACGGCCTGGAGTTCGTGATGGCCGTGCGCAAGCAGAAGCACCTGCGCCAGATGACGCTCATGATGGTCACCACCGAGAGCGAACACGGACAGATCGTGCGAGCCCTGGCCGCCGGGGCCCACGAGTATGTGATCAAACCGTTCACCGCGGAGGCGATCATCGACAAGCTGACGTACCTCGGCCTCGTCCCGCTGGCGGGTGCCGAGCCCGCCGTGAGCGCCTGACCGGGCCCGACCACCGGGTCATGACCTGAAACGCAATGTTCTCGGTCCGATAGGCGACGGAAGAACCCCAGACGCCGAACTACCGTGCGACACATGACGATCGACTTCCCGCACGGCTGGTGGGGTACGGACCTGGGCACCGCCCGGGCGAGCGTGGGCACCTACGAGCTCTACCCCACCGAGAGCCTGCCGGCCGTCGACCCGTCGCGCTACGACGGCACCTTCTCCTGGCTGGTCCCGGACGCCCCGCACGACCCGCTGCGGGCCATGGAGGTGGCCGCCCTCGGCGAGCACATCGCCCTGCCGGCGCCCTTCAAGCGGTTCATGAGCAGCCAGGTGCTGATGGACGCCATCCCGTCGTGCACGGGCTGCGACTTCGACCTCGCCCCGCGCCCGGTGCCCAGCCCGGTCGAGCCGAGCGCCCAGCTCGTGCGGTTCCTGCGCGACCAGCGCGATGCCGTCATCTGGTACCTCTACCTGCGCCCCGGCGCCGAGCCGTTCGTGCTCGCCTCGCCCTGGCTGCTCGAGATCGTCGGCCTCGAGGAGGTCGACCGGGAGACCCTCCTCGCCAACATGGTCCACGCCTCCGACAGCTTCGAACAGTTCGTCCACCGCTTCTGGCTGGAGAACTCGCTGTGGTTCAGCGTCAACGAGGGCGACGAGTCCACCGATGAGATGAACCTCTACCTCGCGCATTACCAGGCCGCCCTTTAATCTCTTGCGCCACTGCGGTGGCGGGCCTATCTTTGAATACGTCAAGGACACAGGAACCACGAAGAACGCGAAGAGCACGCAGAAGGGGAACGGGACGATGACCGGACACCGCGAGTCACGATTGGCCGCGCTCGCCGCGCGCCGTCGCGCCGTGCTGTCCGCCGGCGTCTCGTCCTGGCTGCTCAGCGGCCTGGCGGAGTCCTCGGGCAGGTTGCGGGATTAGGGGATAGCTCCCCGAAGCCACCGCAGCCGCCCGGTCGACCCGGGCGGCTTTTTTCATACGGGTGTAGCTCAACAGGTAGAGCACCGGCCTCCAAATCCGGCGGTTGTGGGTTCGATTCCTACCGCCCGTGCGTACCATTATGCATTGCTCACCATCGATTGATTGCCGCGGTAGCCCAACCGGGAGAGGCACCCCCCTCAAAAAGGGGCCAGTGCGGGTTCGACTCCCGCCCGCGGCACGCAACACCGTCTGGTTGTGCAAGTCCGAAGTGCAGATGAAGGGAGGAGGCCCGGTGACCGCGGTTCTCGTGCTCAACGCCGACCTCGGACCCCTGCACCGGGTCTCACTCCGCCACGCCATCCGCATGCTCCTGCGTGAGGTGGCCGTCGTGCACGAAGCGGAGCCGGACCGGTTGATCGGGGTCTACCCGCTCCCGCGGGTGGTGCGGCTCGTGTCCTACGTCGTCACCCGCTGGCGGTTCAGCGGCGGGCCGGCCTGGTCGCGCGCCGGCGTCCACGCCCGCGACGGCCGCCGCTGCGGCTACTGCGGGGCCGAGGCGACCACCATCGACCACATCCTGCCCCGCTCGCGCGGCGGCCGGAACAGCTGGAAGAACACCGTTGCGGCCTGCACGGGCTGCAACCAGCGCAAGGGCGACCGCACCCCCGCCGAAGCGGGCATGGTGCTGCGCGTCAAGCCGTCGATCCCGACGTGGGGCGCGCTCGTCCAGCGCTGACACGGCGGCCCCGGCGGGCGGCTCATCACCGCCGCCGGGGCCCCCAGAGGGCCTGTAGCTCATCAGGTAGAGCGCCGCTCTTGCAAAGCGGAGGTGACCGGTTCGAGTCCGGTCTGGTCCACGCCCGGGTAGCCCAAGGGAAGAGGCGCCTGATTCAGGGTCAGGAGGTTGGAGGTTCGAATCCTCTTCCGGGTACGCAGTTCGAGGAGAGTTGGCCGAGAGGTAAGGCTGCGGCTTGCTAAGCCGTCGACGGGGGAGACCCAGCGGGGGTTCGATCCCCTCACTTTCCGCGCACCACGCCCATTCCGGGCACACGCCCTTGTAGCTCAGTGGAGAGAGCGCCTGGCTACGAACCAGGAGGCCGGAGGTTCGAATCCTTCCAGGGGTACCGAGGAGAGGCCAGCCGATTGGTGCCGGCACCCGTCTCGAAAACGGCGTTGGGTTCACGCCCGTGTGGGTTCGACTCCCACCCTCTCCGCACCGGCCGTCAGCCGTCAGCCGCCGGCGATCGGCCCCTGCCCGAACGCGTACCGGGTCAGCACCCGCACGCTGCCGCCGCTGCGCTGCTTCGCCGCCGCCGGCAGCATCGTCAGCGCGTGGATGCGCGAGGACAGGTGCCAGCGCGCCGCCTTGGCCGCCCGCGGCCAGCCGTGCTCGTCCATGCGCTTCGCCGCGGCCAGGAAGAACGCCCGCGCCTCGCTGAACCGGTTCCCGGTCACCGCCGAGGACGCCGACAGGCTCGCCCCGTGCCGGCGGTACTGGAACACCACCTGGTCGTCGGCGACCAGCGTCCCGCCGCGGCGGACCAGCTCGAGGATCAGCTTGAGATCCTGGATGACCTTCAGCTTCTGGTCGAACCCGACGGCCTGGATCTCCGTGGTACGCCACGCCAGCGACGGGAAGTAGAGCCAGTTCCCGCGCAGCAGGCTGACGGCGAGGTCCTCCCCGGTCATGGTGATCGTCCCGGCGAACTTCGGCGCGTACACCCGCCGCTTCGTCGCGTCCGCGAGGGTCCGTACGTGGGTTCCGTCGGGCCCGACGACCTCCACCCCCGGCTGCACCAGCGTGGCCTCCGGGTGGGCCTCGACGAGCGCGTGTACCCGCTCCACGTAGCGGGGCAGCAGGACGTCGTCGCACCCCATGATCATCATGAACGGCGCCGAGGCCTGGTCGACGCACTGCTGGAAGTTCCGGGTGATCCCGAGGTTCTGCGGATTGCGACGGTACTGCACGCGCGGGTCCCCCAGCGCCGCGAAGTACTCGGCAATGCCGGTCTGCCGGTCCGCCGGGTTGTCGTCGAAGACGGTCAGCCGCCACCGCTCGTCGGTCTGCGCCATGATGCTCTCGACAGCGATCTTCAGCAGCGTCAACTCGCCGTAGTGCGGCAGCATGATGTCGAGCACGGGTGCGATGGTAACCGTCACCGGATCCGCCCCTTCCCGGCGTTACCCGGATATGTCTGCCACTTCGTCACCGGCCGTCCGGCATCCCGGGTCCTCCGTCTCGGCCCGGGTTCATGTACGCATCGAGGTTCGGCGACCTGTGAGCGCCCTCGGGCGCGCGTTTCCGGTGCTCGGCACCCCCGGGGTACCCCTGTGGTCCCGCTGGGCCGCTACGGGCCGCACGGACCGGTTTCGATGCCTGCCGGATGCGACGGGTCGCACAAAAAAATCCGGCCCGGCCGTGACAACGGCCGGGCCGGTTCGAAGCGTCTTGATCAGTGTCGGGCTCGCCGCGGACCGGCCGGGGGCTGGCCCGCCGCGGCGCGCTTGGCGGCCTGCTCCTCCGGGGCGTTCGAGTCTTCGTCCCACGCCTTCGCCCGGCGGATCTCGTCGAAGAACCCGAGCAGCCGGTCGAGCTCCTGCGTGCTCGTCTTGTCGTCGGCCCGGGTGGCCTTGCCCTTCTTGTTGTGCGAGCGGATCTCCCGGCCCGTGTTGATCGAGGAGGTGTCCTCCGCCGGCTCGCTCTGCTCGTCCGGCATCGGCGCCCGCTGGGCCGGCATGCGGCCCGTGGGGTCCTCGTGCTGCCGGGCCGGCGGCGTGACCGGGTCGAAGTGGTGCTCGTCGTAGTTGGGCGCGTCGAAGCTGTACCCCTGCTGGGCCGGGTGCAGCGGCTGGTCCTCGCGGTGGAACGCGCGCGGGGGAGCGACGTGCAGCTCGGGGTGCGTCCCGCCGTAGGTGTTGCCGTTCTGCGGGTGCCCGTTGTGGCCGTTGTTGTAGCCGTTCGCCCCGTTGTAGCCGTTCGGCCCGGGGTGACCGTTGGGGCCCTGGTGACCGTTGGGGCCCTGGTGACCGTTCGGGCCCTGGTGGCCGTTGGGGCCGGGGTGGCCGTTGGGGCCGTTGGGGCCGGGGTGGCCGTTCGGGGTCGGGCCGGGGACGACCGGGACCATCGGCGCGGTCGAGTCCGGGTTGGGCCGGAAGCCGTTGCCCGCCGCCGGGAAGGCGCCGGTGGCGTCGGCCGGCCGCGGGCGCGGCTTCGGCATCGGGGGCTCGGCCGGGTACCCGCCGGGCCGGGCCGGGCGCTGCGACCCGTTCGGCGTCAGCGGCGCGAACGAGCCGGTCGGCTCGCCGACGGGCGGGAACGCCCCGGTCCGCTGTCCGTCCGTGACCGGCGGGAACGCCCCGGTCCGCTGTCCGTCCGTGACGGGCGGGAAGGACCCGGTCCGCTGTCCGTCAGCAACGGGCGGGAACGAGCCGGTGCGCTGTCCCCGGCCGTCGTCGTAGCCGTTGCCGTTGTGGCCGTGGCCGTTGCTGTCGTAGCCGGCCGCCGGGAAGGAGCCCGTGCGCGGCCCGGGGTCGAAGCCGTTGACCCGCGGCGCGTCGAACCCGTTGGTGCGAGGCTCGTCGAACCCGTTGGTGCGGGGCTCGTCGAACCCGTTGGTGCGGGGCTCGTCGAACCCGTTGGTGCGGGGCTCGTCGAAGGACGCCGTGCGTGGCTCCTCGAACGAGCCCGTGCGCGGCTCCGGGTACCCGCCGAAGTCCGGCCGGGCGTCGTAAGTACGTCCGACCGTCGGGTGCGCCCCGGACGGGTGGCCGTTGGCGGGCCGGCCGTCCACGAGGTAGGGCCCGTCGGCGTCCCCGTGGCGTCCGCCCGCGTGGCGGGGGGCGTCCTGCACGGCCGGGAACGAGCCGGTGTTGGCCGGCGCGGCCGGCGGGGCGATGAGCTCGACCTCGCCCGGCTCCGGCAGGGAGTCGAGCAGGCCGGTGGCGAGGATGAACACGTTCGGGGCGGCGCCGCGCGGCACGGTGAGGTACGCGCGCTTGCGGGCATCCACCGGCAGCTTCTCGAGCACCTCGGCGATCGTGTGCGCCGGCGGCGGCAGCTCGGCCGCGTTCGGCGCGCCGACGATCACGGCGCAGCGGTTCACGTCGACCGGCACGCCGCGGACCCAGTCGGCCGGGTCGTTGAGGTGCTCCGGGCGGATCCACAGGCCCGCCTGGACGACCTCGACAACCCAGCCCGAGCCCAGCGAGAAGGTCGCCTGCCCGGCGGGCGTGCCGAGCACGTCGGGGCAGGGGTTGATCCAGTCGACCGGGCGGGGCGCGCCGGTGCGGGGCGCGTGCCACAGCTCGCGGGCGAACGTGCGCCAGCGGGGCAGGCCCTTGGCGTCGATGGTGACCACCGCGCGCTGCCCGGCGGGCGCGCACAGCGGCAGGCCGGTGCGCACGTGCACGGCCCGGCCCAGGACGTCGGCGACGACGGGGCCGACCGGGCCGTCGGCGATGGGGTTCTGGCCGTACGGCGTGAAGACGCACCGGTCGGACGCCAGCGCCGGGATCGCCGAGACGGCGTGCGCGAGCTCCTCGCGGTGCAGCGGCTGGTCGCCCGGGTGGCCCAGGATGAGCGCCGGGTTGTCGTGGTCGGTCGGCACCGAGTAGGCCAGGTCCGTCACGCTGCCGACCCGCCGGCGGTGCAGCCACAGACCGGCCGGGATCTGGTCGAGCACGAGGTCGCCGGGCAGCTCGGGCATCTCGGTGCAGAGGTCGGACTCCCAGGCCGGGGCGGGGAAGCGCCAGCCGACCCGGACCGGCTGCACGCCGGTGCGGAAACGCCAGAAGCCTCCGGGCCGCTGCTCGCCGCGCCCGACGGGGGCGAAGAGCGAGCCGCCGGGCACCCCCAGCAGCGGGCCGGCCGCAGCGATGACGTCGATGCCGAGCCGCATGGCGATCATGTGCGCGGCGGCCGGGCGCTCGTTGGTGGCGCAGGCGCCGTCCCACGCGACGAACCGCATCGCGGCGAACCCGCGCGGCAGCCCGTTCGCCAGTACCTCGGCCAGCTCCTCGATCATCGCGGGCTGCAGCTTCACCGTGTGGGAGCTGATCACCACCGCGCACTCGGCGGACCCGTGCGGCGAGACGACCAGCGCCGCCGCGCCCGCGCTGGGCTCCTCACCGGAGTGGACGACAGCACCGGCACCGAGCCAGGAAACCTTCATCCCGGGCCAGTGCCGCAGCCGCACCTGCATCGCCGTGCTCATGCGGACCTCTCAGCACTATGGAGCCATGCCCCGACGTGGGCGGCTGCCGGCCGCGTGGCCGCCGTCCCGGCTGGGGGCCGCGAGCGGTCCAGCGTGTCCGGCGTGCTAGCTGCGAGCGGGCAGCAACGAATCAAGATCGCCCTCCGTCGGGTGTGCCACGAGCGGTGCGGTGCGGAGGGGGTTCCACACCGATACCCGCAGGGCGGCTCTGCCGGATCGTACCGCGCTGAGTGACGGACGCAACCATCCTGTTTGTCGGCGGACCCGCCAGATATGTCCGACCAGCGTGGTGATTGCGCCCGATTTGCTGGCATTGAAGAGGAGTTTTCCGGAGAGTTGCCCATGCATCGAACCGCAGTCCGACGAATACTGGCTGTCACCTTCGGGCCCGAACGGCGTCGCGCCGTCATGGTCATGGGGATCGGGCTGGTCGTCGCCATAGCAGTTTCGCTGAGCGCCTGCAAAGCCTCTCCAATCGGTCCTTCCCGGGCCGGCCCATCACCGGGCCGTTCTCCTGCATACCCGGCGAGCGGGGTGCTCGTCCTGTATGACACGACCGGGCAATACGGGTCGTTGGGCGAGCTGTATGCGGTCCAAGCAGGGAATCTGGCCCCTCACTTCGGTGCCTGGGAGGCCGTGCCAGTGACGAAGTACACGTCCGGATCTGCCGGAAAACACCAGTTGACGATCTATATCGGATCGACGTATGACGAGCCCTTGCCCGCGGACTTCCTGGCCGACGTGGCCGCCGGCACCCCCGTCCTGTGGCTCGGCGCCAACCTGTGGCAGCTGATCCGGAAGTACCCCGGAATCGGCTTTTCGACAGCGATGATCGACGATGCCGCCCCCGCGGAGATCCATTACCGCGGCGTAGCGTTGACGAGGAATCCGGCCGCCGGCGGCATGGTCCGCGCGACCCCCGCCCAGGGCGTCTACGCCAGGACGCTGGCCGAGGCCGGGCTGCCCGGCGGCGCGACGGCCCCCTGGGCCCAGCGCGTCGGCGCGCTGACCTTCGTCGCCGAGGTCCCGTTCCCGTACGCCGATTTCGACGACCGCTACCGGGCCTTCGCCGATCTCCTGTTCGACCTGCTGGCCCCGCAGACCCAGGAGCGCCACCGGGCCCTGGTCCGCATCGAGGACGTGGGCCCGCACTCCGACCCGGCGCAGTTGCGCGCGATATCGGATTATCTGCAGTCGCGTAATGTCCCGTTCGCCGTAGCGGTTTTCCCCGTTTACGAAGACCCCAAGGGTGTCTATTCCGGCGGCGTTCCCATCCGCCGCACCCTGAGCGAATCGCCGCAGGTGGTGGCCGCTTTGCAGGACATGAGCGCGCACGGCGGAACCCTGATCATGCACGGTTGCACGCACGGTTTCGCCGACGCCCCGAACCCGTACGGCGTGAGCGCCGAGGACTACGAGTTCTACCGCGCCCACGTCGACCCGCAAGGCGACGTGGCGCTGGACGGCCCGATTCCCGGCGACTCCCAGGAGTGGGCCCTGGCCGGCTGGAGGCGGCCCGCCAGGAGTGGCGCAAGGCGGCCCTGACACCCCCGGACATCTGGGAGTTCCCGCACTACACGGCCAGTGCGGCCGACTACCGCGCGATCGCCTCGGCCCCCGGCATCCGGGCCAGGTACGAGCAGGTCTTGTACTTCAACGGCATGCTCGGCGGCCCGGGTGCACGCTCCGTGAGCCAGTTCTTCCCGTACCTCGTAAAAGACGCATATCGTACGCCGGTCATCCCGGAAACACTTGGAAACGTTGCAACACAAAGATTTAACCAGCACGGTGTCCGACTTGTCCCAGATATCCTGGCCTCAGCCAAGCGCCAGTTTGTCGTCCGCGACAACGTGACGAGCTTCTTCTGCCACCCGTTCCTGGCGCTGCAATACTTACCGCAGTTGATCGAAGGCATACAGTCACTGGGATACACCTTCGTCGCCGCCCCTTCACTCCTCTGACGGACGTGCGCAGTCCAAAGATTGGAAGCCCTCCAGTCTTTCAGTCTTAACTGACAACCTCCCTTTCTGGTTGAACGTTTAAGCACTTCATCCGGCTCGCATCCCAGCTCGAACCTCAAATCCGCACCCCCGCCACATTTACCGCCACACCTCCTTGCCCCGTGGCACAAAGTCCCCCTTCCGTGGCCCCGCCGGCGCAAGCCAGCCCCCTCCACTTTGGGCATTCCAGAAATTTCGGTTATGCCCGCTTCCGCCACGTCCGCCCGATGCCAGCGCGCCCCGGAATGGCCGAGAGAAAGCACGGCGCCCGCTACGCATCAAGCCCGCAACCCGGCTGCTCCTGCGGCCCGGCGGTGCTGTTGGTTCATGCAGGCGAGAGTCGGCGCGGTGCTGTGGGAGGAACGGTGCGTCGGCGCTGTGATCAGGACGGGCGGTGCCGGGATTGCGTACCCCGCTGCAGCGCGGGCGGCGTGTTGGTTCATGCAGCGGAAGCCGGCGCGTCGCCGCAGGACGAGCGGTCCGCCGCGGCGGTGTGATCGGGCGGGACGGAGTCGGTGCAGGTCGGGCGGGCTCCGCGGCCCGGCGGTGCCGGGCGATGCTGTGGCCGGGCCGTGCCGGGCCGTGCCGGGCCGTGCCGAGCGTGGTCGGGATGGCGCAGCTCAGCGGGCCGTTGGCGGTGCCGAGCGCCGCGTCACGCCGGATTGGCCGCCACGGCGGACGGCGCGGCGGCCGGCGCACGAAACGCGGTATCTCCTGCCGCGCGCGAGGACCCGGGTTCGGCGTGGGAAGACGCGGCCGCGGAAGGCGCGAACGTCGGCAAGCCAGCGTCAGCGGGAACGGCGAACTCCGAAGAGCGATCGGCGGGCAAAGCGGCGAGGGAGCCGGCCGAGGAAGGCGCGGGTGAGAGCGAGGAGGCCGCGGGTGAGGACATGTCGAGAGCCGAGGAGGAAGTGGCGGTGGAGAGCGAGGACGCGTCGGCGACCAGGGAGGAGGCCGTGGTAGCGGCACCCGAAGGCGCATCGGCGGCCGGGGCAGCAGTGGCGGTGAACGAGGACGTATCGGCGGCCGGGGTGGAGGCGGCGCCGGTGGGTGAGGACGCGTCAAGGACAGGGGAGGCGGCCGCGGCAGTGGGTGAGGATCCGGCAGTGGCCGGCATGGAGGCGGCACCGGTGGGTGAGGACGGGTCAAGGACGGGGGAGGCGGCCGCGGCGGCAGCGGGTGAGGACCCGGCAACGGCCGGGGCGGAGGCGGCGCCGGTGGGTGAGGACGCGTCGAGGGCCGCGGCGGCGGAGGGTGAGGAGCCGTCAGCGGCCGGGGTGGAGGCGGGGTCCGCCGGTGCGGCAGCGGTCGCGGCGGAAGGAGACGGGTCCGGGGCCGAGGGGGTCGGGGCGTCCAGGCGGCGGAAGGCGAGCAACGTCGCGGCGATGGCCGCGCCCAGCAGGCCGACCACGGCGAAGCCCCACGACGGGGAGCCGTGGTCGATGGCCCAGCCCGCCAGCGGTGAGCCGATGGCCAGGCCCACGGTCAGGGAGGAGCCGTGCCAGCCCATGGCCTCGCCGCGGGCCGCCGGGGGGACCAGGCGGCTCACCAGGTCGACGGAGGCGCTCAGGGTGGGTGCGCACAGGGCGCCGGCCGGGAGCAGGGTGAGGAAGAGCAGGGGCCAGGCGTGGCCGACCAGGCCGGCCGGGATGGTGAAGAGGCTCAGGCCGGCGAGCAGGGCGACCAGGGGGACGGCGCGGGGGAGGGCGCCGTACACGAAGCCGCCGATCAGGGAGTAGACGCCCCACACGGCGAGCAGGGCGCCCACCACGCCCATCTGGTCGGCGCCGAGCAGGGTCGCGACGATGCCCAGGTCGGTGCCGGAGAGCACGACGGTGGTGGCGGCGGCCGCGGCGCACACGGCCAGGAAGCGCGGGGTCAGCCAGTCGCGGCGACGGACCGGTGCGGCCGCGGGGCCGGTCGCGGAGGAGGGCTCGCGGACGGGGGGATTGGTGATGAAGAGGGCGGTGCCGGACAGGACCAGGGCGGCGCCGATCGACCACATCGCGGTCCGGCCCGACACCGTGCTCATGAGTACGACGGCCAGGGGCGGGCCGGCCATGAAGGAGAGCTCGACCGACATCGAGTCCAGGGCGTAGGCCTGGCGGCGGTGCTCGGCCGGGACCAGGGCCGCGACCGACTGGCGGATCACCGAGAAGACCGGCAGGGAGAAGACGCCGGCGACCAGGGCGCCGGCCAGCAGTGCCGGATAGCCGAGGAACGGCGCCACGGACCAGAACACGGCCTCGGCCAGCGTGGTCACCACCAGCATCGGGCGCAGGCCCCGGCGGTCGACGAAGCGGCCGTTGAGCGGGCCGCCGAGCGCCGTGCCGACGGTCAGGGCGGCGCCGACCAGGCCCGCGGCCCCCCACCCCCGGTGCAGGTCCTGCTCGACGTGCAGCGTCATGGTCACCCCGATAGCGGTGATCGGGATGCGGGCCAGCAGGGCCAGGACCATGAGCGAGCGAACGCCGGGAAGTGCGAGGACTTGGCGGTAGGGGGCGAGGTGCATGGGGTCATCATGTCGTGGGGGTACGACAAAAAACGAAGCAAATACCGGCGGAACCCCGCCGGGCCGAGCGTGGTCCAATGAGCAAGACCTATGGATGGAGTGACACGACGATGAAGTCCAGGATGCTCGTTGCCGCCGCCCTGCTCACGTTGGCCCTGGGTGCCTGCTCGGACGACAACGCCGGCCAGGGCGGCACCGCGGCCAGCGGCGCGCCCACGGCCACGGGGACCGCTGTGAGCAGCGCCACCGCGACGGAGTCGGCCGGCCAGGCTGGGCCGAGCGCTGGGCCGCAGACCGACCCCAGCTCGGCGTCGAACACCCAGGGCAACGTGACCCAGACGGACACGCTGGTCGCGTTCACCCGCACGGGTGGGCTGGCCGGGGCGAACGACAAGCTGACCGTGCGGCCCGACGGGTCCTACACGATCCAGACGAAGTCCGGCTCGAAGGACGGCAAGCTCAGCGGCGACGAGCTGGCCGCGCTCAAGGCGGCGCTGCTCTCGACCGACTTCAACAAGATGCCGACCGTCAACGACAACGGGTCGGTGGCCGACGGGTACACCTACACGATCACCTACGCCGGGAAGCAGATCACGGCGAAGGACGGGGCCATCCCGCCCGCCCTCCAGCCGGTGATCAGCGCGCTCGGCGGCTTCCTGAGCAAGTAAAGAAAGCCTGAGCAAATAAAGAAAGCCTGAGCAGGTAAAGCTAGGCGGCGTCCTGGGCGAGGAGCCCGTCGATACGGGCGAGCTCGTCCGCCGACAGCGTCGGGTTCTCCAGTGCGCCGAGGTTGTCCAGCAGCTGCTTGACGCTGGACGCGCCGATGATCAGCGAGGTGACCCTCGGGTCGCGCAGGGCCCAGGCCAACGCCAGCTGGGCCAGGGTCTGGCCGCGCTCGCGGGCCACCTCGTCCAGGGCCCGGATGAGCCGCAGGCGGGACGGGGTCAGGTCGCTCTCGTTGAGGAAGCGGCTGGTGCGCACCCGCGAGTCGTCGGGGATGCCGTCGAGGTAGCGGTTGGTCAGCAGGCCCTGCGCGAGGGGTGAGAACGGGATGCAGCCCGCCCCCTCGGCCTCGAGCACGCCGAGCAGCTCCGGCTCGATCCAGCGGTCGAGCATGCTGTACCGCGGCTGGTGGATCAGCAGCGGCGTGCCGAGCTCCCGCAGGATCCGGGCCGCCTCCGCGGTCTGCTCGGGGCTGTAGTTGGAGATGCCGACGTACAGGGCCCGCCCGGAGCGCACCGCGGTGTCCAGGGCCCCCATCGTCTCCTCGAGCGGGGTGTCCGGGTCGGGGCGGTGGGAGTAGAAGATGTCGACGTAGTCCAGGCCCATCCGGGACAGGGACTGGTCCAGCGAGGCCAGCAGGTACTTCCGCGACCCCCACTCCCCGTACGGACCCGGCCACATGTCGTAGCCGG
The DNA here is from genome assembly GCF_039532525.1 of Dactylosporangium salmoneum. NCBI lineage: Bacteria > Bacillati > Actinomycetota > Actinomycetes > Micromonosporales > Micromonosporaceae > Dactylosporangium > Dactylosporangium salmoneum. The sequence goes on from NZ_BAAARV010000145.1 coordinate 27,426, forward strand.
CCTTCGTCGAGATGATGAGCTCGTCGCGGTACCGCCGCAGATCCTCGGCCATGATCCGGCCGAAGTTCTCCTCGGCCGCGCCGGGCGGCGGCCCGTAGTTGTTGGCCAGGTCGAAGTGCGTCACGCCGGCGTCGAACGCCCGCCGCACGATCGAGCGCTGCGTCTCGTACGCCCGCTCGCTGCCGAAGTTGTGCCAGAGCCCCAGCGAGATGGCCGGCAGCTTCAGGCCGCTGCGCCCGCTGCGCCGGTAGAGCATGTTCTGGTATCGGCTCGAAGCCGCCTCGTAAGCCACGCCCATGATCCTAAGCTGGGTGAGTGGAGGAGGAGCCGGTCGCCACCGTGCTGCTCGCGGAGGACGACCTCGATCTTCGCGAGCTGTTCACCATGACGCTGGAGCGGGCCGGCGCGCTGGTCGTCGCGGTCGAGAACGGCGAAGCGGCGCTCGAAGCGCTGGCCGGGCGGGCGTTCGACCTGGTGGTGACCGACATGTGGATGCCACGCGTGTCGGGCCTGGACCTGTGCCGGAAGCTGCGGGCCAATCCAGGGACGCAGGATGTCCCCGTGCTCATGCTGAGCGCCTACGGCCGGCTGCGCGGCCGGGAAGAGGCGACGATGGTGGGCGCCAGCGAGTACCTCATGAAGCCCCTGCGCCCCAGCCAGCTCGTCGACAAGGTGGACGCACTGCTGGGGGGCCGCCTCGTGCCGCGCGGCTGAGACGCGCGGCACGAGACGGCAGCACACCGCTAGTGGTGCTCCCACCAGGCGTGGGTGGTCACCGCGGCGTAGGCGTCGACGATGCCGAAGCCGTAGAACCCGTTGAACTGCGTGCCGCCCTCGCAGGTCGCGTCGAACTCGGGGGAGCGCCCCACGTTGACGTAGGAGACCGTGCGGGGGGTCGGGCAGGCGTGCGCGGCCGCGGAGGAGTACAGGATCCACTCCACCTTCCACGGCTCCAGGCCGAAGCCGTTGCGGCCCTGCTTGCTGCCGTGCGCGCTGACGATCAGCGCGGCGACGCCGGCCGCGTGCGGCGAGGCCATCGAGGTGCCCTGCAGGTACGTGTAGTACCCGCACTGCCCGGCCGCGTTGCACTGCTTGAACACGGAGTTGGCGAACTCGGGCAGGACGTTGCCGTCCGCGTCGACCGAGCCCTCCTCCTGCAGCACCTTCTTCGGGTACGTGGACAGGATCTCGTTGCCCACGGTCCGATAGGTGTCGGTGCCGAGGCCGTCCCGGAAGTAGCCGCCGGGGGCCGCGACGCTGATGTTCTCGAGACCGTAGTTGGAGTAGTCCGACTTGTTCAGCGACGGGCCCAGGGCGGACACGCCGATGACGAAGGGGCCCTCCGTGGGCAGGTCCCAGCAGGACCGGTTGTCGATCGGCCGGTCGTAGGCCGTGTCGGCGGGGTAGTCGGGGCTGGAGATGTCCGTGCGCGGGTGGCCCTCGTCCTCGTGGTTGTTGCCCGCCGCGGCGACCAGGGTCACGCCCTTGAAGTGCGCGTACGTGAGCGCGCGGAACATCCCCTTGATGATGGTGCGCTGCTCCGCCTGCGCGGCCGGGGAGTCGGCCGGGTTGGCGGTGCAGTTGTACAGCCACGGGTCGACGTAGAACGACATGTTGACCACGTCGATGCCGTTGTTGGCCGCGTGCACGAGGGCGTTGACGACCGGCTCCAGGAAGAAGTACCCGGAGTCCTGCCCGCCCTTGAGCTCGACCAGCGACACGTTCGGCGCGACGCCGGAGACGCCGAAGCCGTTGGCCGCCGCGCCGATCGTGCCGGCGACGTGCGTGCCGTGCCCGCCGTCGTCGGTGCCGACCGGGTCGAGGCAGCTGGGGACCTCGCACGGGCCGTCGATGTCGACCTTGTCCGGCGCGAAGTTCTTCGACAGCGCCCAGTTGAAGTTCGGGGCGATGTCGGGGTTCGACGCGTCGACGCCGGTGTCCAGGATGCCGACGGTCACGCGCTTGTCGCCCGCGTTGACCTTCCGCGCCTTGTCCGACTTGACGGCCGAGAGGCCCCACAGCTTGTCGTCGAGCGGGTCCATGCCGGCCGTCGCCGGCTTGGTGCCGCTCTTCTTCGCGGCCGCGGCCGCCTGCTGCGCCTCGCGCTCGATGTCGCCGGGCCGGTCCTTCTTCGGGGCCTTGCCGATGGCGACCTGGTGGGTCGCGCCGACCAGCTGCGGCGTCGCCGCGGCCTTCTCGACGAAACCGTTCTGCGGCGCGAGCACCGTGAACATGCCCACCGAGTCGTTGGTGCCGATGACCTTGCCGCCGGCCTTGGCGATGGCGGCGGTGGCGTCGGCGACCGAGACGTTGTCCGCCGAGACGACCGTGTACTGCGTCGTCGCGGCGGACTCGGCGCTGGCCGGGGCCGACATGAGACCGGCCGCCGTCACCGTCAGCGTCGCGGTGAAGATCGCGGCGCCGGTGAGCCTCTTGTTGAATCCCACATAACCTCCCTGGTCGAGGGGATGGGGACATGAAACAAGAGTTGCCGCAAGGGGGAAACCCTTTCCCGGCCCGGCGGGGCAAAGGCAAGGGGCACGCTTCAGACGGATCGGGCGATCTGCTCCACCGCGGCCTTCGCCTCGACCAGCCCGCAGCCGGTCACCTCACGATAGATCTTGATGGCGGCGATGAGGTTGTTGCCGCGCAACGCCTGGACGAACTCCGGCGGCATGGAGTCGGTCCCCGGGAAGGCGTCGGCGAGCTGCGGGTCGAGGCCGAAGTGGCGGTATAGGAAGGCGACCTGGCGCTCGAGGCGGGCCAGGCGGGAGACGTCGTCGGCGTACATCGGGCCACCGTAGGCCGTCCGGCCCGAAACGACAGTCGGGGAGCCGCCACATGGCGACTCCCCGACTGTTCTGCGCAAGGGTCAGGCGATCGGGTCCGCGAACGGGTCCTCGGCCGTGGCGACGGGGATCTCCGCCGCGGCCGCGCGGGCCGCCGCCGAGCCGCGGGCCGAGCGCTCCTCGTCGGTGAGCGGGAAGTGGCAGGCGACGACCTGGCCCGGGGCCAGCTCACGCAGCTCCGGCACCTCCTGCGCGCACTTGTCCTGCGCCTTCCAGCACCGGGTGCGGAAGCGGCAGCCCGACGGCGGGTCGATCGGGCTGGGCACGTCGCCGGTGAGCAGGATGCGCTCGCGCTGCGCCTTGTCCCGGCGGCTCGGGTCGGGCACCGGCACCGCGGAGAGCAGCGCGAAGGTGTAGGGGTGCAGCGGGGTGGTGTACAGGCTGTCCCTGCCGCCGACCTCGACCACCTTGCCGAGGTACATCACCGCGACCCGGTCCGAGATGTGCCGGACCACCGACAGGTCGTGCGCGATGAAGACGTACGTCAGGTTGAACTCCCGCTGCAGGTCGTCCAGCAGGTTCACGACCTGCGCCTGGATCGACACGTCCAGCGCGGAGACCGGCTCGTCGGCGATGATCAGCTTCGGCTGCAGGGCGAGCGCCCGGGCGATGCCGATGCGCTGGCGCTGGCCGCCGGAGAACTCGTGCGGGTACCGGTTGTAGTGCTCGGGGTTGAGACCGACCAGCTCCAGCAGCCGCTGGACCTCGCGCTTCTGCCCGTGCGCCGTCTTGATGTTCTGCACCTGCAGGGGCGCCCCGACGATCGAGCCGACCGTGTGCCGCGGGTTCAGCGACGAGTACGGGTCCTGGAAGATCATCTGGACCTCGCGCCGCAGCGGGCGCATCTGCCCGACGCCGAGGTGCGAGATGTCCCGCCCCTCCAGCAGCACCTGGCCGCCGGTGGGCTCGAGCAGGCGGGTCATGAGCCGGCCGGTGGTGGACTTGCCGCAGCCGGACTCGCCGACCAGGCCGAGCGTCTCGCCGGCCTTGACCGCGAGGTCGATGCCGTCGACCGCGCGGACGGCGCCGACCTTCCGCTTGATGAACGCGCCCCGCATGATCGGGAAGTGCTTCTCCAGGCCCCGCACCTCGAGGAGGTTCTCGGTGCTGCGCTGCGCCGCCGCCGGCTGGGGTTGGGTGCTCGTCGACACTGTCGTGCTCCTCAGAGGTTCGGGGCGATGTCCGACTTGAAGACGGCGTTGCGCTCCGCCGGCGGGATGTGGCAGGCGACGCCGTGCTCGGGCGTGCCCTCCGCCAGGGTCGGCTCGACCGTCTTGCAAGGGATGCCGTTGCGCTCCGCGTAGGGGCAGCGCGGGTGGAAGGAGCAGCCGCTCGGGAGGTTGATGAGCGACGGCGGGTTGCCCTTGATCGGCACGAGCCGGTCGCGCACCTCCCGGTCGACGCGGGGCATCGACGAGAGCAGGCCCCAGGCGTACGGGTGCTCGGGGCGGCGGAAGATGTTCTCCGCGGTGGTGTGCTCGACGCACTTGCCGCCGTACATCACCAGGATGTCGTCGGCGACCTCGGCCACCACGCCGAGGTCGTGCGTGATGATGATGACCGCGGAGTTGAACTCCGACTGCAGGTCGCGGATCAGGTCCAGGATCTGCGCCTGGACCGTCACGTCGAGCGCCGTGGTGGGCTCGTCGGCGATGAGCAGCTCCGGGTTGTTCACCAGCGACATGGCGATCATCGCCCGCTGGCGCATACCGCCGGAGAACTGGTGCGGGTAGTCGTCCACCCGGCGCTGGGGCTGGGGGATGCCGACCCGGTCCAGCATCTCGATCGCGCGCTTCTTGGCCTCGGACTTGCTGACCTTGTGGTGCACCCGGTAGGCCTCGACGATCTGGGCGCCGACCGTGTAGTACGGGTGCATCGCGGTCAGCGGGTCCTGGAAGATCATCGACATCTTGTTGCCGCGCAGCAGGCGCACCCGCTCCGGCGCGGCGCCGATGAGCTCCTCGCCGTCGAGCCAGACCTCGCCCGAGATCTGCGCCGAGCCGCGCCGGTGCAGGCCCAGGATGCCCAGGCTGGTGACGCTCTTGCCGGAGCCGGACTCGCCCACGATGCCGAGGGTCTGGCCGCGCTCGAGCTGGAACGTCAGCCCGTCGACGGCCTTGACCACGCCGTCGTCGGTCTTGAAGTGGATGCGCAGGTCGCGCACGTCCAGGAAGGACTGCGCGGACTGCGGGCCGCTGCCGCCCGGGTTGGGGCCGGCGTCGGTGAGCAGGCTGCTGGACATGCTCACTCCTTTCCAGGGGTGCCGTGAAGCGGGGACCGGGACGCGCGAAGGGTCATGAGAGCCGCACCCGCGGGTCGATCACGGCGTAGAGCAGGTCCACGACCAGGTTGGCCATGACGATGAAGAAGGAGGCGAACAGCGTCGCGCCGAGGATGATCGGCAGGTCCTTCTGGGTCACCGCGTCCACGCTCAGCTTGCCGATGCCGGGGAGGCTGAACACGCGCTCGGTGAGGATCGCGCCGCCGAGCAGCGTGCCGAGGTCGAGGCCGAAGATCGTCACGATCGGGGTGAGCACCGCGCGCATGGCGTGCTTGCCGACGACGACCCGCTCCTTCAGACCCTTGGCACGGGCGGTGCGGATGTAGTCCTCGCCGAGGGTCTCCAGCATCGTGGCCCGCGTCAGCCGCGCGTAGGTGGCGGCGAAGAGCAGGGCCAGGCTGACCCAGGCGAGGAAGAGCTTGTTGGCCCAGCCGAGGGGGTCGTCGACGAAGTTGATGTACTCGCCGCCCCTGAAGATCTTCCATTGGTGTACGAACAGGGCCTGGAAGACCAGACCGGTGAAGTACACCGGGAGGGACACGCCGGCGAGCGCGATGACCATCACGACTCGGTCTGAGAGTTTGCCGCGTTTCAGCGCGGATATGACGCCGCCGGAGACGCCGCCGATGAGCCACATCAGCGCCGCCCCGATGGCCAGGGAGATGGTGACCGGCAGGCGGTCCAGCAGCAGCGGCCACACCTCCCGGTCGGTGCGGAAGGAGTAGCCGAAACACGGCGCCGAGCAGTGCGTGACCGTCGGGCCGCTGTTGTAGTCCCGCCCGACGACGAGACCCTTCACGAACTTGGAGTACTGGATGTAGATGGGCTGGTCCAGACCGAGCTTGATCCGGGTCAGCTCGACGTCGCGCGGGGTCGCCGACTTACCGACGTACATCTCAGCGGGATCGGCGTGCGCCGCCTTCGGGATCAGGAAGAAGATCGCGAAGGTGACCATCGAGACGGCCACGATGAGCAGTGCCGCGGTGACCAGGCGGCGCAGAATGTAGTTGATCACGTGTGCGGCCTGACGCCGGCCGGCTCGACGGGGTTCCCGTCGCACCGGCCGGCGCCGTGGCCCTCACCTGCCTTCTGTACTCGTGAAGGGCGGGTTACCGGCTGTTCAGGCTTGGTGCTTCGTCAGCTGGTGACGTTTGCCGACCCGGAGGTCAGCTCGCGACGCCGAGGCTGGCGAAGTCGTACATGCCGTAGTACTGCGTCACGAAGACGTTGGTGACGCGGGGGTTGCGGTAGTTGAGCGCCTTGTCGTAGACGAACGGCACCATGACGGCCGAGTCCATGACCTTGTGGTCGATCTGGGCCCAGATGTCGGCGGCCTTCTTCGGGTCCGTCTCCGCCTTGGCCTGGTCGATCAGCTTGTTGATCTCCGGGTCGTCCAGCTCGGAGTAGTTGTTGTTACCCGACTGCTGGATCATGCGGCCGTCGACCAGCACCTGCAGGAAGCCGTACGCGGTCGGGAAGTCGGCGCCCCAGCCGGCCATCATCAGGCCGTAGCCCTTGGCGTGGACGTTCGACGGCGAACCGATGGTCGAGCGGAAGTACAGCGACGGCTCGGTCGGGTCGAGGCGGGCGTTGATGCCCACGTTCTTCAGCGCCGCCTGCAGGGCCTCGGCCGTCTTCGGCTCCTTGCCCGAGTTGCGGGTGGCGATCACCGTGTCGAAGCCGTTCGGCTTGCCACAGGCCGCGAGCTCTTCCTTGGCCTTGTCGATCTGCGGCTTGCCCGACTTGGTGTTGTACGGGTCGTAGTCGTCGTGACCCGCGATGGTCGGGGGCAGCATGTTGAAGGCGATGTCACCACCGGCGTCGGCGCCACCACGCGCGGTCTGCATCGTGACCTTGTCGGTCGCGTACTCGACGGCCTTGCGGCAGTGGATGTTGTCGAACGGGGCGACCTTGGTGCTGATCGAGAAGTACCGGATGAAGCCGGTGTTCGGCTCGTCCGCGTTCTTCTTCTTCTCGGCGTCGAGCAGGATCTTCGGCTGCGCACCCTGCTGGACACCGGTCTGCGCGGTGTCGATGTCGATCTCGCCGCTCAGCAGCTGGTTGTCGATCTCCTCGGGCGCGGTGCCGATGGTCAGATCGATCTGGTCCGGCAGAGCCTTGCGGACCGTGTCGGTCTTCGGGTCCCACTGGTCGTTGCGAACCAGGACGGCCTTCTTGCCCTGGTCGTACGACTGGAACTTGTAGGGGCCGCTGGAGACGGGCTTCTCACCGTACTTGTCACCGGTGTCCTTGGCCGCCGGAACCGGCGCGGCGCTGGGCATGGCGAGCAGGTAGCTGAAGTCCGACAGGGGTTCCTTCAGGCGGAACACGATGGTGTTGTCGTCCGGCGTCTCGACGGACTTCAGACCCAGCTTGTTCGGGTCGGTGTCCTTGTACGGGCCGGGGTACTTCTGGCCCTGGTCGAGCACGTCGACGAGGTAGGTCGGGCCACCGGACAGCACGTCCTGCGCGAACACGCGCTCAACGCCGTACTTGATGTCCTTCGAGGTGATCGGCGAGCCGTCCTCGAACTTGATGCCCGACTTGAGCTTGAACGTGTAGGTCTTGCCGCCGTCGGTGATCTCGGGCAGCGCCTGGGCAAGGTCGGGAACCAGCTTCAGGCCGTCCTCGCCCGGCTTCGACTCGTTGGTGAGCAGCGAGCGGACGTAGTAGCCCTTCATGAAGTTCCACACGTACGCGTAGTAGGCGCGAGCCGGGTCGAACGAGTCCGGGTCGGCGCTGTTGACGAGCTTGAGCGTGCCGCCCTTCTTGTCGGACGGGTTCACCACACCCTTGGTGGCGGCGTTGAAGCCGGACACCCCCTGGGGGCCGCTGCTCTCGGCGGGCTTGGCGCTGTCGTTGCCTGATCCACAGGCGGACAACACCAGGGCGAAGGCGACCGAACCGGCCGCCAGTGCCCCTGTCCTCATTCTCACTGGGTTTCCCTCCTTGTTTGGCGCGACCCGCCGAGGGACGGGCCGTCCGAGCTGTGCTGCTGTGCGAGTTGAAGTCCGGGGTCTGCACAGGGTCGACCGGGTGACGGCGGTCGGACACGGTGGTGCCTTGGTGGTGCGCGAAGGGCCCGAAGCCCAACCGGCTAGGGGTTAGCGGTTGGCCTTCGGGTCGAGGGCGTCGCGCAGGCCGTCGCCGAACAGGTTGAAGGCGAGGACCATGAGGAAGATGGCGAAGCCGGGCACGAACATGTACATCGGGTCGTACTCGTAGTACTGCACGGCGTCCGAGAGCAGCCGGCCCCATGAGGGAGTGGGCGGCAGCACGCCGACGCCCAGGAACGACAGCGCGGCCTCGAACAGGATGTTCGTGGGAATGATCAGCGTCGCGTAGACGAGGATCGGCGCGACGAGGTTCGGCAGCAGCTCACGGAAGAGGATGCGGCTCGAGCCCGCACCGATGCTGCGCGCCGCCTCGACGAACTCGCGTTCCCGCAGGGAGAGAGTCTGGCCGCGGACGATGCGCCCGATGTACGGCCAGCTGAAGAACGCGATCACCGAGATGACCACGCCGATGCGCCAGCCGGTCGAGGCCGGCACGACGGAGATCAGCGCGATCGAGAAGAGCAGGTAGGGGAACGCCAGGATCAGGTCCATGAGGCGGCTCAGCAGGTTGTCGACGATGCCACCGAAGTAGCCGGCGACGATGCCGAGGACCACGCCGATCGTGACCGCCGCGATCGTGGCGGCCAGCGCCACGAGCAGGGAGACCTGGGCGCCGTAGATGATCTGCGAGAACAGGTCGCGACCGGAGACCGGCTGCACGCCGAGCAGGAATTCCTTGCTGACGCCGCCCCAGGTCCCGACCGGCGGGATACCGCCGAGGTTCGAGTCGATCTTGTCTTGGTGGAACTCGTTGACCGGGTGGCCCCACACCTTGTTGATCAAGGGGGCGAACACCGCGACCAGCACCAGGAAAATGATGAACCCGCCTCCAACGAGCGCGACCTTGTCGCGCTTGAGCCGGGTCCACGCAATCTGACTGAGCGAGCGGCCTTCGATGGCCTTCGCGGGAACACCGGCAGGCGTGGCGGTCGCCTCTTCGACCGTCGGCACCTGCTCGTCGCTCTTCGACGTGACGGGTCCCATAGTCATGGGCGTGGTGCCCCTCTCCCCGGCCGTCTGCCCGCCTCAAAACCGCCAGCGATGGCCGTCGCACCGTGAAGCGAGCATGCGTCGGCCAGACCGGGGCCCGTGGCAGTCAGCAGCCGATCGGCTGTGTCTTCGTGGACTCCTGGTGCCCTATCCGCAGGTTCGGTCCACGGGCAGAGCGTGCACGAAGCCGACTTGGTGGTGTCGCCTTCGTTGGAGGAACCCTGTCTCCCGTTTGGCCGATCGTCAAGGGTCACCCCCTGTCCTGTAACCAAGTCCACGCCGCGCCGTGATGAGGGCGTGATCCAAGCACAGCGACTTTTGGATCATACACTCCCTAAACGGGCGAATTACCGGCGAATCGTAACGGTGTGATCACGCAACGTGCCCGAAACATCGCGGCAAGACCACAGAGAACGGGCTATCCAGGACGATCGTTGATCGTTTCACACTTAACAGTACGGTCCGGTCAGAGATGATGGTGACACAGCGTGCTCAAATATCGAAATTGATCACCACGGGCGCATGATCGGACGGGCCCTTGCCCTTGCGGGCCTCCCGGTCGATGTAGGCGTCGCTGACCGCGTCCGCTATGGCCGGGCTCGCGAAGACCAGATCGATTCGCATCCCCTTGTCCTGATGGAACATGCCCGCCCGATAATCCCAGTATGTGAATGGATTGGGGCCTTTCATGGGCTTCGGCACGATGTCGGACAGCCCGGTGGCCAGCAGGGCCGCCACAGCGTCGCGCTCGGGCCCCGTGACGTGGGTGGAGCCGGCGAAGGCGGCGGGGTCGAACACGTCCGAGTCGGCCGGGGCGACGTTGTAGTCCCCGCAGACCGCGACCCGCTCGCCCGCCGCGAGGTCCGCCGCCACCGCGGCGCGCAGGGCCCCGAGCCAGGTGAGCTTGTACCCGTAGTGCGCCGACTCCGGCGTCCGCCCGTTGGGCACGTAGACGGACCAGACCCGCACCCCGCCGCACAGCGCCGAGACGGCCCGGGCCTCCCGCCGGGGCTCGTCGAAGAGCGCCTCGTCGCCGCCCGGCTCGCCGGCCCAGCCCGGGTCCCCGTCGAATCCCCGGCGCACGTCGTCCAGGCCCACCCGGGACAGCAGGGCGACGCCGTTCCAGCGCCCCTCGCCGTGGTGGGCCGTCGCATAGCCCAGCTCGGCCACCTCGGCGGCCGGGAAGGCGTCGGCGGCGACCTTCGTCTCCTGCACGCACAGGACGTCGGGCTTGGTCTGCTCGAGCCATGGCAGCAGGCGGGGCAGCCGCGCCTTGACCGAGTTCACGTTCCAGGTGGCAAGTCTCACCCAAGCCAGCTTGCCACTGTCACGCCGATTCGCGCTTCACCAACTCCGTAGGTAAGAGCAGAACGGGCTCGATCTGCTCGCCGGACGCCATCCGCAGCACCTGGCGGGCCGCCATCCGGCCGAGGTCGGTGATCGGCTGGCGCACGGTGGTCAGCGGCGGCTCGGTGTCGCGGGCGAAGTCCATGTCGTCGAAGCCGACCACGGCCACGTCGTCGGGCACCCGGCGGCCGGCCTGGCGCAGCGCCCGCAGCGCCCCCTCGGCCATCGCGTCGGAGGCGGCGAAGACGGCGTCGAGGTCCGGGTCGTCGCCGAGCAGCTGGCTCATGGCCAGGGCGCCGGACTGCCGGGTGAAGTCGCCGACGGCCACCAGCGAGCGCCGCCCGCTGTCCTGCATCGCGGCCCGGTAGCCCTTGAGCCGGTCGATGCCGGCGCTCATGTCCTGCGGGCCGGCGATGGTGGCCACCCGGCGGCGGCCGGTGTCGAGCAGGTGGTGCACCGCCGTGCGGGCCGCGTCCTCGTTGTCGACGTCGACGTACGGCACGGAGGACTGGATCAGCAGCCGGCCGTTGCAGACCACCGGCACCCCGGCCCGGCTCAGCCGCTCGGGGAGCGGGTCGGCGCCGTGCATCGAGAAGATGATGGCCCCGTCGACGTGCCCGCCGGTCGCGTAGCGCTCGACCCGGTCGTGGCTCGGCCCCGACGGCCCGACCATCATGAGCACCAGCTGCTTGTCCACGGCCTCCAGCTCCAGGCTCACGCCCCGGATGATGCTGGAGAAGAACGGGTCGTCGGAGAACACCCGGCTCGCCGTCTCGGAGGCGACCAGCGCGATCGAGTCGGTGCGCTGGGTGACGAGGCTGCGGGCGGCCTGGTTGGGCACGTAGCCGAGCGCCTCGACCGCGCTGAGCACCTTGTCGCGGATGTGCGGCGCGACGGACGTCGACCCGTTGACCACGCGAGAGGCCGTGGCCCGCGACACTCCGGCGCGTTGTGCGACGTTTTCCAGTGTGGGCCGGTCCCGCCCCGACATCACCATTGTGGTGTCCCCCATATCTGTTCTGCCGGACCATCATGACTGAAGCTCAGCAATGTGTAGCGCACAAACAATGACGGGCGATGGAGCATGCCGCTCCATCGCCCGTCGCACCCTCACACCGGTTACACCCTGATCACGATTTCGCCGGTCCGATCCGCCGGTCTGCCGGACCGCCGCCTCGGCCGGAGAGCGCTCTCAAGACTGGAATCAGACTGGCCCATGACTAGCCCAATGTCAATCACAGAATCGGTTGAGAGCGCTCTCTGGAATATGTTGTGGGAAACGCCAAATCCCGTTATGCCGCCTGGCGTCGCCGGCAGGCCTCCAGGTGCGCGGCGATCACGGCCGGGGTGGCCGAGCGCACACAGGCGTCGGCGCCGGCCTCCAGCACGTCGACCACGGCCTGGTGGTCGCTGTAGGGGCTGAGCACGGCCACGATCGAGGCGGCGGGGTGGCGCAGGCAGGCGGCGGTGACCGTCCTCGGGCCGGGGTCGTCGAGGACCACGATGTCGGGCTCGCGGCAGCCGGCGGGCATCTCGGCGCGGCGGGTCACGAACCAGCCCGCTGGCAGGTGCCGGTCCAGCTCCGTGAAGCGTCCGGCCGGGGTGATCATCAGCACGTCGATGCGGTGGTGCTCGGCGGTGGCGGGGGTGCGCCGGGGAAGGGTCAGGATCGTCATGCTTCCTTTATCCCGTGTCGGGCTGGCATCCCCCTCGATCCCACCTGCGAGAATCCTGGAAGCCGGCCGACGTCAGGAGGCGCCCGTGATCGTGTGGCTCAACGGCCCCCCGGGCGTGGGCAAGGCGACCCTCGCGGCCGAGCTGTGCCGGCGGGCGGCCCGCGCCCGCACGTTCGACGCCGAGCGGGTGGACCGGGTGTTCCGGCGCACCGCCGGGCTGGTCCGCCACGGCGACCACCAGGACCTGCCCGGCTGGCGGGCGGCGGTGGTGGCCGCGGTGGCCCGGCAGGCCCGCGGGGCCGACCCACTGCTGGTGCCGATGACCGTGCTGCGCCGCAGGCACCTGGAGGAGCTGCTGGGCGGCCTGCGCGAGCGCGGCCACGAGGCGCGCCACCTGCTGCTGGACATCTCGGGGCCGGCGCTGGTCGAGCGGGTCGAGGCCGACGAGCGCCCGGATGCGGGCGGCTGGCGCCTGGACGACCTGGGCGCCTACCTCACCGCCCGGCGCGACCTGCGGGCGCTCGGCGCGGTCGTGGACACCGACGACCTGGTCGCGCAGGAGGTCGCGGACGAGGCGGAGGCGCTGATCAACGGCTGGCGGGCGGCCTGAGCTGCGGCGCAGCGTGGCCGCGGCGTTCGTGGCCGAGCGGGCGCCGGCCGCGCCCCCGCCGGGCTTCGGCCGGCACGTGCTCGTCGAGCTGCTCGTCGGCACGTGCGTGCTCAGCCGGGAAGGGCGGCACGTCACCTGGGCGGCGGCCGACCCGGGGCTCGGCGAGCTGCGGGCCGGCCGCCACCGTGCGGTGGTCTAGCTGCCGTACACCTCGAACTCCCACAGCGAGTAGCCGTAGCTCGTGCCGCGGGCCACGCCCGTCATGCGCACGTAGCGGGCGCTGACCGGCGCGAACGTGACGTTGTCGAGCCCGCCGTTGCCCGCGTCGACGGTGGCGGCGGTGCTCCAGGAGCTCCCGTTGGCGGAGGTTTCGATGCGGTACCGCGACCCGTACGCCGACTCCCACCGCAGGATGACCCGGCGCACCGGCTTCGCCGATCCCAGGTCGACGGTGATCGACTGGTTGTCGGTCCACCAGCTGCTCCACCGCGTGGTCGGGTCCCCGTCCACCGCGGCCCCGGCCGAGTAGCCCAGGAACGTGCCGTTGGCGCTCACGCCGCGGCCCTGCGCCAGGTTGGTCAGGCTGTCGCCGCGCTTGGCCGGGAACGACACGACCTGCTGGTACGTCGGCCGGTTCTGCCAGGAGATCTTGTCGTGGGTGATTCCGCCGAGCGGCGACTGCACGATCGTGTCGGCGCACCACTGGTCGCCGGCCGAGCAGTACTTGTCGCCCGGGTAGGTGCTCGTGGCCGGCACCGCGGCGGCCGTGGCGAGCGTCGTGGCCAGCACCTGCCTGCACGCGGCCAGGCTCCCGCCGCCGCAGTAGGTGCGGCCCAGGCCGCCCTGCACCGGGTCGCCCAGGACCGTGCGGAGGTCCTTGTCGAGGTACCCCCACCAGCCGTACTGGAACGAGGACCCCTTGTGGCTCTGGGTCTGGTTCAGCGACCCGGCGTTCGTCGGGCCGGTGAACCCGGAGGGCGACTCGTCGATCTGCAGCGCCGAGGTCAGCGCCGCGTAGACGTCGTCGCCGAGCCCGGGCCGGAAGGTGCCCTCCACCAGCTTGGGCCACCAGGTGTCGAACGTGCGGATCGCGTCGGCGTGCTGGTAGACGTGCGAGCCGGGGGAGGTCTCCACCCGCTTGCTCCCGGCGGCCAGCCAGGCCCGCAGCCCGGCCACGGCGGGATCGGTCGAGGTCCCGGCCGGGTCGAGGATGCGCAGCAGCTCGGGCAGCAGGTTCTCGGCCCGCAGGTCGGTCACGGCGGCGTCCTCGACCACCTTGACCACCCCGGCCCGGTCCACCTTGCCCGCGGAGAGCGCGGTCTTGACCCGCTTGTCGAGCAGATCCGCGCGCTGCACGGCGCCGAAACTGAAGTTTCCGTCCGCCGCGGAGAAGTCCTTACTTTGCTTGTTATTCCAAGAGACGAAATAATCCTGCCCGGTCGACTGCGGATGCTGGGTCACCGGAATGTAGTCGGCCGTATTCGTATCGGCATTCCAGCCGGACCATTCATAAGCCGCCTCCGCCTTGGTCGGCAGGTTCGGGTTCGCCCCGGACTTGCGCACCGGGTCGGCGCCCGAGTTGAAGTAGGCGGTGTCGGTGGCGTTGACGTAGAACCAGTTGAAGGCGTACCCCACGTCGGACGCCGAGGCGATGAACTGGGCCGGCGTGCCCATGGCCGAGGGGTCGTTGAACGCCTGGAACCCGATGGCCGAGTCGGCCTCGTGCCGGTAGGTCGAGCGCAGCTGGGTGAAGGCGACCGGCCGCCCGGCGACCGCGCCGCGGTACGCCACCAGCCCGTACTTCGTGCGGTACGTGATCAGCTGGTACGACCCGGCCGGCGTGGAGTCGGCGACGGTCGGCGTCCAGGAGTTGTTCTGCGTGAGCGCCTCCATCGGCGTGCACGCGCCGTGGAAGAGGTACGCGCTCGACGCCGTCGTCGCCGCCGACCCGTCGGTGTTGCACAGCGGCACCGCGTACGTGTCGGTGATGTCCTGCTCGGCCGAGGTGGCGCTCCACGCGTAGTCCTGCCCGCGGCCGAGCAGCACGTAGAGGTTGAGCCCGGCGAAGGCGACCCCGTGCGCGCTGACCCCCGGCCCCTGCAGCTCCTGCAGCATGAGCAGCTGCGGCGAGAAGTACCCGGTCTGCGGCCCGAAGACGGCGATCGGGTGCCCGGTGGCCGAGTGGGCCGCGTCGACCACCACGGCGTTGGACATGCCGCGCTTCGTCGCCGTCCCGGGGGCGAGCCCGGCGGTCGTCGTGGCCGAGCCGCTGGGGTTGAACACCACCGGCTGGGCGCTCACGCTGCCCGCGTCCGGCAGCGCCACCCCGGGCGCGTCCGGGTCGGCCGCGCCGTAGGGGAAGGACTGCCCGTTGTGCAGGGTCAGCACCGCCTCGGGGTCGTTCTGCTCGCGGAAGGCGGCCCACAGCCGATCGCCCTCGGTGGCGCCGTAGCGGGCCCGGGCGGTCACCCGCACGAGCGCCGACTCGACCTCGCCGCCCCCGCCGCCGCCGAAGAGGCCGCCGACCACGCCGGCGATCGCGATCAGGTCGGTCATCTGGAACGGCTCCGGGCCGCCGGCGTTGGTGACCGCGTCGAGGTGCCCGGTGAGCACGTACTCCCCGGGGCAGTTGCGCCCCGCCATGCAGGCCGCGATGTAGGCGTTGATGCCGGCCACGTACGACTGCACGTCGTCGTACAGCTGCGCGCCCCGCGCCCCCTTGGTCCGCAGCGCCTCCACCTGGGCCTGCAGGTCGGCCTCGGTGTAGGGGGCGTTGCGCCAGATGCTCTGCTCCAGCTCCCGGTTGCCGGGCGCGCCACCCGCGAACGGGGTGAGCTTGCCCCGCCCGACCCGGCGCATGAGGTCCATGACGAACAGCCGGTCCTCGGCCCCCGCGTAGCCGGCGCCGAACATGGTCCCGGCCCGGGTGGCGCCGGTGACGTGCGGCACGCCGAGCGCCTTGTCCCGCACGATGGTGACGTCGGAGCGCGGGCTGTAGCTGCGCGCGACCTGACCGGCCGGCACGCCGAAGGACGCGCTGTTGTAGAAGGACGAGATCTGCTCGTCGGTGAGCCCGGTGTAGGCGGCGACGAGGTTCGCGTACGGCCCGAGCTGGTCGGCCGAGTGTGCCGGCCGGAAGCCCAGCGCCTGGTGGGCCAGGATGTCGGCGAGGGTGGCGTTGCCGTTCTGGCCCGGCGGCAGGATGTCGTTGCACTGCTCGAGGCAGTAGTCGTTCGGGGCGAGCACGGCCGCCTGGGCCGGGCTCGCGAGGGCGGGGGCGACGAGCGCGGCGGAGGCCAGCAGTAAGGCCCCCAGGGCGCGTTTGACGAGAGGCAGGGACATGGCGGATCCCTTCCGGGGGTTGCGAGTCAATATGAAAATGACTCGGATTACCGGATGGTAACAACGACGCCCGTCACTGGATAGAGGTCTCGCGCCCTCGATACGCAGGGGTTCCACTACGCTTCTGCGGGTGCTCGTGGTCCACGCCCTCTGGGTCGAAGGCCGGGTCGGCCTGTGGGCCGAGGACCCGTCGCTGCCCGCGCCCGGCGGCCGCCGCCACCCGTTCGCCGTCGCCGGCCTGCGGCTGGACGGCGACGCCGGCGTGACCGCCGAGCGCACCCTGACCCTGCCGACCCTGAACCGCCGCCCCGAGGCCTCGCCCGCCGTCACCGGCACCGCCAAGCCGCGGCCGTGGCTGGTCGACACCGTGGAGTACCACCCGGACGACGCCCTCGGCGTGCTGCGCGGCCTGGCCGCCATGGCCGGCGATGACCTGGTCCTGGCCGAGTCCACCCGCTGGTTCGCGACCGCCGGCGGGTTCGCCGCCGCCCTCGTCGCGCGCGGCCGGATGCTCCCCGCCGTGGTGGGCGACGAGGCCCTCTGGCGGCCCGTGCTCACCGGCCGCGACGCCGCCCACGCCCGCGCGCTCGCCCTGGCCCTGCCCTCGGCCGCGCTCGCCGCCGGTCAGGCCGCCACCCGCGCCGAGGCGACCGCCGGGATCCTCGACGCCCTGGTCGACGCGGCCGCCCGGGCCACGCTGGGCACCGAGGAGGCGACCGGCTGGCTCGCCGCCCTCACGGGCCGCGACCGGCGGGTCGGCCGCGGTCCGGCCGAGCTCGAACGGCTCGCCACGGCCCTCACCGCCTGGGAGGCCGACGCCGTGGGCGGCGCCGTCCGCGCCTGCTTCCGCCTGGTCGAGCCCCAGGAGGAGGACCCGGACTGGACGCTCGAGTTCGCGCTGCAGGCCGCCGACGAGCCCAGCCTCGTCGTGGACGCCGACCGGGTCTGGCGCTCCCGCGGTGCGCTGCAGGCCCTGCAGCGGCACATCCCGGCCCCCCAGGAGACGCTGCTGGCCGAGCTCGGCCGGGCCAGCCGGCTCTACCCCGCCCTCGAGGACGCCCTGCGCGAGGCCCGCCCGACCGCGCTGCGCCTGGACACCGACGGCGCCCACCGGCTGCTCAGCGAGGCCGCCCCGCTGCTGGCCGGGGCCGGCTTCGGCGTCGTACTGCCGGGCTGGTGGCGCAAGGCCTCGGCCCGCCTCGGGGCCCGGCTCACCGCCAAGACCAAGTCCGGCGGGGCCGCGCCGGGCACCGTCGCCGTGGACAGTGGCCTGGGCCTTGCCGCCGTCGTGGACTACAGGTGGGAGCTGGCCCTCGGCGACGAGCCGCTCACCGAGGACGAGCTGCGCAGCCTCACCGACCTCAAGGCGCCGCTGATCCGGCTGCGCGGGCAGTGGGTCGAGCTCGACCCGCGCCGCCTGGCCGAGGGGCTGACGTTCCTGCAGCGGCAGCGCGAGCAGGAGGCGATGACCGTCGCCGACCTGCTCGACCTGGCCGGTGGCGCGGCCGAGGGGCCCGGCGGGCTGCCGGTCGTCGAGGTCACCGCCGACGGCTGGCTGGGCGACCTGCTCAGCGGGGAGACCGAGCTGCGCATCGGCGACGCCGGGGTGCCCGATGCGTTCTCGGGGCAGCTGCGGCCGTACCAGCTGCGGGGTTTGAACTGGATGCGCTTCCTGGAGGCGGCCGGCCTCGGGGGCATCCTCGCCGACGACATGGGCCTGGGCAAGACGGTGCAGCTGCTCGCGCTCATCGCCGCCGCCGCGCCCGGCCCGACGCTGCTGGTCTGCCCGATGTCCCTGGTCGGCAACTGGCAGCGCGAGGCCGCCAAGTTCGCCCCCGAGGTGCGGGTGCACGTCCACCACGGCGCCGACCGGGCGCTCGCCCTCGACCCGGCCGCGTTCGACCTGCTCGTCACCACCTACTCCGTCGCGACCCGCGACGCCGAGAAGCTGCGCGCCGTGCCGTGGCACCGGATCGTGCTCGACGAGGCCCAGGCCATCAAGAACGCCGCCACGAAACAGGCCGCGGCGGTACGTCACCTGCCCGCCCGCCACCGCATCGCCGTCACCGGCACGCCGGTCGAGAACCGCCTCGCCGACCTGTGGTCGATCATGGACTTCGCCAACCCGGGCCTGCTGGGCAGCGCCGTGAAGTTCAAGGAGCGCTACGCCGAGCCGATCGAGCGCGACGGCAACGAGGAGGCGGCCGAGCGGCTGCGCCGCGTCACCCAGCCCTTCGTGCTGCGTCGGCTCAAGACCGACCGCGGCATCATCGCCGACCTGCCCGAGAAGCTGGAGATGGACGTCGTCTGCGGCCTGACCGCCGAGCAGGCGAGCCTCTACCAGGCCGTGGTCGAGGACATGCTGGCCCGCATCGACAGCAGCGAGGGCATCGAGCGGCGCGGCCTGGTGCTGGCCACCATGACGCGGCTCAAGCAGATCTGCAACCACCCCGCGCTGGCCCTGCGCGACGGCAGCCGCCTGCCGGGCCGCAGCGGGAAGCTGGCCCGCCTCGAGGAGATCGCCGAGGAGATCCTGGCCGCGGGGGAGCGGGCGCTGATCTTCACCCAGTACGCCGAGTTCGGCGCCATGCTGCGGGCCGAGCTCTCCGCCCGCTTCGGCCGCGAGGTCGCCTTCCTGCACGGCGGGCTGGGCAAGGCCGCCCGCGACGCGCTCGTGGCCCGCTTCCAGGAGGCCGGCCCGTCCTCGCCGCCGCTGTTCGTGCTGTCGCTCAAGGCCGGCGGCACCGGGCTCACGCTCACCGCGGCCAACCACGTCATCCACGCCGATCGCTGGTGGAACCCGGCCGTGGAGGACCAGGCGACCGACCGCGCCTTCCGCATCGGCCAGCGCCGGGCGGTCCAGGTGCGCAAGTTCGTCACCGCCGGCACCGTCGAGGAGAAGATCGCCGGGCTGATCAGCGACAAGCGCGGGCTGGCGGCCCGGATCGTCGGCACCGGCGAGGGCTGGCTCACCGAGCTGTCCACCGCGGAGCTGCGCGGCCTGCTGACCCTGGACCCCGGGGCGGTAATGTCGCCGGCATGAACAACCGGACGCTGGTCGTGACCCTGGTCAGCATCGTGGGGGTCCTGGCGCTGGCCTGCGCCGCCGGCGTGGTGGGCGTGGCCTGGTACGTCGCCCGCAAGGACGCCGCCGGCCCGTCCGCCACCACCGACGGGGCGATCCCCGGCCTGATCGACTACCGCACCACGCACCCGGAGTGGCTGGAGCGCAACCACATCGACCCGTCGGTGCAGGTCGACTACCCGATGAAGCCGGCCGCCGGCGGCAACCACCACCCGGTCTGGATGCGCTGCCTCGGCGACGTCTACACCAGCCCGGTCGACGAGGGCAACGCCGTGCACAGCCTGGAGCACGGCGCGGTGTGGATCACCTACCGGCCCGGCCTCGCCCCGGCGTCGGTCGAGGACCTCGCCAAGCGCGTGCGCGACAACGACTACATGTTCATGAGCCCCTACGAGGGCCAGTCCACGGCCGTCTCGCTGCAGGCGTGGGGCTACCAGCTGCAGCTCGACTCGACCAAGGACTCGCGCATCGACGCGTTCATCCGCAAGTACCGCCAGACCGCGTCTTTGGAGGCGGGCGTCCCGTGCAGCAACGGCACCACTTCGTCCTCGCCCTCGTCGCCGTCCTGACGCTGGCCGGGTGCTCCGCCCCCGGCGACATCACGCGGGGCTGGTCCGCCCCGGCGGCGCCGTCCTACGCGACGCCGCGCCCGGGCGACTGCCTGACCGGCGCGTTCAGCGCCTTCGAGCAGCCGGACCGCGCGGTGGCCGGCACGGTGCCGTGCACGGCCGAGCACACCGTCGAGGTGGTCACCACCGGCGATCTGCCCGCCGATGGCGCCCCGCCGGCCTGGGACTCCGACCCGGTCCGGGCCGCCTTCGCCGCCTGCGGCACCGCCGCGAGCGAGTATCTGGGCGGCGACTGGCACACGGGGCGGGTGTTTCCGTACCTGTCCCTGCCCGGCGCGCCGGCCTGGAACGCCGGGGTGCGGACCTGGGTCTGCGGCCTGGCCGTGGCCGCCGACGACCTCTTCGGCCCGCTGGCCCGCACCGGCTCGCTGCGCGACGGCCTGAAGGACACGCGCCCCCTCGCCCTCGGCTGCGTGGACCTCGACGGCTCGGGCGTCACCCCGGAGGGCTTCTACACCAGCATCGACGCGGTCGTCCCGGTCCTGTGCACCGACGCGCACGACACCGAGTTCGCCGGGCTCTACACCGCCCCCGAGGGCCCGTTCCCGGCCGACGCGGCGGCGCTCAACGAGACCGTGAGCAGGGCCTGCTTCACGCAGGTGGCGGCCTTCCTGGGGACGACGGAGCCGCAGCTGTACGGCAGGAAGGACATCTACATCTTCTGGGACGGCCTGACCCGGTCCCAGTGGCAGCTGGGCGACCGGGTCGCGCACTGCTTCCTCAACGTCCCCGCGACCCACCCCCTGCACACGTCCGTCCGGGGGCTCGGGAGCGGCCCGCTGCCGTCCTGACCGGTCCTCGAGTTCGTGGTCACGGAGCTCGCGACCAACACGCTGCGGTACACCGCCGGCGGCGGCACCCTGCACCTGTGGGCGGCCGGCGGGTCGCTGATCTGCCAGGTCAACGACGCCGGCCACCTGACCGGCCCGCTGGCCGGGCGGCGGCCGGCCCCGCCGGACCAGCCCGGCGGGCGGGGGCTGCTGCTCACCCATCAGCTGTGCGACCTGGTGGAGACCTTCAGCGCGCCCGGCGAGACGGCCATCCGCGTGCACCTGCACCGCTGAGCGAACCGGCCGAAAGCACGACTCCACCCCTGCTTCGGCACGATGCCGGCGCACGGGCGCGCCGGGAGCATTGCCGGCATGTCAACGCTTCACGCGGTACTGCAGGCGCAACGCCTGACCAAGCACTACGGCCGGCGCGAGGCCCTCGCCGGTGTCGACCTCGACGTGCCGCCCGGCCGGGTCGTCGGGCTCGTCGGCCCCAACGGCGCGGGCAAGTCGACGCTGCTGCAGCTGGCCTGCGGGCTCATCGAGCCCAGCGCCGGCACCCTGCGCGTGCTCGGCGCCCGGCCCGCGGCGGACGCGGCGCACCTGGCCCGGGTCGGCTTCGTGGCGCAGGACGCGCCGCTGTACGCCGGGCTGACCGTCGCCGAGCACCTGCGCATGGGCGCGCGGATGAACACCGGCTGGGACGACCCGATGGCCCGGGACCGCGTCGCGCGGGCCGGCCTGCCCCCGGACCAGCGGGCCGGGCGCCTCTCCGGCGGCCAGCGGGCCCAGCTCGCCCTGACCCTGGCCGTGGCGAAGCGCCCCGAGCTGCTCATCCTCGACGAGCCCGCGGCCGCGCTGGACCCCCTGGCCCGCGACGCCTTCCTGCGCGGCCTGCTGGAGTCCGTCGCGCAGCTCGGCGCGGGCGCGATCCTCAGCTCGCACCTGCTCGCCGACGTCGAGCGGGTCTGCGACCACCTCATCGTCCTGGCCGGCGCCCGCGTGCAGCTGGCCGGCGACGTGGCCGCCCTGCTGGCCGCCCACCGCCGCGTGCCGCCCGGCGCGCCCCTGTCCCCGGACGCCGAGCGCATCCACGGCGACGTGGTGCGCGGCACCGCCGGCGCGCCGGTCGCGCTCGCGGACCTCGTGCTGGCCTACCTGAACCGGGCCGCCCGATGACCTGGATGAGCTGGCGGCTGTTCCGCACCCCGGCCCTCGCCGGCGCGCTGGCCCTGGCCGCGCTGGCCGCGTACCTGATCAGCACCGGCCTGGACATCCGCGCGGCCCGCGACGGGTACCTCGCCCAGTGCCACGCCACCGCCGGCTGCGCCCCGGTGCTCGCCCGCCTGGTCGGCGACTACCGCACCCGCCTGCTGCTCCTGGCCGGCGTCCTGGGCCTGGTCCCGGTGCTCATCGGCATGTTCTGGGGCGCCCCGCTGGTCGCCCGCGAGCTGGAGACCGGCACCCACCGCCTGGCCTGGAACCAGAGCGTCCCCCGCCGCCGCTGGCTGGCCGTGCGCCTGGCCACGGTCGTCCTCGCCGCGATGCTCGTGGCCGGCGCCGCGGCCGCCCTGCTGACCTGGGCCGCGGCCCCCGTCGACGCCGTCGCCGGCGACCGCTTCGGCACCGTCAACTTCGGCGCCCGCTTCCTCTCACCGGTGGGCCAGGCCGCCCTCGCGGCCGCGCTGGGCGCCGCGACCGGGCTCTTCCTGCGCCGCACCCTCCCCGCGATGGCGCTGACCGCGGTGGCCGTGCTGACGGTCCTGTTCGTGATGCCGAACGCGGTCCGCCCCCACCTCATGCCCGCCCTGCACGTCACCCGCGCGATGACGGCCGAGGAGATCGACCGCGCGCACAGCCTCGGCACCCTGGGCAGTGCCCCGGTGGTGAAGGGCATCGACGTGCCGGGCGCCTGGGTGACGTCGACGAGCGAGCTGCTCACCCCGGACGGCCGCCCGCTGGACCCGGGAGTCTTCGACGACTGCCTGATGCGCGCGCCGAAGACGGGGGCGACCGGGACGTTCGGCGACTCCTCGCCGTGCCTGGCGGCGCACGACCTGCACCTGAACATCGCCTTCCAGCCCAACGACCGCTTCTGGCGCTTTCAGCTCACGGAGACGGGCCTGTACCTGCTGCTGTCGGCCCTGGTCGCGGCCCTGTCCCTGTGGCGAATCCGGCACCGCACCTGACCGCGCTGTGCTCACGGGCCTTGCGCGGCCAGAATGGCGCCATGTCGGTGCACGACCTGCGGCCCCTCTTCACCGAACGCAGCGCCGCCCAGGTGCGGCCCGGCCTGGCGATGGTCCCGGTCGCCGAGGCCCCACGGCTCGCCCTCGACGCGGACGCCGCCGGTCTGCTCCGCGACGGGCTGGGCACCTTCGACATGGAGATCCGATGGCTCGCCCACCTCGACGACACCGCCACGCTGCGGCTGTGGCGATCGTGGACCGGTTTTCAGGTCTACGAGGCGCGGGTGATCACCGCCCGGCTCACCGGGTTGAAGGTGGAGCAGCACCCGGATCGCCACACGGGCAAGCTGTCCGATGAGCCGATGCAGTTCGAACGCGTGCTGATCCGCGTGGTCAACGACCTCAGACGCTTCCGGGCGGGTCATACCCCGTACGGGCCGTCGCCTGCGGCCGGCCCGCTGCCGGACCCATGGCCTTAGGGTCTGTCCTGCCGATCATGAAGTAGCTGATCGATGATGTATCGGTGGTTCGCCGGGGTGAGCTGACTGATGCCGCGTGGGCGGTGATTGCGCCGTTGTTGCCCGAGGCTGGGTCGCGGTCGGGGCGGTGGCGTGATCACCGGCAGGTGATCAACGGGATCCTGTGGAAGCTGCGTTCTGGCGCGCCGTGGCGTGACGTGCCGGAACGGTATGGGCCGTGGAAAACCTGTCATTAGCGGTTGCGGCGGTGGACTGCGGGACGGTGCCTGGCAGCGGATTCTGGCCGCGGCCCAGGTTCCTGCTCGCCACCTGGACCGGCGCATGCCCCACCTGCCACCAAACCGTGAAACCGTTACGCCGCGACAGACGTGACCCCGTGCGCGAAATGCGGATAACCGGTGTAGTGACCGATAGCCGGTGGGTGACCGTCGGGGCCACCTAGATTGCTGGCAGTCGTCGTGGAAGGAAGTCCGTGAGCACGAAGGAAGAACCGCAGTACTCGTTCAACGGCCTGCACCACACCCAGTTGGCGATCCCGCCGGGCGCCGAGGACCAAATCCGGGCGTTTTACGGCGGCATCCTCGGGATGGTGGAGCTGGAGAAGCCCCCGGTCCTCGCCGCCCGTGGTGGCTGCTGGTTCCGCGGTGGCGCCCTGGAGCTGCACTTCGGTGTCGAGAAGGAATTCGTCGCGGCCCGCAAGGCACACCCCGGGCTGCTGATCAGCGGCATCGACGCCTTGGCGAAGCACCTGACCGAGTCCGGCGTCGATGTGAACTGGGACGACACCTTCCCGGGCCATCGCCGCTTCTACGCGTTCGACCCGCTCGGCAACCGGCTGGAGTTCCTCGAGCCGGAGCCGACCGACTAGTTAGAGCGTGTCCTGTCGATCATGGCAACCACATCAGGGCAGCGATGATGACGAGGCTTGCTCGGTAGATGCTTGCGCGTTTGGCGAAGCGAGTGGCCAGGTCGCGCCAGTGCTTGAACCGGTTGAAGCGGCGTTCGACGACGTTGCGACGCTGGTAGAGGTGCCGGTCGAAGGTCGGCGGTCGTCCGCCGGCGCTGCCCTTGGCAGTCCGGCGGGCGACCTGGTCGGCGCGTTCTGGGATGGTGTGGCGGATGCCGCGGCGCCGTAGCGCCGCGCGGGTCGAGTCGTGGGCGTAACCCTTGTCGGCAATGAGCATGTCAGGACGCCTGCGCGGTGCGCCCGGACCGGGCCGGCGCACGCAGATGGCGTCGAGCACGTTGAGTAGTTGCGGGTTGTCGCCGGCCTGGCCCGCGGTCAGCAGGATCGACAACGGTCTGCCACGCCCGTCGACCGCGAGGTGAATCTTGGTGCTCAGCCCGCCGCGGGACCGGCCGATCGCCTCACCGTCCTGCGCACCAACCGCCGGCCCGCAGCCACCCCCGACGCCGGTGGCTCCCCCTTTTTCCGGGCGCCAGCCGAATGCTGGTGGGCCCGGACGATCGAGGAGTCCACGCTGATCACCCACTCCACCGGCTGACCATCGTCGTGGACCTGGGCCGCGGTCAGGACTCGATCCCACGTGCCGTCCGCGGTCCACCGCCGCAACCGCTCATGGCAGGTCTTCGACGGCCCGTACCGCTCCGGCAGGTCCCGCCACGGCGCCCCGGTCCGCAACTTCCACAAGATCCCGTTGATCACCTGGCGGTGATCACGCCACCGCCCCGACCTGGCACCAGGCTCCGGCAGTAGCGGAGCAATCACCGCCCAGGCCGCATCAGTCAGCTCGCCACGACGAACCACCGATACATCGTCAGCGATCAACCACTACATGATCGGCAGGACACGCCCTAGGCCGGGGGATCGGCAGCGGGTACCACTCCAGCAAGACCGGACCGCATCACGCCTGGTGCTCTTGGCAGCCGTCCGGGATCACCACGTCCGTGGGGTTGGCCTCGTTGAAGGGAAGCTCCCGGCCGGAGATCACGACGTCGGCGCCGCGGCGGTCGAGCAGGAAGTCCACCGCGACCTGGCCGCAGACCCAGCCGATCTGTGGCTGCCGGGTGTCCGCGGGGCGGAACCGCGCCTCCACCCAGTCGCGGGTCGCCGACAGCAGGTCCGGTTCGCTGTCGGGGATGGCCGCGGTGACGCAGCCCTTGAGGAAGTCCAGCCCGGTCTGCGTCAGCGGGGCGTCGCCGACAGCCCGTAGCTGGCACTCGGCCCCGAGCAACCAGGTGTCCACGTAGTGTGCCGTGACGGACACCCGCGCGTTGTCGAGCTGCAGTTCGCCGTGGACGGTGGTGGCGTTCGGCCGTTCGCCCTGGGCGGTGGTGTCCCGGCTGTCGGGGCTCAGCGTCACCTTCTGGGGAAGCCGGTCGGCCCAGGACATTCCGTCGACGACGGCGATCGAATGGATGCACTTCGGGCATTCGGAGCGGACCGCGCGAACGTCGGGTCCCAGCGACGGAGCGGGACCAGCCTCTGCCGAAGTATCGGCTGACACCTGGTTGGCGGCCCGCAGCTCGAAGCCGATGACGACCGCCGCCGAGATGAGGACCAGCGCGGCCACGATCCCTGACACGATCAGGATCCGCCAGGAACCCTTTGCCGGCGGAGCCTCGCCGTCCTCGTCGTACTCATCCCCGTGATCATCAGACACGCGGGCATTGATACCACGAATGTGCTCTCTGCCGTCGGCCGGCACCGGCGGCAAGCACGCCAGGAACGCGGCAGGTCCGAGTACGTGATCAGGCGCGACCAGCGGATCCGGGTGAGCTGAGCCGGAAGCGCAGGAACGTCCGGCCGGCCACCTCGACCGCTCCATCGGGCCGAAACCCGAACCGTCGTACGGCGGCGGTGCCCCGGGAGGGCGGCAGCAGCACGGTCACCTCGTCGAAGCCGAGCGGGCCGAACGCCTCGGCCAGGAGCCGCTCGGCGATCGCCCGCCCGTGACCCCAGAACACCGGACGCAGCACGAGGGCCAGGTCGGCGTCGTTGCCCTCGGGCTGCGGGCCGCCCCAACCGGCGAACACGCCGTCGACCAGAAGGGCCCACGGGCCGTAGCCGTGGTCGCGCCACATGGCCTCCTTGGCGGCCACCCAGGCGGCGCAGTCCTCGCCGCCGAAGCAGCCGGCGGCGAGCGGCATGTGCCGGCGGACCCGGGGATCGTTCATGAGCTCGATCAGGTGAGCGGGGTCGACCTCGGTCAGCCGGACCAGGGACAGCATGCCGCGACCCTACCGGTCCCACCGGCACCACGGAGCGGACCGGACAGCGGGCCGTTGACATCAACAGGTAACTTTGTTTACTGTTTCTCGGCATTCCCCGTAGAGAGGATTGTCGATGCGCAAGCTCGTCGTCCCGGCCGTCGTGCTGACCGTCCTCGCCGGCGCCGTCGGCACCGCGGCCGCCGCGGCCGGGCCGGTTCCGCCGGCGCCCGCCGACCTGACCGGTTCGGTCGCCAACACCGGCATCGCCCTGTCCTGGCGGCAGCCGGCGGGCGGGCCCGCGGTCGCGTCGTTCCGCGTCTACGAGGGCGGCGCGGTCGTGCGGCGCACGGCGACGACGTCGGCCCCGATGCAGTACATCGGCGTCAACACCACCCACACCTACACGGTCACCGCGGTCTCCCCGGCCGGCGTGGAGTCGGCCCCGTCGGCGCCGTTCACCGGTACCACGTGGACGCCCGGCATGGCGCCCCAGTGCGACGAGCCCGCGCCGCTCACCGTCTTCGACGTGACGTCCTCCGGGCTGTCGGTGCGCTGGTCGGTGGGCCGGTCCTCGCCACAGCTCGCCCTGACGGTCAACGGCCGCGACTACGGCGTCGTGCCCGGCACGAGCCTGCGCGTCGGCGGCCTCAGCCCCGACACCGCCTACGGGATCACCCTGCGCCGGGTCAACTGCGACTCGCGCGACCCGGCGGTCGGCTTCGCCACCACCCGCACGCTGCCCGGCGCGACCAACACGGCCGCCGCGCCGCGCAACCTCGCGGTCACCGCCCAGGCCGACCGCTCGATCGGCCTGGCCTGGTCGGGGCCGACCGACGGCTCCTACGTCCACCAGTACGCGGTCTACGACGGCGCCTACCGGGTCGCCACGACCTGGACCCCGTCGGCGACGGTCGCCGGGCTGTTCCACAACACCGTGCACCGCTTCACCGTGGCGGCGCTGGACGTGGCCGGCAACGAGTCGGAGCACAGCACCGTGCTGTCGCCCTCGACCGCACAGTGCCCGACCGGCCCGCCGGCGCCGGCCGCGGTGACCGCCACCGCCGTCAGCGCGTCGACCCTGCGCCTGGACTGGACCCTCGAGTCGACGGCCGGCTCCTACACGGTGCTCGACGGTGACAGCCCCGTCGCCACCGTCACCGATCCGGCCGCGGTGCTCACGGGCCTGGCGCCGGCCTCCCAGCACAGCCTGCGCGTGGTCGGCTCGCTGCCCGGCTGCCCCGACACGCCCGCCTCGGCGCCGCTGGCCGTGACCACGCTCGCGGGGCCCGCCGGCCGCCCGGCGGCGCCGCTCGGCTTCCACGCGGGCCAGCCGACGATCGCCTACGCCTACGACGCCGACGTCCCGCTGTCCTGGACGCCGTCCGCCGGGCTGGCGTACCGCCTGTACGACGGCGCCACGGTGGTCGGCACGTACCAGGGCAGCGCCGTGACCCTGCGCACCCGCGGCGCCGAGCGGCACCAATATCGCCTGACCGCGGTCGACGCCAACGGCGACGAGTCCCCGGCGACGGCCCCGGTCGAGGTGATCACCCCGTTCCTGGTCGCCCCGTAGCGCCGCGGCGCGCGACGCCGGGGCCGGCGGGCCGGATCCAGCGTCGCAGGCGCGCGATGTGCTGCGGCCCGAGCCCGTGCGCGGCGGCGGGGGCGATCAGCAGCGGGTCGACGCCGCGGCGGGACAGTTCCTCGGCGCAGTGCCGGGCGCGGTCCGGGGGTGCGGTGCCGCCGAGGTCGTCGTCCACCCAGGCGACCCGCGTGACGTGCGGGTTGCGGCCCAGCCACGCGAGCAGCGCCGGGAGCTTGGGCCACGCGTCGCCGGACGGGCGTACCTCGACCTGGTCCCAGTCCTGCCCGGGGAACGGCCCGCGCATGGCCCGGCGCGCCTGCGGCAGCCAGCTGGTGAGCCAGAGCGGGGTGACACCGGGGCGCGCGCCCAGGTCGGCGAGCGCCGCGCACAGGGCCGGCGCGACGCGCACCGGCTGCAGCACGGCGCCGACTGCAACGAGGGCGCCGAACGGGCTGAACCCCGACGCCGGGCAGACGACGCCGTCGATGTCGAGCACGAGGGCGGTGTGCAAGGCCCGACCATAACCCGCCGCGACCGGGGACTTCAACAACTTGTTGACAAACAGATTGTTGATGACCAGGCTGGGGCCGTGCACGACGAAGGATCGGACGAGCGGCGAGCCCGGGCCCGGCTGACCGGCCGCGGCGGGAACGACCTGCCGCGGCTGCCCTGGCTCGCGGACGGCCAGCCGCACGACGCGTTCACGCTGATCCGCCAGGCGCTGTGGCGGGCCGGTGCCGACCGCGGCGCATTGGAGCTGCCCGACGACCTGCTGGCCGCGATCGCCCTGCTCGCGTCGGCCCGCGCCGAGCTCGACCAGCTCGAGGCGGGGCTGCTGTTCGTCGCCCGCGCCGAGGGACTCACCTGGGCCGAGGTCGCGCGGCCGCTCGGGCTGCGGACCGCCCAGGCGGCGCAGCAGCGGCACGAGCGCGTGCTGTCCCGCCTCGGCGAGGAAGGCCGCTCGTGAGCGTCGTCGCGCTGATCGACGCGGGCCCCGCGTGCGGCGGCAAGGCACACCGGCTCGCCGTCCTGCTGCGCGCCGGCCTGCCCGTCCCGGCCGGGTTCGTCGTCCTCGACCCGGCCGGCGACGAGGAGATCGGGGATCACCTGGGCCGGCTGCGCGGCCCGGCCGTCGCGGTGCGCTCGTCGGGGCCGGCCGAGGACTCCGCGGCGGCGTCCTTCGCCGGGCAGCTGGAGACCGTCCTCGGCGTCCGGGGACACGACGAGGTGCTGGCCGCCGTCCGGCGCTGCGCGGCCTCGGCCCGCACGGACCGGGCCCGCAGCTACCGGGCCCACCTCGGCCTCGACGGCGGGGCCGCCGTGCCGGTGATCGTGCAGGAGCTCGTCGCCGCCGACCGCGCGGGCGTGCTGTTCACCCGCGACCCGCGCACCGGCGCCGACGCGGTGGTGATCAACGCGTCCTGGGGCCTCGGCGAGTCCGTCGTCTCCGGCGCCGTGGTGCCCGACGAGGTCGTCGTGACCGCGCCGGCAGACACCGTCCGGGTCGGCGTCGGGGCCAAGCAGAGCCGGCTCGACCTGCGCGAGGAAGGCCTCGTCCGCACGCCCGTGCCCGCGACCGACCGCAACCGCCGCTGCCTGGCCCCGGACGAGGTGCACCGCCTGGTCGCGCTCGGCCGGCGGTGCGAGGAGCTCTTCGACCGGCCCCAGGACGTCGAGTGGGCCATCGACGGCGACCGGATCTGGCTGCTGCAGTCGCGGCCGATCACCGCCCTCGGCCCGCCGGCGGCCGCGGACGGCCAGGGTGCGGCACCCCCGCTGGTCACCGGCGTGCCCAGCCGCCCCGGCCCGCGGGCGGTCGCGGACGGCCAGGGTTCGGCGCCCCCGCTGGTCACCGGCGTGCCCAGCAGCCCCGGCCGGGCGAGGGGACCGGTCCGCCTGGTGCGCTCGGTCGACGACTTCGCCCGCGTCCGGCGCGGCGACGTCCTGGTGTGCAGGACCACCGACCCGGCCTGGACCCCGCTGTTCCGCCTCGCCGCCGCCGTCGTCACCGAGACCGGCGGCGTCCTCAGCCACGCCGCCATCGTCGCGCGGGAGTTCGGCATCCCCGCCGTCGTCGGCGCCGGCCGGGCGATGACCAGCCTGACCGACGGCACACCCGTCACCGTCGACGGTGCCGCCGGCACCATCACCGAAGGATCGGACTGATGGCGCACCCGTCCCCGCCCGGCCTGCTCGTGCTCCACGCGGTGCGGCTCAAGGGGTTCGCCGGCACCGCCGCCGTCGGCGACCGGTTCGGCCTCGACGCCGGCCAGACCCGCGAGCACCTCCTCGATGCCCAGGCGTACGGCCGGGTCAGCAGATCCTCCTTCGCCGACCTGACCGGATGGTCGCTCACGCAGATCGGGTACCGGTACAACGAGGCACAGCTGCGCGACGAGCTCGACCGCACCGGCGCCGGCGAGACCGTCACCGCCGTCCACGAACGGTTCCTGCCGCACAACGCCCGGGCGTCCCGGATCTTCACCGCGTGGCAGCTGGACCCCGGCAACGCCGCCGGCACCTTCCATGATCTCGCCGGCCTCGCCAACGAGCTGCGCGACCTCGAACGGCCCCTCGCCGGGCTCCTGAGCCGGTTCGCCGGCTATCACGACCGGTTCACCGCCGCGCTGGCCCGGGCCGTCCACGACCCGGCATGGATCACCGGCATCGAGGTCGACTCGTGTCACAAGGTCTGGTTCGAGCTCCACGAGGACCTCATCGCCACCCTCGGCATCACCCGGTGACGCCCCTATATCGGTGCAAAACGGACCGCGGGCGGCCGAACGTTACCATTGCGCGTTGGTGACGAACATCCGAGCGGACGGAGCCAGGGCTTGAACGCGTGGGAGCAGGTCGAGGCGCTGCGGTTCCCGGGGCGCGAGTTCGACCCCTCGACCGGCGTGGCGCGCTTCCATTACGCGCTCGGTGACCTGGTCCTCACCGAGACCGTCGACTTCGGGCCGCCGTCCGTCGCGCACCCCGCCCTGGATCGGGTGCTCGACCTGCTGTACGTCGCCGCCTCCACGTCCTACTACAAGATCGCCGCGCCGCCGCGGGTCGAGCTGGACGGGGTGGCGCTCGCCGAGGGCGCGCTGCCGTGGGTCCGGGCGCTCTACCACGACGGGCTGGGCGAGTTCGCGTACCGCAACAAGCTGGAGTACGTGCTCGAGCTCCCGATCGAGGCGGCGCGGTTCGCCGAGCCGGCCGACTGGCGGCACGTGCCGTCCGGGCCGCCGCTGGCCGCGGTCGGGGGTGGCAAGGACTCGATCGTGACCATGGAGGCGCTGCAGCGGGCCGGGCTCGACCCGGTGCTGTTCGCCGTGAACCCCAACGCGATCATCCGCAGCGTGATGGCGGTGTCGCCGCAGCCGGTGCGCGAGGTGCGCCGCCGGCTCGACCCGCGGATGCGCGAGCTCAACGAGGCCGGCGCCTACAACGGGCACATCCCGGTCACCGCGATCAACTCGCTCATCGCTGTCGCGGCCTCGCTCATGCACGGCCTCGGCCCGGTGGTCATGTCGAACGAGAGCTCCGCCTCGGTACCGAATCTCAGCTGGCTCGGCCGCGACATCAACCACCAGTGGTCGAAGGGGCTGCCGGCGGAGGTGCACCTGCGGGAGGCGCTGCTGTCCCACGCGGGGATCCAGGATGCGTACTTCTCGTTGCTGCGCGGCCTGTCCGAGCTGCACATCGCCGCCCTGTTCGCCAAGTTCACCGCCTACGACGAGGTGGTGACCAGCTGCAACGCGGCGTTCAAGCTGACCGGCGCCAGCGACCGGTGGTGCGGGCACTGCCCGAAGTGCCGGTTCGTCTTCCTGGCGCTGGCCCCCTTCACCGGCCGGGAGCGCCTGCTGCACATCTTCGGCGCCGACGTGTTCTCGGATCTGACGCAGCTGCCGGGGTACCGCGAACTCATGGGCCTCACCGCGCACAAGCCCTTCGAGTGCGTCGGCGAGATCGAGGAGTCCCTCGTCGCCCTGCGGCTGCTCACCGAGCAGCCCGACTGGCGCGACACCCCGATCGTGAAGGCCCTCGCCGCCGAGGTGCCGAGCCTGCCGGCCGACGCCGAGGTCGACGCCGCCTTCCGCGGCGACGCGCCGAACGTGGTGCCGCCGCGCTACCTGGCGGCGCTCACCGCGCTGGGCTCGCCGCGATCAGGCTCCTGACCGCCGCGGCGATCCGCGGGATCTCCCGCCGCTCGAGCTGCGTCCAGCTGTCCCCGTAGGGCGCGTCGCGGATCAGCGTCGCCAGCCCGTCGGTCACCTTGCAGCGGGCGACGGCCCGGGCCACCATCGTCACCGGGTACCCGCCGGAGGGGTGGGCCAGCAGCCCGGTCGTCCACGCGCGGGTCTCCGGGATCTCCTGCATCTCGGTCCACTCGAACCGCCCGATCACCCACAGCGCCCCGACCTCGAGCTCGTCGATCTCCTCGCGGGGCCGGCCGAGCCGCTGCTTGACGAAGCGGGAGCGCCGCTCCACCACCGGCACCGGCGCCACCCCGGCCGCGTAGAGATCGAGCGAGGCCTGGCCGGACGTCACCCACTCGCGCTCGGCCACGTCCCGCGCCTCGGCCCGGGCGTCGCCGCCCCCGGTCACCCGGCGGCGCCGCTGCAGGCACTGGATGCACAGGGCGGCGTACCCCGCCCCGGTCACCTCGTTGTGCGCCTGGTGCGACATGCAGAACGCCCGGCCGCACTCCCGGCACCGCCCGATCGCCAGCACCGCGCACCCGTCGATCGCACACTCGGCAGCCATGCGGCCGACCATATCGCTCCCCGTCGAACCCCGCAGAACAGCGGTCGGCTCAGCGGTACCAGCGGCGCAGGGTGCGCAGGACCTCCGGGCCGCCGAGCTCAGGGGGCGGGGCCGGGAGCTGGCGCAGCAGCAGGTCGCGCTCGGTGACGTACGACGGTGCCGGGTCGCTCAGCGGGACCGGCGGGAGCCAGAAGCGCTCGATCTCCACGTCCGGCTCCGTCAGGCCGGCCAGGGCACTCGCGGTACCGACGGGG
This sequence comes from Dactylosporangium salmoneum, assembly GCF_039532525.1. Lineage (NCBI taxonomy): Bacteria > Bacillati > Actinomycetota > Actinomycetes > Micromonosporales > Micromonosporaceae > Dactylosporangium > Dactylosporangium salmoneum. The sequence continues at coordinate 60,557 of NZ_BAAARV010000145.1, forward strand.
GAAACGACGCCGGCCGCGGAGGCCTCGCCGGGGTCGGGCTCGGCCTCCCCGCCGCCGCGCAGGGTGCGCAGCGCCGTCAGGAGGGCGTCGCGGGTGCGGCCGCGCCACAGCAGGATGAGGAACGGGTCGGCGTCGAAGCGCTCGGCCAGCAGGTAGCAGGTGGCGGCCAGGTGCTTGCAGGGGACCGCCTGGTCGGGGCACGAGCAGCGCATCGCGAGGTCGGCGAAGCGGGCCGGGAACAGCGGGGCCCCGGCCGCCCCGAAGACGTCCTCGACGTGCGGCGGGAGCTCGCCGGACAGCAGCTTGGCGGCGCCGAGGGCCTCCGCCGCCAGGGCCTGCTCGACCGCGGACCAGACGGCGTCGGGGAAGGTGGCGAGGCCGATCGACACCTTGTACGGCTCCGGGCGCGAGCCCTGCACGGTGGCCTTCACCAGGCCCGGCACGACGTCCAGGCGCAGCACCTGGCCGGCCCGCGCGTAGTTGCGGCCCCGGGTCAGGCGGGTGCCGAGCGCGAAGGACTCGAGCACGGCCAGGAAGCGCTTGGACCACCAGCTCTCGCCGATCGCCCCGCGCGTGCTGCGGGCCCGCAGGCCGCCCTCGACCCGGACCGTCCGCGCGCCCCAGTACTCCGGCGTCGTCACCCCTGCAGGCGCTCCAGCCCGGCGGCCACCCGGCGCGGCGCGAATTCCATGACGGTGTACTGCGCCAGCTCCTGCCGCCGGAACGGGTCCGTCTCCAGGCGGGCCTCCAGCTGCTCCCGCGGCAGGCCGGCGGCCAGGATCACCCCGCCGGTGCGGGGGACCAGCGGCCCGGAGGCGACGAAGACCCCTTCGTCGTACTGCGCGTCGACCCAGTCCTGGTGCTCGCGCAGCACGGCGTCGATCTGCTCCATCGGGGCCAGGTAGCGCAGCGTGATGACGAACACCGGAGCAGTCTAGCCACCGCTCCGCCCCGCGATTTTGGGTAGTCGGCCGGTGCAGCGGGTACTCGATCGAGACGCACGGCCGGACGTTGCCGGCGGCCACGAGCCCAGCGAGGGGGTCGATGAACACCGCTCGGGAGAACCTCGCCGGGGCCGCCCGGAAGATGGCGGACCTGGAGGTCGGCGCGCTGTCCATCTGCGGCACGCCTCGCCGGCACGGTGGCGCCGGCCGGCGTGGCCCGCTCCAGGCCGTCTCCGAGCCGTGACCCGGTGGGGGACCGGCCGGGCCGAGGCCCGCCGTCCACGCCGCCGCGCCCGCCGCCGACCGGCGAAGCCGAGCTAGGAGGACGAGATGGACGTGTCGTTCCTGCGCCCCCTGTACGAGCGGCCGGGGCGGTGGGCCTCGGTGTACCTGGACGGGACGCGGCAGAGCGAGGACGTGACCGCCGCGGTCGAGCTGCGCTGGCGCAACGCGCGCACCGGGCTGGAGCGGGCCGGGTGCGACAGCGCGACGGCGGACGCGCTGGGGGCCGCCCTGCTCGCCGAGCGCGGCCGGGAGGGCCCGCGCGGCGTTGCGGGGTTCGCCTGCGAGGGCCGGGTGGAGCTGATGCGCGTGCTCGACGGGCCGCCGCGCCGGCAGATCGCCGCGTTCGAGCAGCTGCCGCACACGATGCCGCTGCTGGCGCAGCTGGGCGAGGGCATCCCGTACGTGCGGGTGTTGCTGGACCGCACCGGCGGCGACGTCGAGGCTGTCGACATCGGCCGGGTCGTGCACCGCGAGAGCGTGGCCGGCGGCGAGGTGTTCCCGATGCACCGCAGCAAGCCGGGCGGCTGGTCGGCCCCGCGCTACCAGCGGGCCGCCCATGTGACCTGGCAGCGCAACGCCGGCGACGTGGCCGCCGCGGTCGCCGAGGCGGCCTGGCAGTGCGGCGCCGAGGTCATCGTCGTCGCCGGCGACCCGCAGGCCCGCCCCATGCTCGTCGCCCAGCTGCCCGAGCACTGGCAGGAGCGCGTCGTGCAGACCACCGCGGGCGCCCGCGCGGCCGGCGCCGACCTGGCCGCCCTCGACGACGCCACGGCCGAGGCCGTCGCCGAGCGCGCCGCCGAGGCCGCCGCGGGTGTGCTCGACCGCTACCACAGCCACCGCGGCACCGGCGGCGCCGCCGCCGACGGGCTCCCGGCCGTGGTCCACGCGCTGCAGCGCGGCCAGGCCGACACGATCCTGGTCGTCGACGACCCCTCCGCGACCGGCCGGCTGTGGATCGGCCCGGAGCCCCTGCAGCTGTCGTTCGACCGGGCCGAGCTCAAGGCCATGGGCGTCCCCTCCCCGGAGCGGGCCCGCGCCGACGCCGCCCTCGTCCGCGCCATGGTCGGCTCCGACGCCCACATCCTCTTCGTCGCCCCGGAGGACCTGCCGGGGGGAATCGGCGTCGCCACGCTGCTGCGCTACGCCGACACCACGACCCGCCACCGCTGACCCGCAGGGTTCGGTCGATACGCTCGCGGGCATGTGGATCGTTGAGCTGGAGTTCACCGAGGCGCCCGAGCGGCTCGCGGCGCGACCGGCGCATCGGGAGGTGCTCACCGGGCGGCACGAGGCCGGGGTGGTCCGGATGGCCGGGCCGTTCGCCGGCGACGGCGGGGCGCTCATCGTGCTCGACCTGCCCGCCCGGTCGGACGTCGAGGCGTTCCTCGCCGCCGATCCGTACTACGGCACGCCCGGCGTCACGGTCGCGCGGGTGCGGGAGTGGACGCCGTTCCTGACGTGACCGACCGGCGGCGGCGCAGCAGGCCGGCGACGATGGCCAGCAGCGCCAGGCCGTAGCCGACGCGCTGGGCGGTCGCGGTGGGCAGGCCCAGGTCCGGGGCGAACTGGGCCAGGTACGCGGCCGGGGCGACGGCCAGCCACTCGGCCGGGGCGCCGTAGGTCACGAGCATGACGAGCAGCAGGGTGTACCACGGATAGGCGGGCGCGGCGACCAGCAGCGTGACGGTCACCGTCGCCGCCGCGGCGCCCCACGGACGGCCGGGGTCGGCGCGGCGCCAGGCCAGCAGGGCGGTCGCGGCGAGGATGAGCGCCGCGGCCGCCGGGGCCAGGGCCGCGGGCAGGACGGCGTCGAGCAGCGCGAAGCGCGAGCCGTCGGCGTAGCCCTCCTCGTGCAGGTACCCCGGCAGGTAGCCTAGTACCGCCGGGCCGGCGGCCAGCACGTGCGGCAGGTACACCACCGCCAGCGCCCCCGCGGCACACAGCGCGACCGCCGCCGCCGGGCGGGGCGGGCGGCGCAACAGGGCGGGGGCCAGCAGGGCCGGGGTCAGCTTGGTGGCCACGGCCAGGCCGAGCAGTGCGCCGCCGAGGGCCGGGCGGCGACCGGCGGCCAGCACCCAGACCGCGGCGGCGGCCAGGCCCGCCGCGACGACGTCGACGTGGGCGTTGTTGCCGGCCTCGAGGGCGACCACCGGGCACCACGCCCACAGCACCGCCCGGCGCGGGTCCCGGCCCAGCGCCGCCAGGGCCCGCCACAGCAGCGCGCCGACGAGGGCGGCGCACAGGGCCATCGCGAGCTGCATCGGGCGCTCCCGGGCCGATCGCGGCGACAGCAGGACCACGCCCGCGAAGACCGCCTCGGCCACCGGCGGGTAGATGGTCGGTACCGCGGGACGGTTGATGAGCGTGCACCCGTCGGCGACGCACCAGTGCGACGACGGCGGCCACAGGCCGGGCTCGCGGAAGCGGCGCAGCTCGGGGGCGGCGGGCGGGTACCGGTACGGGTCGACGCCGGCGAGCTGCACCCGGCCGTCCCAGACGTAGCGGTACACGTCGTCGCTGCTGTCCGGCGGGTGGGTCGCGGCGGTCAGGGGCAGGGCGACGGCCCCGAGCAGGACGAGGACCAGCGCGGCCCGGCGGTCCACCCGCGGCACGAGCCGGGCGCCCGCGGCGAAGGGCAGCCACGACAGCAGGTACCAGCGGCCCGGCAGCAGCAGCGCGCCCAGGATCGCGGCCAGGCACAGCCCCGCGGCCACGCGGCGGCTCATCGGCGCCCCCGTTCGCGGGCGACGCGGACCGCGGCCCAGGCGCCGCCGGCCACCGCGACGACGGTCAGCAGCAGCACCAGGTTGCGGCCGTAGTGCTGGGGAAAGGCCGACGGGTTGCCGGCGACGCGTCCGGCGCCGACGACGAACGGCAGGGCGACCGCGGTGAGCGCGGCGGCGACGACGAGCGCGGCCCGGGCGGGGTGGCGGGCGGGCGCCGGGAGCAGCCGGGTGACGAGGACCGAGGCGAGCAGCACCAGCGGTACCAGCACGAAATCATGCACGGCGAGGGCTACGGCGGCGAAGACCAGCCGGCCCCGCAGCTCGTCGGCGGGCGCGTCCAGCCAGCCGTATACGCCGTAGGCGATGAGACCCAGGCCGAGCACGGCCAGCACGGCCCTCATCGGGGCACCACCGTCACGGCGGCGACCCATTTGGTCTGCAGCACCCCGGGGCGGTTCGGCGCGACCAGGCGGCACGGGTAGCCGTGGTCAAGGTGCAGCGGCTCCCCGCGCAGGCGCAGCGCGAGCAGGGTGAGCGGATCCCGGGCCGGGCCGGGCTCCAGGACCGACGCGCGGTACGGGCCGTCGGGCTGCAGCGACTCCACCGAGACCGGCCGGTCGGTGTCGCCCGCCCCGACCAGGCGCAGCAGGTCGGCCACCCGGACGCCGGACCACCGGGCCGCGGCGCTCCAGCCCTCGACGCACGCGATCGGCAGCTCCGCGGAGGCCTGCGGCAGCGCCAGCAGATCCGCCAGGCTCAGCGCGTGCCGCCCGGCCGGCCCGGTGACCAGCAGCCGGTACCCCTCGTCGACCCGCGCCACCCGGGCCGCGGCGGCGGTCTTGTTCACCGGCAGGCCCTGCGGACCGATGCCCGGCAGCCGCGGCGCGAGCAGCGACACCCTCCGCAGCGGTGCGACGGTCTGCCCGGCCGTGGCGACGGTGACGCCCGCCGCCGCGGTGCCGACCAGCGCCAGCGCGCCGCGCCGCGACCATTGGCCCGCCGCAGGGACCGGCCGGGGAGCGGGCCGCGCGGCGCGGACGACCGGCAGCTTGGCCGCGACGTGCAGCAGCAGTGCGCCGGCCAGCAGCCAGGCGGTCCAGTAGTGGGCGCCGACGAAGCCGAACGGCATGGCCGAGTACCAGTAGGCGATGTTCAGCACGCCGGTGACCAGCTCGAAGACGGCCGCGGCGGAGAGCAGGCCGACGGCCGCCCGCTCGAGCGCGTGGCCCAGGCCGCGGGCCGGCGGCCAGGCGAACAGCTTCGGGAAGACGGACCAGACCTTGGCCGACAGCAGCGGTACGGCGGCCAGACCGCTCGCCACGTGCAGACCCTGTGTGACCCGGTACAGCTGCACCGGCCGCGCCGGCCAGTGGAACCAGCCGGGCGGGTGCTGAATCCAATGGCTCAGCACGCCGGTGACGAAGCAGACCAGCAACGCGACACCGAGCCACAGCCCGAGGTGAGCGGTCAGCAGCGGCGAGCGCAGCGGGCTGGTGAAGCGGCGGCCCAGGTCGCGCATCAGCGCGCCGGGGTCAGGCGGGCGGAGCATCGGCCGGCCTCCCTCCGGGTTTCGGTGACGTGCGGTATGGGGCGCTCGCGCGGCGGCGCGGATGACGGGTCAGCGCGCCGGGGTCAGGCGGGCGGAGCATCGGCCGGCCTCCCTCCGGGTTTCGGTGACGTGCGGCATGGGGCGCTCGCGCGGCGGCGCGGATGACGGGTCAGCGCGCCGGGGTCAGGCGGGCGAACCACCGGCCGGCCTCCGCCCAGGTCTCGGTGGCGTGCAGCCCGGCCCGCCCGGCGACCGCGGCGATGTCGTCGGCCGCGACGAACGCCCACGCGAACGGCGCGCTGGTCCGGCCCGGGCCGGCGAGGGCGACCGGGCCGCTCCAGCTGCCGGCGCCGGGCGGGTCGAGCTCGACCAGCACCTCGCCGGCCGGGTGGAGCAGGCGGCGGCACCGGCCCAGCAGCCGGACCGGATCGCCGCCGATGCCGATGTTGCCGTCGGCCAGCAGCGCGCCCCGCCAGGCGCCCTCGCCGGGCAGCGGCTGGAACAGGTCCTGGCGCAGCACCGGGGCGCCGCGCCGCCGGGCGTAGCGGACCGCCTGCGGGCTCACGTCGACGCCGAGGACCCGGCGGCCGCGGGCAGCGAGGGCGGCGGTGAGCCGGCCGGGCCCGCAGCCGAGGTCGACGGTGCCGTCCGGGCAGCGATCGAGCAGCGACGGGTCGCCGGGGCGCCCCTCGTGCCAGGCGCCGGGGTCGACCGGTGCCGACGCGGCCCCGTCGGCGCGGACCAGGACCAGCCCGGCCGGCTCGCCCCGGCCGGCCCGCCGCAGCGCCGCGCCGAGCACGGCCACGGGCGCGGTCACCGCCCACGCCCCACAACGCCGGTCTGCCGCCGGCCGGAGCCCGCGGACGACCGCGGGTCCAGCGTGGACAGTTCGCGGGCGAAGCGGCGGTCCGGGCGGGCGGCGGCGGCCGCGTACGCGTCGGCGGCGGTGTCCACGTCGCGCAGCGTCGCCGTGACCGCCACCCGCAGGCCGAGACCGGCCAGCGCGGCGCGGGTGCGCTCGAACGTGTCCGGCGTGGACATCGGCACGGCGGCCAGCACCGCGGCGGCGGCCGGGTCGCGCAGGGCGAGGGTCCACCAGCCGCCGTCCTCGGCCGGCCCGAGCACCGCGTCGGCCCCGGCGAGCGCGGCCGCGGCGGCGACGAGGTGGCCGACGCCGAGCTGCGGGGTGTCCATGCCGACGAGGAGGGTGGCGAGGCCGGGCCGGGCGGTGTCGGCGTACGCGGCGGCGAGCCGTTCCCCGAGCCCGTCCCCGCGCTGGGGGACCCGGCCCCACCCGGGCGGGGCGGCCAGCCCGCCGTCGGCGACGAGGGTGCGGGCCGCCGCCGGGGCCGCGGCGAGCGCCTCGACGGTGTCGGCGATCGCCGCGGCGGCCAGCGCGGCCGCCTGGACCGGCGTCCACGGTGGACAGAGCCGCGTCTTCACCCGCCCGGGCACGGGCGCCTTGGCCAGCAACACCAGCTGGATGCGGGCCGCGGTCATGACGCCGGCCCCCGGGACATGCCGCGCACGGACGCGGGCCGCGGTCGCGACGCCGGCCCCCGGGACATGCCGCGCACGGACGCGGGCCGCGGTCGCGGCGCCGGCTCCGGGACATGCCGCGCGCGGATGCGGGCCGCGGTCATGACGCCGGCCCCCGGGACACGCGCACGGACGCGGGCCGCGGTCGCGACGCCAGCACCCCGGACATGTCACGCACGGCGCGCAGGGTGCCGCGGACCGAGCCGGTCACCTTGGAGCGCCCGCCGGCCGGGCGCGGCGCGTAGTCGACGTCGGCCTCGCCGATGCGCCAGCCCGCGGCCGCGGCGCGGACCATCATCTCCAGCGGGTAGCCGAAGCGGCGGTCGGTGAGGCCGAGGGCGAGCAGCGCCTCCCGGCGGGCGGCCCGCATCGGGCCCAGGTCGTGCACGAGCATGCCCGTGGTGCGGCGCAGGTGCCACGCCACCACCGCGTTGCCCAGGCGGCCGTGGGCCGGCCAGGCGCCGCGGCGGGCCGGGCGGCGGCGGCCCAGCAGCAGGTCGTGCGTCCCGGCCGCGACCGGCTCGGCGACCCGCGGCAGCTGGCGCGGGTCGAAGGAGCCGTCGGCGTCCATGAAGCACACGACGTCGGCGGTCGCGGCAGCCAGGCCGGCGTGGGCGGCGGCGCCGAAGCCGCGCGGGGTCGCGTGCACGACCGTGGCGCCGAACGCGGCGGCGACCGCGGGCGAGCCGTCGCGCGAGCCGTTGTCGGCCACGATCGCGCGGTAGCCGGCCGGCATCCGCGACAGCACCCAGGGCAGGGCGGCCGCCTCGTCGAGACAGGGCAGTACGACATCGGGCATGGCCCGGACGCTACGGATCGACCGGCCCGCAAAGTCTTACGAGAAGCTGACGGACCATTACGAACCGCGAACGCGGACCGCGCCCGGGCGCCCGCCGCGCCTAGGTTGGGGCCATGCGAGTCCTCGTCACCGGCGCCGCCGGCTTCATCGGCGGGCACGTGAGCGCCGCCCTGCGCGCGGCGGGCCACGACGTGGTGGCGCTCGACGCGCTGCACCCGATGGCGCACCGGTCCACTCCGGACGTTCCCGCGGCACTGGTACGGGCGGACGTGCGCGATCCCGCGGCGGTCGCCGCCGCGCTCGACGGCGTCGAGGTGGTCGTGCACCAGGCGGCGCTCGTCGGGATGGGCGTCGACCTGGCCGACCTGCCGGAGTACGCGGGCTGCAACGACCTCGGCACCGCCGTGCTGCTGGCCGCGATGGCCCGCGCGGGGGTGCGCCGGCTGGTGCTCGCCAGCTCCATGGTGGTCTACGGCGAGGGCGCCTACGCCTGCCCGGTCCACGGCCCGGTCGACCCGGCCCCGCGCGACCCGGCCGACCTGGCCGCCGGCCGGTTCGAGCCGCGCTGCCCGCGCTGCGCCGGGCCGCTGGAGCCGGCCGAGGTCGGCGAGGACGCGCCCGTGCGGCCCCGCAGCGTGTACGCGGCGACGAAGGCGGCCCAGGAACACCTCGCGGCGGCGTGGGCGGCGGCGTGCGGCGGCTCGGTCGTCGCGCTGCGCTACCACAACGTGTACGGGCCCGGGATGCCCCGCGACACCCCGTACAGCGGGGTCGCCGCCATCTTCCGCTCCGCCCTGGAGGCCGGCCGGGCGCCGCGGGTCTTCGAGGACGGCGCCCAGCGCCGCGACTTCGTGCACGTCGCCGACGTGGCGGCGGCCAACGTGACGGCGGTGGGGGCGACGGGCGAGCGGGCGGGCAGCGTGGCGTACAACGTCTGCTCCGGGAAACCGACGACGGTCGGCGCGATGGCCGCGGCCCTGGCCACCGCGATGGCCGGCCCCGAGCCCGTCGTGACGGGCGAGTTCCGGGCCGGGGACGTCCGGCACGTGGTGGCCTCGCCCGCGCGGGCGCGCCGCGAGCTCGGCTTCCGGGCCACGATCGGGCCGGAGGAGGGCATCCGCGGCTTCGCCACCGCCCCGCTGCGCGGCTGACGCGCGTTTATTCCTACGGAGCGGGTGGGGAAGCTCATGCCGCATCGCGGCCGTTGCCGATCTAACGTCGCGCTCATGAGGATCGTATTGACCGGCGGGACCGGTTACCTGGGCGGCGCCGCGCTGGGGCAGTTCGTCGCGGGCGGCCACGCCGTCACCGCGTTGGTGCGCAGTGACGAGGCGGCGGCCAAGGTGCGCAAGGCCGGCGCCGAGGCGGCCGTCGGCGACCTGTTCGACGAGGCCTGGACCGCCGAACGGTTCGCGGCCGGCGACGCCGTCGTGCACCTGGCCGCGACCGGCGACGCGGAGGGCGTCCGGTTCGACCGCACGGTCGCCGCGGCGGCGGCGCAGGCGCTGGGCGGCACCGGCAAGCCGTACGTGCACACCTCGGGCGTGTGGATCTGGGGCAGCAACCCGGACATCACCGAGGAGTCCCCGCTCACCCCGCCGGCCCTGACCGCGTGGCGTATCGACGTGGAGGCGGCCGTGCTCGGCGGCGACCTCAACGCCACGGTGCTCGCGCCCGGCATCGTGTACGGCCACGGCGGCGGCATCCCGGCCGGAGTCCTCGCCCCGGCCCGCGACGAGGCCGGCCGGGTGCGCCTGGTCGGCGACGGCACCCAGCACTGGACCACGGTCCACGTCGACGACGTGGCCGCGCTGTACCGTCTCGTCGTCGAGCGCGGCGAGGCCCTGGGCCGCCTGCTCGCGGTGTCCGGCGCCAACCCGACGGTCCGCGAGGTCGCCGAGGCCGCCTCGGCCGGCGCCGGCGTCGCCCCGGAGACGGCCGACGAGTCGCGGGCCCGCCTGAGCGCCCCGTTCGCCGACGCGCTGCTGCTCGACCAGCAGGCCTCCGGCGCCCGCGCCCGCTCGCTGGGCTGGACGCCGTCGGGGCCGTCGCTGCTCGACGAGCTGCGGGCCGCCTGACCACCAGCGTCGCCTGACCATCAGCACCGAGTGAGTGAACAGGGCCGGCCCGCGCGGGCCGGCCCTATTCGCCGAGCAGCCCGCGCTCGGCCATGAACGCGCGCAGCGTCTCGACGTCCTCGGCCGACATGTACTGCCGCGGGATCACGGTGGCCGGAATCCGCCCGACGTAGACGACCCAGAAGCCGGCCGTGTCCACCACCCGCGAGACCCCGTCCCACGCGATCCCGCCGGTCTCCGAGCCGCTGCGCATCATGATGTTGTCGTCGGTGATGTCGTAGTCGCCCTCGATGGCGTACCCGCTGGAGCGGCGGCGGGCCTTGGCGCGCACCCACGGCGCGTAGAGCATCGACAGCACGCCGCCGACCACCAGCGCGATGCTCAGCGGCTGGAACTTCTCACCCCATTCGGTCACCCGCGAGATCGCCAGCCCGATCACCCCGAGCCCGGCCAGCGTGGCGCCGATGTAGCCGTACCGCCGCAGCCTGACGCTGCTGAGGACCGCGGCCACCCGCCCCGGATAGGCGGGATCGGCCGGCACGTCGAATCGGATCTGCACGCGAGAACGATAGTGCCCCCGGCGCCGCCGGCGGGCGAGCAGGGGGTTGAGAAGAATCCTTTGCATAGGTATCTTCTCATGCGTGCGAATTCTGACCGATGTCGATGCGCTCAAGGCGCTCGCGCATCCATTGCGCCAGCAGATGCTCACGCGGCTGCAGCGGGGCGGGGCGGCCACCTCCGCTGAGCTGGCCGTCGAGTTCCAGGTCGACCGCGGGGCGGCCAGCTACCACCTGCGGCAGCTGGAGCGGTACGGGTTCATCGAGGAGGACGCCGGGCGCTCGGCCGGGCGGCGCAGGTACTGGCGGGCGATCCCCCAGGACGTGCGGCTGCCACGCCGGGCCGAGGACCCCGAGGTGGCGGCCGCCGCGGACGAGATCGGGCGGCTGTGGCTGGAGCGGGCCGAGCGGGAGCTCGCCGGGTACCTGGCCGACCGGGAGGCGTTCGGGGCGTTCGCCGACGCCGCCCAGCACTCGTTCGGCAGCACCGTGCTCACCGCGGAGGAGCTGACGCAGTTCGCCGAGGAGTACATCGCCCTGCTCTCCAGGTGGCACCGCGAGCCCGACCGCGCCTCGCCCGGCGGCCGGCCCATCTCGGTGGTCTTCCACGCGTTCCCGACGCCGTGACCGCGCTGCGGCGCAACCGGGACTTCGCCGTCCTGTGGGGCGGCCAGGTCGTCTCCACGCTCGGCGCCCAGGTGAGCGGGACGGCTATGCCGCTGTTGGTGCTCGCCACCACTGGGTCGCCGGCCGACGCCGGGCTGGTCGGGGCGGCCGGCCTGCTGCCGTTCCTCGTCGCCAACCTGCCGGCCGGGCCGCTGGTGGACCGGTGGGACCGGCGGAAGGTCCTGCTGGTCAGCGAGGTGATGGCGGGGCTGGCGGTGGTCAGCGTGCCGGTCGCGATGTGGCTCGGGGTGCTCACCGTCGCGCAGCTCGTGGCGGTGGCCTTCGCGCAGGGGCTGTGCCTGGTGTTCTTCGGGCTGGCCGAGCGGGCCGCGCTGCCGCTCATCGTGCCGGCCGCGCAGTTGCCGGCCGCGATCGCGCAGAACGAGGCGCGCGGGCGCGCGGCGGGACTGGCCGGGCCGCCGCTCGGCGGGCTGCTGTTCGGGGCCGGCGCGGCGCTACCGTTCCTGGCCGACGCCGTCTCCTACGCGCTGTCGGCGATCGGGCTGCTGTTCGTGCGCAAGAACCTCACCGGCGGCGCGCCGCCCGAGCCGTTGCTGCGGGCCGCCCTCAGCGGTCTGCGGTGGGTCTGGCGCAACCCGTTCGTGCGGACCGCGATCCTGCTCATCGCGGCGAGCAACCTGGTCTTCCAGGCGCTGCTGCTGGTCCTCGTGGTGCTCGCCCAGCGCCGTCACGCCGGGCCGGGCGGCGTGGGGCTGATGTTCGGCATCTACAGCGGCGGCGGGCTGGCCGGCGCGCTCGCCGCGGCCCGGCTGCACCGCCACCTCGCGGCGCGGACCGTCATCGCCGGCGTGAACTGGGTCTGGGCGGCGCTGCTGCCGCTGTTCGCCGTCGCCGCCGGGCCGGTCCAGCTCGGCCTGGTCGGTGCGGCGTGCGCCTTCGCCGGTCCACTGTGGAACGTCGTGGTGGTCTCCGAGGCGACCCTCCTGGTGCCCAACGAGCTCCTGGGCCGGGTCACCAGCGCGGCCATGACGATGTCGTGGGGAGTCATGCCGGTGGCGTCGCTGCTCGGGGGGTACCTCACCAGCTCCCTCGGCCCGGTCGGCGCCCTGTGGCCGCTCGAGGCGGTGCTGCTCGCGGCCGCCGTGGTGTCGCTCAGGGTGAGGACAGCATGACGCGGGGGAGCGCCCCGTGCGCTCCCCCTGACACGGGATGGGCTCAGACCGGCAGCAGCGAGGCGTCCGCCTCGGTCAGGACGAGCACGTCGCTGGTCAGCGGCGCGTAGACACGCCGTAGCAGGGCCGGGTCGCAGGCGCTGGCCACGGCGGCGAACACGGCCCGGGCCAGGCGCTCCGCGGCGGCCGGCGCGACATCGGCGCGCGCCGCGACGTCGGCGAGGAAGTCCACGTGTACCTCCTGGTCGTAGAGGTGCTGGAAGGCCCACAGCGGCTCGGCCAGCGTCGGCGGCAGCTCGGCGGCCAGCTGGTGCACCCAGCCGTCGGGCAGGCGGTTGGCCAGCGCGTGCAGCACGCCGTGCAGGGCGCGCCGGGCGCGCTCGGGGTCGGTGATGCCGGTCTTGTCGCGTACCTCCGCGATGAACACGTCTTCGTACATGCCGCGAACGCTGCCGGGCGCCCAGGTGAGCGGCCATCACTCGGCGCGGACGGGGCGGCGGCGGGACCCGGGTCACCCGGCCCGGGTGGGACCGCCTCACCCGCGCCTCGCCCAGCATTGCGGCGTACCTGCAGCTAAGCCTTGTGCTCAGCCGGCCGGGGCCCGCGCTTTTGGAGGCGTCACCATGACACTGCTGGTCACCCATCCCCGCCGGTCGCTGGGCATGCCCGTGACGGTCGGCGCGCCAGTCGACGTCGAGGAGACCGGCGACGCGTTCCGCATCGAGCTGGACCTGCCCGGCGTGGCCGCGCATGACGTGCAGATCGAGCTGCGCGAGAGCGAGATCCGGGTGTTCGGCACCTTCGGCGAGCGGCGCCGGGAGGGGATGCTGCGCCACCACGCGCGGCGGACCGGCGAGTTCGAGTACCTCATCGCCCTGCCCGGCGGCGTCGTGGCCGAGACGGTGACCGCGGACCTGGACGGCGGCGTGCTCACGATCGTGGCGCCCAAGGCGCGCGGTCAGCAGGCCCGCCGCATCGAGCTCAAGCCGTCCGGCACGAAGAAGTCCCACGCCAGGAAACCGGAAGCGACGGTCACCGACGCCACGATTCCCGACGACGGCAATCCCGGCGTCGTGATGCCCGACAACCCGGCGGCGGCGGCCAAACAGATGAAGGAGGGCCAATCGCGGCCCGGTGCGGCCGGGCCGTCCGGCACCGGCAGCACCGGCCAGGTCGGCCGCTCCTCGATGGGCTGACCCGACCAGGGCCTCCCGAGAGGACGGGCCGTCATGGCCGTCGGCGTCCGCGACCCCTACGAGGTGCTCGGCGTGGCCCGGGGCGCGGGGCGGGACGAGATCCAGCGCGCGTACCGGCGCCTGGCCCGCCGCTACCACCCGGACGTCAGCGCCGAGCCGGGCGCGGAGGAGCGGTTCAAGGAGATCACGGCGGCGTACCGGGTCCTGGCCGACCCGAAGCGCCGGCGCGAGTACGACGCGGGGCGGCGCAGTCATCAGCGGTACCACGGCGGTATCGACATCGACCTGTCGGGCGGGCTGTTCCGCGGTGCGCGCGGCGCCGACGCACGGGCCGAGCTCACCATCGGCGTCGAGACCGCCTACACCGGCGGGCGGCGGCGGGTCACGCTGCCGGGCCCCGCGGGACGGCCGAGACAGTACGACGTGGACGTGCCACCCGGCGTCGTCGAGGGCGAGCGGCTGCGGCTGCCCGGCCAGGGCGCGCCAGGCACCCGGGGCGGGCCGTCCGGCGACCTCTTCCTGGTCGTACGGCTGGCCCCGCACCCCCGGTTCAAGGTGTCCGGCCGCGACGTCATGGTCGAGGTGCCGCTCAGCCCGTGGGAGGCCGCGCTCGGCGCGGTCGTGCCGGTCGGGCTGCCGACCGGGCCGCTGCGCCTGGACGTGCCGGCGGGCTCGTCCTCGGGCCGCCGCCTGCGCCTGCGCGGGCAGGGGCTGCCCAACCCGCACGGTCCGGCCGGGGACCTGTTCGCGGAGATCCGCATCGTGGTGCCGGAGCGGCTCACCCCCGGCGAGCGCGCCCTCTACCGGTCGCTCGCCCGCGAGTCGCCCTTCGACGCCCGGCTCACATAGTTCGCGAAGCGAGCGGGACGAACATGCCCGCGAAGCGACAAGCGGGACGAACGCCCGTGAAGCGACAAGCGGGACGAACGCCCGCGAAGCGACAAGCGGGACGAACGCCCGCGAAGCGACAAGCGGGACGAACGCCCGCGAAGCGACAAGCGGGACGAACATTCTGGAGGGGATCACATGCTCAAGAGGGAAGCGTGGCTGCTCGGCATCCGCGGCGTGCTGGCGGTCCTGTTCGGCATCGTCGCGGTGATCTGGCCCGGCCTCACGGTGCTCGCGCTGGCCCTGATCTTCGGCATCTTCGCCATCGTCACCGGAGTGGAGCAGCTCGTGCACGCCTTCCGTCCGGCGCCCGGCCCGTCGAACGTGGTGACTGGGTTCGCCGACGGCACCAGCCCGCGGCTGGCCCGGGGCATGGCCGGCGTGGTCGGCATCGTGCTCGGCGTGATGGTGCTCGTCTGGCCGGGACTCACCGCCGTGGTGCTCGCCATCCTGGTCGGCGTCTGGGCGGTGGTGACGGGCCTTTCGGACCTGTGGCTGGCCACCCGCCAGCACGGCGGCTGGTCGCTCGCGCTCATCGGCGCGCTCGCCATCGTGGCCGGCCTGTTCATCATGATCCGGCCGGCCGCCGGTGCCCTGGCCATCGCCTGGGCGATCGGGATCTACGCGATCGTCAGCGGCATCCTGCTGCTGGTCGCCGCGTACCAGCTCACGCACCAGGGCACGGGCCGCGGGCACATGGCCGCGGCGCACTGACGATCGGGGGCATCGGGGGCGGCGCGGCCGGGAAGCACGGGCCGCGCCGCCCGCGTGCCCGCTACCGCGCCGCCGGCCCGGCGGGGCGCAGCAGGAGCAGGACGACCACGCCGGCGACGCCGGCCAGGGCCGCGCTGGTCAGGAAGATGCGGTCCAGCCCGGCGGCGTAGGCGGCGCGCAGCGCGGCGGCCGGTGCCGTGCCGAGCAGCTCGCGGTAGCCGCCGCCGGCCAGGCGCCGCCCGGCCGGGTCGTCGCCGAGCACCTCGCCGGCGCGGCCGGCGACGACGGTGGCGAAGACGGGCAGGGCCAGGGCGTAGCCGAGTTGGCGGAACGTGTTCGACGCGCCGTTGGCCATGCCGGCCCGCTCCGCGGGCACCACCGACAGGGCCGCCGAGGCGAGCACCGGCGTGCTCAGCCCCACCCCGATGCCGGTCACGCACAAGCCCGGGGCCAGCGCCACCCAGCCGGAGTCCGGCCCGACCAGCATGCACAGCGCGGTCCCGGCGGCGACCAGCAGCAGGCCCCAGCCGATGCTGTGCCGCGGCGGCACCCCGTGCAGCAGCCGCCCGCCGGCCCCGGCGACCACGAACGCGACCACCGCCATCGGGGCCAGCACCAGGCCGGCGGCCATCGCGCCGAGGCCGAGGACCGACTGCGCCCACAGCGAGACGAACACCAGGTTGGCGAAGGCGGACGCGGTCAGCGCCGCCGCCCCGAACATCAGCGCGGCGAAGGACGGCCGGCGAAACAGCCGCAGGTCCAGCATCGGCTCCGGGCGGCCCCGCTCGATCAGGACGAACCCGGCGGCCGCGGCGGCGCCGGCGGCGAGCGCGGCGACGGTCCACCGGTCCGACCAGCCGGCGGAGCCGGCGCGGATGAGGCCGTACACCACCAGCGCCGAGGCCACCGTGAAGCTCACCACGCCGGGCGCGTCGATGCGGCCCGGGCCGCGGCCCCGCCCGCCCGGCAGCGCGACGCGGGCCAGCAGCGCGGCGACGGCCGCGACGGGCAGGTTGACCAGGAAGATGGAGCGCCAGCCGGCGTGCTCGGTGAGCAGGCCGCCGAGGATCGGGCCGGCCGCGGCGGCGGCCCCGTTGGCCGCGCCCCACACGCCGAAGGCCACCGAGCGGTCCCGGCCCGAGTAGGTCAGGCCGAGCAGGGCGGCGTTCGTGGCGTACATGGCGGCCGCGCCCAGGCCCTGCACGCCCCGCGCGGCGATGAGCACCCCGGCGTCCGGGGCCAGCCCGCAGGACAGCGACGCGGCGGCGAAGACCACCAGGCCGGTGACGAAGACCCGCCGGTGGCCGAGCCGGTCCGACAGCGAGCCGGCCGCCATGAGCAGCGCGGCCAGCACCAGCACGTACAGGTCCACGGTCCACTGCAGCGCGGCGAACGACGAGTGCAGCTCCCGGGCCAGGTCCGGGGCGGCGACGCTGACGATCGTCAGGTCGATCAGCAGCATGAAGGTGCTCAGCGAGACCGCGAGCAGGGGCAGCCATTTGCGCATGATCGCCACCGTGCCGCCCGCCCGTCCCCGGCGGCGGTTTCGCGGGCAGATCCGGCGGAATCCGGCACGCTGCTACGGTCTGGCGGTGGATCCACTCACCATGGACGAGCTCGACCGCGCCCTCGCGCACGCGCTGCAGGTCGACGGGCGGGCCCCGTTCAGCCGGATCGCCGAGGTGCTCGGCGCCTCCGACCGCACCCTCGCCCGCCGGTACCGCCGGCTGCGCTCCGCCGGCGCGCTGCGCGTCGTCGGCCTGCCGCACGCCGCCGCGGTCGGCGCCGTGGACTGGATGGTGCGGATGCGCTGCACGCCCGACGCCGCCGGCCCGGTCGCGCACGCCCTCGCGCGGCGGGCCGACACCTCCTGGGTGACGATCATGTCCGGCGGCACCGAGATCAACTGCATCACCCGGAGCCGCCGGGCGGCCCGGGAGGGCGAGCTGCTGCTACAGAAGCTGCCCCGCGCGCCCCGCGTCACCGACGTCTCCGCGCACTGCATGCTGCGCGCGGTGGCCGGGGTGAGCGGCTGGCCGGGCCGCACCGCCGCGCTGGAGGCGGCCCAGATCGCCGCACTGCAGCCGCAGGACGGCCCGCCGGCGCGCCCGGTCACGCCCACGGCGGCCGACGAGCCCCTGTTCGCGGCCCTCGCGCGCGACGGGCGGGCCGCGCTGCCGGCCCTCGCGGCGGCCACCGGCTGGTCGGAGACGACGGTGCGCCGGCGCCTCGAGGAGCTTCGCCAGGGCCGGATCCTGTACTTCGACGTCGACGTCGACCCGGTGCTGTTCGGCTACACCGCGCAGGCCTCGCTCTGGCTCACCGTCGCCCCGTCGGCGCTCACCCCGGTGACCGAGGCCCTCGCCCGGCATCCGCAGATCGCGTTCGCCGCCGCCGTCACCGGGCCGGCCGGCGTCGCCGCGTCCGTCGTGTGCCGGGACCTCGACGAGCTGTACGAGTACCTGGCCGAGGGCGTCGGCGGCCTCCACGGCGTGCTCTCGGCCGAGCTGACCCCGCAGGTGCGGCTGGTCAAGGGGGCGGGTGCGCTGCTGCTGCCATGATGGGGGAGTGGTGGCCCGCTGGGTGTTGCTCGCCGCCGGCGCCGCGGCCCTCGCGGGTGGCCTCGCCGGGCTGCTCGCCCGCGCCGGCATCGTCGCCGCCTACGCCCTGGCCTACGACGGTGGCGCCGGACCGGCCCGCGGCCACGCCGCCGTGCTGGTCGGCGCCGGCCTGGGGGCGGCCGCCGCGGGATGCTGTGCCTACGCGGCGGCCGGGGTGCGCCAGGGCCGGCGGGCCGCGGCCTGGCTGGTCTGCGCGCTGCTCGCCGGTGGGCTGAGCCCCGTGGTCTTCGGCGGCGGCACCATCGTCGCGCCCCGGATCGTCGGGGCGGGGGCCTCCTCGGCCGAGATCGGCGCCGACCTGCGGGCGCTGGCCCCGCGCTGGTACGTCCCGGCCGTCTCGGCCCTGGCCTGCTTCGGCGCCGTCGCCGCGCTGGTCGCCGCGCTGCTGCTGTTCCTGCCGCCCCGGCTACTGGGCGAGGCCGTGGGAGACGTGGGCCTGGACGATCCGCCAGCCGCCGGGGAAGCGGACCCACGTCTGTGACTGCCTGCCCGGGCGGTCCCGCGCGCCCGGGTAGTCGAACATCGTGGTCACCGTGGCCAGGTCGGGGCCGAAGGCGGTGACCCGGGTGTCGTAGAGGCGCCGGCCCGGCGGCAGCGGCGGCTGGGCCGTCCGCCAGGCGTGCAGCTCGGCCGCGCCGGTCTGCCGGTCGGCCACGCCGAAGCGGGTCACCCGCGAGGAGTCCCAGAACCAGCCATCGAGCGCCCCGACGTCGCCGGCCACCAGCGCCTTCTCGTAGCCGGTGAACGCGGCCGTCACCTCGGCCACCACGTCGGGGCGATCGATGTCCACTGTGGATCCTCCTACGCCGCGACGGGCTCGGGTTCGGGGGCCGCCTCGCCGTGCAGGCGGTCCAGCTCGAGCTCGTCGGGCTCCTTGGGCCGCGGCGCGGGCCGGGTCAGCGCGAACAGCCCGCACACCACCGCGATGAAGAGGTAGCCCAGCGCCACCGGGCCGTTGGCGTTCCACGCCACCTTCTCGGCGTGCATGAGCCCCACGAAGCTCAGCAGCGCCCCGGCCGCGGCGAAGACCCCGGCGTGGACGAAGCGCTTGTCGATGACGAAGGCGACGATCGAGCCGAACACCAGGCCGGCCAGGATCGCGCCCTGGCCCAGCGTGAGCAGGCCGGTGTAGACCACGCCGTTGCCCTCCAGGGCCGCCTCCCCGACCTTGGCCGCGTTCGTGCCGGCCGCCGCGAGGGAGTTGTCGATCTGGCCGGTCGCCCACTGCGCGATGTTGGGCACCAGCGCCGCGATGACCGCCGCCGCGTGCGCCTTGGGCGTGAACTGGAACGCCTGGGCGCCGATGAGCAGGCCGATGTACAGCAGGATGGGCACGATCGCGGGCATCGGGAAGATCGCCCCGAGCAGCCCGAACATGCTCAGGAAGCACAGCACCGCGATGACGATGCCGGTCGCCATCGAGTAGCCGTTGCGCCCACCGGCCTTCTTCCAGCCGGGGTGGCCGACGTAGACCGCCGGCGGGAACGGCGAGCCCAGGGCCGAGCCGATGATGGCGCCCGCCCCGTCGGCCAGCAGCACGCTGCGCAGGTTGTAGTTGTCGCCGGCCGCTGCCGCGCTCTCCACGTTGGACATGCCCTCGGTGAAGTTGTAGACGCCCAGCGGGATCGCGGTGGCCAGCAGCGGCGCCACGTCGGACAGCCCGGAGAAGAGCAGGCCGAGGTGGACGCCGGGCAGCGCGAAGCCGATGTCGTGGGCGGCGCCGCTCACCGCGTTGCCGTCCATCGCGCCGCCGATCCAGCCGATCGCGGTGCCCAGCAGCAGCGCGGCCAGGCCGATCGGGAAGTTGCCGGGCAGCCTGGTGTCGGTCAGCAGGCCGATGAGCAG
This sequence comes from Dactylosporangium salmoneum, assembly GCF_039532525.1. NCBI lineage: Bacteria > Bacillati > Actinomycetota > Actinomycetes > Micromonosporales > Micromonosporaceae > Dactylosporangium > Dactylosporangium salmoneum. The sequence goes on from NZ_BAAARV010000145.1 coordinate 80,097, forward strand.
CAGCGCGAAGACCGGCAGCGCGACCCAGGCCAGGTTCCACATCCGGGCCGCCGGCAGCATCGAGATGAACGTGACGGAGATGCCGGCGAGGGTGCCCAGCAGGGCCGCCCGCGGCGCGTACCTGCGGATGTACGGCCCGACGAAGGCGCCGATCAGCACGATGACGCCGATGATGAACGCCCAGGCGAGGCCGGCCTTCCAGGCCTTCGTGGCGTCCTGCGTCCTGAGGTACACCGGCAGCATGATGACGAAGATGACGATGAACATGTGCGGGACGCTGGGCCCGTAGGGCAGGGCCGTGACGTCGGTGCGGTGCTCCCGCCGGGCGAGGCGACGGGCCAGGAACGTGTAGTACACGTTGCCGGCCACGAGCGCGATGCCGAGCGCGGGCAGGATGGCGTGGAACACGTCGTGCTCGGACAGCTTCACCACGCCGAGGCAGAGCGCGGTGAGGGTCAGCACGTTCACGAGCACGTTGACGCCGAAGCCGAAGAAGGCGTTCGTGTCGCCGCGCACCCACCAGGGAATCTTCAGATCCATCTCAGGTCCTCGAAAGCGTCGTGTGCAGGGCGGCGATGAACGCCGGGGACGAGGCGACCCAGCCGAAGATGCCGCCCTGGGCGGCGATCATCCGCAGGCCGGTCGCCTGGAACTCCGGGAAGTACGACCCGACGCAGTCGGCCAGCACGAGGCACTCGTAGCCGCGGTCGTTCGCCTCCCGGACGGTGGTGTGCACGCAGACCTCGGTCGTCACGCCGGTGACCACGAGGCTGCGGATCCCCTTGGCGGTCAGCAGGTCGCCGAGCCCGGTCGCGTAGAACGCGCCCTTGCCCGGCTTGTCGATGACCGGCTCGCCCGGGGCCGGGGCGAGCTCGTCGATGATGCCGTGGCCGTGCTCGCCGCGGATGAGGATGCGGCCCATCGGCCCGGGGGCGCCGATGCGCAGGCTCGGGTCGCCGCGGTTGAGCTTCGCCGGCGGGCAGTCGGAGAGGTCGGGCAGGTGCCCCTCGCGGGTGTGCAGGATCATCAGCCCGGCCGCCCGGCAGGCCGCGAGCAGCCGCGCGGTCGGCTCGATGGTCCGCCGCAGCTGCGACACGTCGTTGCCGAGCGTCTCGCCGAAGCCGCCCGGCTCCATGAAGTCGCGCTGCATGTCGATGACGATGAGCGCGGTCGTCGCCGGGTCGAACGCGTACGGCCCGGGCAGTGCGTCGAGAACGGCCACTGTGGACAACTCCTCGAGGTCAGCTGGAGGTCGCCGCGATCACGTCGCCGGACGTGGCGACGCAGCCGAAGACCCCGCCCTGCATGGTGACCATGTGCAGCGCGGCGGCGTGGTTGGCCGGGTCGGTGGCGCCGGTGCAGTCCGAGAGGATCAGGCACTCGTAGCCCCGGTCGTTCGCCTCGCGCATCGTGGTGTGCACGCAGACGTCGGTGGTGATGCCGGTCAGGACGAGGTGCGTGATGCCGCGGGTGCGCAGCACCAGGTCGAGGCCGGTGGCGTAGAACGCGCCCTTGCCGGGCTTGTCCACCACGACCTCGCCGGGGGCCGGGGCGACCTCGGGCACGATCTGCCAGCCCGGCTCGCCCTTGACGAGGATCCGCCCGCACGGCCCGGCCGAGCCGATCTCGGCGCCGATCCGCGCCGAGCGCCAGCGCTTGTTGGCCGGCAGGTCGGACAGGTCCGGGTCGTGGCCCTCCCGGGTGTGCACGACCAGCATGCCGAGGCCGCGCACGTGGTCGAGCAGCTTCGCGGTGGCCGGCAGCCCGGCCCGGGTCAGCCCGATGTCGTAGCCCATGCTGTCGACGTAGCCGCCGGGGCCGCAGAAGTCGGTCTGCCAGTCGATGCACAGCAGTGCCGTGCGCTCGACCGGCACCTGCCCGTCGTAGGGCCAGGCGTACGGCCGCGCGCCGGCGACCGGCCCGATGGTTGCGCTCATCGTCCCTCCTCATCGGTGTGTTGGTGCGCCCGCCACCCGCCGCCGGCGGTGATGTCCAGCGCGCCCGCCTCGCACAGGAAGCCCTGCACGTCGTCGCCATCCACTGTGGACACCACCCGCCCGGACCCGGCCGTGTCGGTGCCGAGCGCGAACGCGACCAGCCCGGCCGCCACGGCCACGGCCGGCCCGCTGCTGGAACCGCCGGCGATGAGCCCGCCGCCGAGGACGCTGCGCGGGACGCCGAAGGGCGAGCGCGTCCCGGTCGGCCCGGTCGCGAACTGGTCGAGGTTCGTCTTGCCGGCCAGGATCGCCCCGGCCTCCAGCAGCCGCTCGACCACGGGCGCCGAGCGCGCCGCCGGGTACCCGGACGCGGGGCACGCCGCGGTGGTCACCGTCCCGGCCACGTCGATGTTGTCCTTGACCGCGAACGGGACCCCGTAGAGGGGGAGGTGCTCCTTGCCCTGGAGTTCCGCGGCCCGCCGGCGCAGCTCGTCCGGCCCGGCCCGGCTGATCCACACCCCGTCCGGCGAGGGTGCCGCGAGCACCTGCTCGACCACGTCGGTGGGCCGCAGCGCGCCGCTGCGGTACGCGGCGAGGAGCCGCGCGATCCCGGTCCCTGTGGCGGTGCTGGTCATACTGTCGATTGTCGACAATTGAATTACATGGACCGCCGCCGTTTGTAACGCATCGATGTCCGGCAGCTCACCGGCCCGGCGTCCGGTCCCAGAGCCGCCGCAGCCACGCCGGCCGCGCCCGGCCCGCCCGGGCCGGCTCGCCCCAGATCCCCGGCGTGACCACGTCGGCCTCGTCCAGCGTGTCCGGCCCGACGCTCCAGGCGCCCGCGATGTGCATGACGTCCTCTTCGCGGCCGGCGCTCGCCCGGAAGGCGTCGTACTCGTGCTCGCTCCACGAGTCGAGCGGCACCGCCCCCACGCCCAGGACCCGCTCCGCCGGGGTGGGCGAGCCGACCGCGAGGACCACCTCGTCGTCGCCCGTGTACGCGTACGCCCGCTCGAGCGTGCCCCCGCGGGCCAGCGCCCACGCCACGTAGTGCACGCCGCGGTGGGAGGCGAAGAACTGGACCTCGCCGAGGCGGGCGCTCAGCGCGGCCAGCCAGGCCGGGAAGCCGGCCGTCCAGGGGCCGAAGCCCGGCTCCAGATGATGCAGCCCGTGCGCGAGGGTCCAGCCGGCCCGCGCCGCGACCACGTACACGCCGCGCCGGTAGGCCTCGTCCGTGCCCTCGTCCCAGCCCGCCGCCCGCCGGCCGGCGAGCCCGAGCGCGTCGGCCACGGCCTCCACCGGCCGCTCGCGGACGGCCAGCCACGAGGTCTTGTACGAGAAGCCTGGCATGTCGTGTCCTTCCGGCCCGCCGGGTCGGCGACAGGCCGGGGGCAACCGTCAGTTCGGGCGCAGTGGGCGGCCCTGGCCGTCGACCGGGCGGCCGGCGAGCATCATGATGCCGTCGATGACGAACCACAGCCACAGGCCGCCGGTGACCAGGAACGGGATCAGCAGGAAGAAGCCGCAGATGAAGGCGACCCAGCCGACCGCGATGCTCAGGATCAGCTGCGTCACGCCGAGGGCGATGTTGCCCGCGTAGAGCCGGCCGATGCCGCCGACGGCGAAGAACAGGGCCGGGAGCAGCTGCAGGAGGCCGGCGATGAGCTTGGTCTTGTCGGAGTACGGCTGGCCGGTCAGCGGGTCGTAGGCCGCCATCATGGCGACGGGCTGGGCGTAGCCGGGCTGCGCGTAGGGGTTCTGACCATAGGGGTCGTAGCCGCCCGACGTCGGCGCGCCCGAGACCGGGGGCATCTGGTAGGCGGTGTTGTACGGCTGGCCGGACGCGGGCGGGCTCGACATCGGCGGCGCCGACATGGGCGGCGGCGGCAGGGCGGGCTGGCCATAGGGGTCCGACTGGTTGTAGGGCACCGGTTGGCCGTACGGCGACGGTTGGCCGTACGGATCCTGCTGCCCATACGGATTGGGGGATCCATACGGTGGCTGCGTCATGTCGTGCAGGCTACAACGCTCGTCCGAGACTTTCCGCCCCCGGTTCGGCTGTGACGCGGTCGACGGTTCGCCCGACTTCCCTGGCCCGGGCGTCGCCCAAAAGAATGATCGGCATGGACTTCGACGGCCGACGGCCGGTGCGCACCACGTTCCGCCTGCTCGCCCCCGGGAAGTGGCGCCTGGCCGCGGCGACGCTCGCGTTCGCCGTCAAGGACAGCCCGATCTGGCTGTTGCCGCTGCTCACCGCCAACATCATCGACGTGGTCGTGCAGCACCGCCCGGTCGCCCAGCTGTGGCTCAACGCCGCGGTGCTCGCGGTGATCCTGCTGCAGAACATCCCCATGCACATGCTCTGGGTCAGGCAGATGAGCCTGATCGTGCGCCACCTGGGCACGGACCTGCGCTCCGACCTGGCCGGGCGCCTGCAGCAGCTGTCCATCGCGTTTCACACCAAGGCCGGCGCGAGCCTGTTGCAGACCAAGCTCGTGCGCGACGTCGAGAACGTCGAGATGATGCTGCAGCAGGTGGCGGCCAGCGGTACCTCCGCGATCCTGACCCTGCTCGGCGCGCTCACGCTGACCGCGTTGCGGGTGCCGCAGTTCGTGCCGCTGTTCCTGCTCGTGGTGCCGTGCACCGCCGGCCTGGTCGCGATGGTGCGCCGCCGGTCGGGGGCGCGCAACGAGGAGTTCCGCCGCCGGGTCGAGGAGCTCTCCGCGCGGGTGGACGAGATGGCGCACCTGATGCCGATCACCCGGGCGCACGCGCTGGAGCAGGAGGCGGTACACCGGATGCGCGGCACCGTCGAGGAGGTCCGCGCCGCCGGCCTGCGCCTCGACATGGTCAACGGCCGCTTCGGCGCCATGTCCTGGGTGACCTACCAGCTGCTCGGCGCCGCCTGCCTGGTCGCCGCCGGCTGGGCCGCCTGGTCCGGCTTCGCCCCGGTGAGCGCGGGCGACGTCGTGCTGCTCAGCACGTACTTCGCGGTGCTCACCAGCTCGGTCATCGGCCTCTTCGGCCTCGCCCCGATCATCACCAAGGGCCTGGAGTCGATCCGCTCGATCGGCGAGGTCCTGTCCGCCCCGGACCTGGAGCTGAACGAGGGCAAGCAGCGCGTCGCCACCGTCCGCGGCGCGATCGCGCTCGAGGGCGTCGGCTACCGCTACCCGGACTCGCCCGCGCCTGCCCTGGCCGGCATCGACCTGACCGTCGCCGAGGGCGAGACCGTCGCCTTCGTCGGCCCGTCCGGCTCGGGCAAGTCGACCATGCTCAACCTGCTCATCGGCTTCATCCGCCCGAGCGAGGGCCGGGTCCTGCTCGACGGCGAGGACATGGAGCGCATCGACCTGCGTTCCTATCGGAAGTTCGTGTCCGTGGTACCGCAGGAGCCCGTGCTGTTCGACGGCACCATCTGGGACAACGTCACGTACGGGCTGGCCGGCCAGACCGAGGAGACGGTGACCCGGGCCCTGCGCGACGCCAACGCGCTGGAGTTCGTCGAGGACCTCCCGCACGGCTGGGACACCGTGGTGGGGGAGCGCGGCGCCCTGCTCTCCGGCGGCCAGCGCCAGCGCCTGGCCATCGCCCGGGCCCTGGTCCGCGACCCGCGCGTGCTGCTGCTCGACGAGGCCACGTCGGCCCTCGACAGCGAGTCCGAGGCGCTGGTCCAGGAGGCGCTGACCCGCCTGATGCGCGGCCGCACCACGTTCGTCGTCGCCCACCGCCTGGCCACCATCCGCGGCGCCGACCGCATCGCCGTGCTCGCCGGCGGGCGCCTGGCCGAGCTGGGCACGCACGAGCAGTTGCTGGCGGCCGGGGGGCTTTTCGCCCGGCTGCACGGACTCCAGTCGGTCTGACCGGATCTGCGACACTGTGCCGATGAGTGGCACCGAGGCGCTGGCCAGCGCGAGCCTGGTCGAGCTCGCGGTGTCCCGCCTGACCCGGGAGATCCTCGGCGGCGGCACCGAGCCGGGCGAGCGCCTCGTCGAGGAGCAGCTGACCCGCCGCTTCGGCATCAGCCGCGCCCCGCTGCGCGAGGCCCTGCGCCTGCTGGCCCAGCAGGGCCTGGTCGAGCACATGCCGCGCCGCGGGGTGCGGGTCGCCATCCTGTCCGACGCCGACATCCAGGAGCTGTACGCGGTCCGCGACGTCCTGGAGCGCCACGCGGTGACGACCACCCCGCCCGGCGCCGACCTGTCCGGCATCACCGCCGCCATGAAGGCCGTCCAGGAGGCCGGCTCCCGCGGCGACCTGTTCGACGTCGCCACCGCCCACCGCGAGTTCCACGTGGCCGTGGTGGCGCTGGCCGGCAACCGCCAGCTGACGCTCGTGTACGAGTCGGTCCTGGTGAAGATCCAGCTGTACATGGCGATGAACCTGCGCCGCGAGGCCCAGGTGGCCCGGCCGCACGACGGCGTCCACCGCCACGAGCGCCTCTTCGACGCCGTCTGCGCCCGCGACCCGGCCGCCGTCCTGGCCGCGCTCGACGAGCACGGCGCACGGTTCTACCTAGGGGCCTAGGGGCGCAGCCCGTCCAGGAAGACGCCGACCAGGCGCCGGCCGTACCCGGCATCCCGGCCGGGCACGGGCTGGCACAGCAGCGCCACGGCGTGCAGGACGTCCTCGGCGCCCACGTCGGCCCGGACGTCGCCGGCCGCCGCCGCGGCCCGGATCAGCCCCTCCAGCACGGGCCCCATCCGGCGGTAGAAGTGCTCGCGCAGCTCCTGGTGGGCGCTGTCGGCCGCGTGCAGGGCCGAGGCGAGCCCGATCTTGGTCGCGACGAAGTCCGTGTAGTGCCGGACCCACTCGGCGAGGGCCACGCCGGGCGGGTTGGCCGCGGCGAGCGCCGCGCCCGCCTCGGCGCAGGCGTCGATCTCGTGCTCCAGCACGGCGATGACCAGATCGGAGCGCTGCGGGAAGTGCCGGTACAGCGTGCCCACCCCGACGCCGGCCCGGTCGGTGATCTCCTTCGCCGGCGCGTCCACGCCGGACGTGGCGAGCACGTGCTTGGCCGCCTCGAGCAGGGCGTCGAGGTTGCGCCGCGCGTCGGCGCGCCGCGGTCGCGGCACCGGGTTCTCGGTCAAGGCGTCTGCGTCCTTCGCTTGCGTAATCGGAAAGTCTTTCCGTATCGTAGGTGGAAGAGCTTTCCGGTTCCACGATACGGCACGAAGGAGCCCGCGCATGTAGTACCGCACCTTCGGCCGGACGGGCATCAAGGTCAGCCCGTACGCCCTCGGCACCCTGATGTTCGCCACGTCCGTCGGCAACGCCGACCCCGCCGACTCGGCCCGCGTGCTGCACAAGGCCCTCGACGCCGGGATCAACTTCGTCGACACCGCCGACGCCTACGGCGACTCGGAGGAGGTCGTCGGCCGGGCGCTCAAGGGCCGCCGCGACGACGTCGTCCTCGCCACCAAGTTCGCCCGCCCGCCCTGCAGGTCCCGGGCCCGCGCCGCCGCCCCGCCGCCGAGCGCTCGGCGGCCTGAGGCGGCCTAGGGCCGCACGCCGCGGATGGAGGCGTCCAGGACCTCCGCCGTGTGCGCCAGGCGGATCGAGCCGCCGAGCCGCCGTACCGCCGCGGAGATCTGCATCAGGCAGCCGGGATTCGCCGTGACGAGCAGCGAGGCCCCGGTCGACAGCACGTCGCGCGCCTTGCGCTCGCCCAGCTGCGCCGCCGGGGCCGGGTTGAGCACGTTCCAGATCCCGGCCGAGCCGCAGCAGATCTCGCCGTCCGGGATCTCGCGCAGCTGCAGCCCCGGAATGGCGCGCAACAGGGCGCGCGGCTGGGCCCGCACCCCCTGGGCGTGGGCGAGGTGGCAGGCGTCGTGGTAGGCCGCCGTCACGGGGACCGGGTGCCGCGGCGCGACCGTCCCCAGCGCGGCCAGGAACTCCGACAGGTCACGGACCTTCGCCTGCAGCGCGGCGGCCCGCGGGTCGTCCGGCAGCAGCGACGCGATCTCCTTCAGCGCCGACCCGCACCCGGCCGCGTTGACCACCAGGGCGTCGACGCCGGCGAAGGCGTCCAGCAGCGCACCGGCGAACCGGGCCGCCTCCGCGCGGCGGCCGCTGTGCAGGCTCAGCGCGCCGCAGCAGCCCTGGTCCGGCGGGATGACCACGTCGCAGCCCTCGGCGGCGAGCACCCGCGCGGTCGCGGCGTTCACCGACGGGAAGAACGCGTGCTGCACGCACCCGGTGAGCATGCCGACGCGGGCCCGCCGCGGGCCGACAGCGCTCACCAGCGAGGGCAGGGGCGCCGCGCGGCGCGGGGGCGGGGCCAGGTCCACCAGCGTGCGCAGGGCCGCGGGCAGTCGCCCTTTGAAGGGCAGACCCAGCCATCGGTACGTCACGAGCGGCGCCTTGGCCAGCGCCAGCCGGCGGCGGTAGGGGAACAGCGCGAACACGGCGGCCCGCAGCGCCCGGCCGGCGGGCGGGCGCACCTCCTCCACCATGCCGCGGGTCTCGGTGATCAGCTTGTCGTACTGCACGCCCGACGGGCACGCCGTCACGCAGGCCATGCAGCCCAGGCAGGCGTCGAAGTGGCCGGCCATAGCGGGGCCGATCGGCTCGCCCTGGGTCTGCTGGAGCATGAGCTGGATGCGCCCCCGCGGCGAGTCCATCTCCTCGCCCCACAGCACGTACGTGGGGCAGGTGGGCAGGCAGAATCCACAGTGGACACAGTCGCCGATGAGCTCGGCGCGCGACTCGGTCATCAGATGCCCCCGACGAAGCGGCCCGGCGCCAGTGTGCCGGCCGGGTCGAACTGCTCCTTGACCCGGCGCATGAGGTCGAGGCCGTCGACGTGGCCCCAGACGTCGACCCGGGCCCGTACCGCGGGCGGGGCGGTCAGCACCACGCAGTGCCCGGCGCCGGCCCGGGTCGCGGCGCGCAGGTCGCTCACCACGCCGGCCACCACCCCGGGGTCGGTGCCGGCGGGCAGGCCCGCGTAGAGCACCCCGGTGCCGGCCGAGCCGCGCACCCACAGCGGCACGTCGTGCAGCTGCGCGGTCACGCCGGCCGCGGTGAGCAGGTACGGCACCCGCGACAGCGCGCAGGTCAGCTTGATCCCGACGTCGCCGGCCGCCCACGGGTAGGCGCCCCAGCCCGCCGGCGGCGCCTCGTCCTGCGCCGCGTCGCCGCCGAGCAGCTTCTCCAGGTCGGTGGCGCGCCGCTCGACGCCGGCCGGCACGCCCTCGACGAGCGCGGTGACCGTGAGCGGGGCGCCGCCGGGCGGCATGTCGACCTCGAGGGCGCTGGGCACCACCTGCGCGCCGAGCACCGCGGACAGGGCCCGGGCGGCCTCGTCCATGCCGTCGGCGCGGGCCGACACGAACCGGGCCGCGGCGGGCAGCGGGTGCAGCCGGAAGGCGCACTCGGTGATGACGCCCAGGGTGCCGTACGACCCGGCGACGAGCTTGCCGAGGTCGTACCCGGCGACGTTCTTCACCACCTTGCCCCCGGCCCGGGCCACCACCCCGTCGGCGCGCACCACCGTGACCCCGATGAGCAGGTCGCGCACGGTGCCGTAGAGCATCCGGCGGGGGCCCGAGACGTTGACCGCGACGGTCCCGCCGACGGTCGCCCCGGGCAGCGGCTCGTCCAGCGCCAGCTGCTGGCCGGCCGGGCGCAGCGCCTCCTGCACCTCGCGCAGCGGCGTGCCGGCCCGCACGATCGCCACGAGGTCCCCGGCGGCGTGCTCGACCAGGCCGCGCACCCCGCCCATGTCGAGGATCAGGTCGAGCCGGTGCGGCGGCAGCGCCCAGTCCTGGCGGGTGCCGGCGCCCCGGGCGACCAGCGCCAGCCCCTCCTCGGCGGCGCCGCGGACCACGGCGGCGACCTCCGCGGTGGAGGACGGGGTGGCCACGGCCGCGGCGGGCACCCCGGCGATCTCGTCGACGACCGTCACCGTCAGAACACCTCCACGCCAGCGTCGTGCCAGGGGTTCGGGCCCTTGCGCCGGCCGGGCACCTCGCCGCACAGCCGCGGCGTCGGGAACACCTTGCCCGGGTTGGACAGGCCCCTCGGGTCGAACGCGCAGCGGACCAGCTGCATGGTGTCGAGGTCCTCCTCGGAGTACATCCGCGGAAGATGCTTGGCCTTGTCGACCCCGACACCGTGCTCGCCGGTGATGGAGCCGCCGTGCTCGACGCAGATGTCGAGGATCGCCCCGGACACCGCCTCGGCCCGCTCGGCCTGGCCCGCGACCGCCTCGTCGAACAGCACCAGCGGGTGCAGGTTGCCGTCGCCGGCGTGGAAGACGTTGGCCACCCGCACGCCGTGCTCGCGGGCCAGCTCGCCGATGCGCGTGAGCACCTGCGGCAGCGCGGTGCGGGGGATGACCCCGTCCTGCACGATGTAGTCGGGGGAGATGCGCCCGACCGCGGCGAACGCGGACTTGCGGCCCTTCCAGAACAGCGCCCGCTCGGCGTCGTCGGCGGCGATGCGGATCTCGAAGGCCCCGTGCCGGCGGCAGAACTGCTCGACCGCGGCGAACTGGGCGTCGACCTCGGCGGCCGGCCCGTCGAGCTCGACGATGAGCACCGCGCCGGCCCCCTCGGGGTAGCCGCAGTGCACCGCCGCCTCGGCCGCCTCGATGGCCAGCGCGTCCATCATCTCCACGGCGGCGGGCACCACCCCGGCGGCGATGATGGCCGAGGTGGCCGCGCCGGCCTCGTCGGTGCCCGCGAACGCGGCGAGCAGGGTGCGCACGGTCTCCGGCAGGCGCACCAGCCGTACCGTCACCTCGGTCGCGATGCCCAGCGTGCCTTCGGAGCCGACGAACGCGCCGAGCAGGTCGTAGCCGGGGGCGTCCGGCGCCCGCCCGCCCAGCCGGACCAGGTCCCCGTCCGGGGTGACGATCTGCAGCCCGGTGACGTGGTTGGCCGTGAAGCCGTACTTCAGGCAGTGCGCCCCGCCCGAGTTCTCGGCCACGTTCCCGCCGATCGAGCAGATCTGCTGGCTGGAGGGGTCCGGCGCGTAGTAGTACCCGTGCGGGTTGGCCGCCCGGCTCACCTGCAGGTTGATGACGCCGGGCTCGAGCACGGCCCGCTCGTCCTGCGGCGCCATCTCGACGATGGAGCGCAGCTGGGAGGTCACGATGAGAGCCCCGTCGGCGTGCGGCAGCGCCCCGCCGGACAGCCCGGTGCCGGAGCCGCGGGCCACGAACGGCACCCCGTGCGCGACGCAGGCGCGCACCACGGCCGCGCACTGCGCGGCGGTGCGGGGCAGCAGCACGATGCCCGGCACGACCCGGTAGTGGGTCAGGCCGTCGCACTCGTACGTGCGCAACCGGGACCGGTCCGTGATGATCTGGTCCGGACCGAGCACCTCCCGCACCGCCGCGGCGAGCGCATCGACGGTCATGGCATACGTTCGTACGCTGGAATCGTCAGGAAGTCCACAAAATCATCGGCCACGGCCACCTCCATGAAAAGTTCGCGGGCGGCGCCGAGGTCCCCGCCCAGCCCGGCCAGCTCCTCGTCCGCGATCCGCTCGACCAGCTCCCGCGTGACCCGCTCGCCGGTGTCGTCGAGCGCCACGTCGTTGTGCAGCCACTGCCAGACCTGCGAGCGGGAGATCTCGGCGGTCGCCGCGTCCTCCATCATGTTGTTGATCGCCACCGCGCCGGTGCCCTTGAGCCAGGCGTCGAGGTACTGCACGCCGACGCTGACCGCGTTGCGCAGGCCCTCCTCGGTGCGCCGCCCCGGCGTGGCGCCCACGGCGAGCAGGTCCTCCGCGGTGACCGAGACGTCCTCGCGGAGCCGGTCGAGCTGGTTGGGCCTGTCCCGCAGTACGCCGTCGAAGATCTCCCGGCAGACCGGCACCAGGTCGGGGTGGGCCACCCACGACCCGTCGAAGCCGTCGCCCGCCTCCCGCCGCTTGTCCGCGCCCACCTTCTCCAGCGCGACCCGGTTCACCCCGGGGTCGCGCCGGCTCGGGATGAACGCCGCCATCCCGCCGATCGCGTGCGCGCCCCGCTTGTGACAGGTGCGCACCAGCAGCTCGGTGTAGGCGCGCATGAACGGCACGGTCATCGTCACCGTGTTGCGGTCCGGCAGCAGGAAGTCCCGGCCGCGGGTGCGGAACTTCTTGATGACGCTGAACATGTAGTCCCACCGCCCGGCGTTGAGCCCGGCGGAGTGCTCGCGCAGCTCGTAGAGGATCTCCTCCATCTCGAAGGCGGCCGGGAACGTCTCGATCAGCACCGTGGCCCGGATCGTGCCGGTCGGGCGGCCGAAGCGCTCCTCGGCGAAGGCGAACACGTCGTTCCAGAGCCTGGCCTCGAGGTGGGACTCCATCTTCGGCAGGTAGAAGTACGGCCGGGTGGCGAGGTGGTTGTGGAAGAAGTACAGCCCGAAGTCGGTCAGCGAGCCCGACGACGGCGCCCCGTCGACCAGGATGTGCTTCTCCGGCAGGTGCCAGCCGCGCGGGCGCATCACGATGGTCGGCCGGGGGCCTTCACCGAGGGTGTACCGCTTCCCCTCCGGCGAGGTGTAGGACAGCGAGCCCGCGATCGCGTCGCGCAGGTTGAGCTGCCCCTCCACCACGTTCTGCCACAGCGGCGTGTTGGCGTCCTCGTGGTCGGCCAGCCACACCTTGGCACCGGAGTTGAGCGCGTTGATGGTCATCTTCGCGTCGGTCGGCCCGGTGATCTCCACCCGCCGGTCCTCCAGGCCGGGCGCCGGCTCGGCCACCCGCCACTCGGCCTCCCGCACGTCGCGGGTCTCGGGCAGGAAGCCGAAGGTGGCGCCGGCGGCGAGCGCGGCCTCGCGCTCCTTGCGCAGGGCGAGCAGTTCCAGTCGCCGCCCGTCGAACGCGCGGTGCAGATCTGCCAGGAAACTCAGAGCTTCTTCGGTGAGGATCTCGGCGAAGCGGTCGCCGAAGGGTCCGGTAGTCTCGACGCCCGTAGCGTTGCCCATACGACCGACCTTAGGCCATATCGTCCGGTACCCCGTGCGTGCCGATCGGCGTGTGGTATGGGAAGCTCTGCGCGAACGAATCTCAGGTCCGTCTTCGTAAAGGGCCGTCCACCAGGGGAGTCGACGAACGTGAGCGATCGGGGCAGGAACCGCCGCCCGGCAGCAAGGTCGACCAAGGCCACCCCGCCGAACGCGGAGGCTGCGCCGGAGGAGTCGACCGAGCTCGAGGAGCCCGTAGTCGAGGAACCGTCGGCCGAGGAGGAGTCCTCGCCGGACGCCTCGGAAGCTTCGGACGCCTCGGAAGCTTCGGACGCCTCCGAAGCTTCGGACGCCTCGGACGCCGAGGAGTCGACGGACGGGTCCGACGAGTCGTCCGGGAAGCCGGACGACGAGGGCAAGGCCAAGAGCAAGGCGCCGGCGCCGCTCACCAAGGCCGAGAAGCGCGCCGCCTCCAGGGTCGCCGCCCGCAAGGCCGCCCGCCGCCGCCGCACCGGCCAGGCGATCGCCGGCACGCTCATCGTCCTGCTCGCCATCGGCGGTGCGTTCGCCGGCGTGTACTACTTCGGCAACCGCGCCGAGCAGAAGAAGAACGAGTGCAAGAAGCCGGACCAGCAGAGCTTCCCGCCGATGCTGGGCGGCTTCGACAAGCGCCTCGCCGACGAGCCGAAGGTCGACGTCGGCGGCGACAAGCGCGTCGGCGTGCGTGAGGTCAAGGTCCTCATCCAGGGCAACTGCAAGACCGTCAAGCCCGGCGACACCGTCGTGGTCAACTACGTCGGCGCCACCTACAAGGACGGCAAGGTCTTCGACTCGTCCTGGACCCGCAAGCAGACGTTCCCGGTGGCGGTCGGCATGCTGGAGAGCGGCGGGCAGCAGCAGGTCATCGAGGGCTGGGACCGCGGCCTGGTCGGCCTGAAGGTCGGCAGCCGGGTCATCCTGGACATTCCGGCCAAGGAGGCGTACGGCGACACCCCGCAACAACAGGGTGCGCCCGTCGGCGACCTCAGGTTCGTGGTCGACATCCTCGACATCCAGGCGGCCGACCCGACCGGCGGCCTGAACATGGGCGGCAACTGAGCCGCCGGCCAAGCGAGCGAACCGCCCGGCAGGCTTTCTGCCGGGCGGTTTTTCGTTTCCCGATAAGCCCGACTTTTTTTCTTTCACGTCTCGAATCGGCCTAAACTGCGCAAACCGATAAGTCGGGCGCTGGCGCGCCACGACTTATCGGATATATGCCCCGACGGGCGAAAAGTCCGAAAAGTCGCGGCACGGAGTGCCCGGCTGTTCGAACAACCGACTTATCGCAGTAAGCGGACTTTTCAGGCACGCGGCCCGGGTGGCCGGAGCCGGAACGTTCACGCCGAGCGCCCGCGTTAGGTTCAGGGCATGAGCGATGTGCTGCTGACCGGCGCCACCTCGGGACTGGGCCGCTGGCTCGCACCCCGGCTCGGGCAGGCCGGCCGCACCGTCCTGCTGCACGGGCGGGACCCGGCCAAGGTCGCCCGCGGGGTGGCCGAGGTCGAGGCGGCCGGCGGCAAGGCGGAGGGGTTCGTGGCCGACCTGGCCGACCTCGACGACGTGGGGCGGCTGGCCGCCCAGGTGCGCGACCGGGAGCTGACCGCCCTGGTCAACAACGCCGGCGTGGGCTTCGGCCAGCGCGACGGCGGCCGGGAGGTCTCCGCCGACGGGTACGAGCTGCGCTGGGCCGTCAACCTGCTCGCCCCGGTCCGGCTCACGGAGGCGCTGCTGCCCACCCTGAAGGCCAACGCGCCCGCCCGGATCGTCAACGTCGGCTCGCTCGGCCAGGAGCCGATCGACTTCGACGACCTGCAGCTGCGGCGGCGCTACGACGGGGTCACCGCCTACCGCCGGGCCAAGCTCGCCCTGGCCGCGTGGACGTTCGACCTCGCCGACGAGCTCGCCGGCAGCGGGGTCACGGCCAACTGCATCCACCCGGCGACGTTCATGGACACCGAGATGGTCCGGCAGTACGGCCAGCGGCCCATGTCCACCGTCGAGGACGGCGGGGAGGCGACCCTGCGGCTCATCCTGGACGAGACGCGCACCGGGCTCTTCTTCGACGCGCGGCGCGCCGCCGAGCCCCACCCCGACGCCAGGGATCCCGCGGTGCGGGCGCGCCTGCGGGAGGTACTGCTGCTGCGGCCGTGACTCAGGGGCGCGTCGCGACCCGGCGCAGCCGCTCGACCACGCCCGGGTGGGGCCACGCGCGCAGCCGGAAGCGCTCCGGCTCGATCCCGGGCTCCGGGTCCAGGTCGACCTCGCGGGCCATGTCGTCCCAGGCCACGAAGAACGTCTCGGCGCCGGTGGACGCGAAGGCCACGAAGTCGGCCCGGGGGAGCAGCGTGTCGACCCCCTCGCCCCAGGTGGCCACCGAGAACACCGAGCCGTCGGGGCGCTGCGCGACCGTGCAGGAGCCCACGAACGCCTCGGAGCGCAGGTGCTGGGCCTGCGCCGCGTACTCCGAGGACGCCGCCAGCACCAGGGCGCGGTGCGTGATCTCGTACATCGGGTCGCCGGGCGGGGCGAGGTACGGCACCACGGCCCCGCCGTCGTCGACGGTGAACGCCATCGGCGAGATCGGCCGGGCGGCCTCCCGGTACTCGGTCTCGGCCAGCTCGAAGACCTTCCCGAGGGAGTCCGGGGAGTCCCCCGCGCTCCGCCCGACCAGCAGCACGCCGGTGGTGTCCGGCACGAACAGCAGCGGCGGCCCGCCCACCCTGGAGCGCTGGCCGGCCAGCCAGCCGTCGACGAAGAGGTGCGAGGCCCAGTACGCGTCGCCGGACTCGACCATCCGGATGAGCGTGCGCGGCCCGGGCCCGTCGCCGTCGTCGGCGGTGCGCTTGGCCAGCTCGGCCATGTTGCGCCGGGCCCGGTCGTAGACGGTGTGCTCGGTGACGCCCCACTCCTGCACCTGCCGGGGCGTGACGTACATGATCGAGGTGGGCTGGTCGACCACCACGAACTCGGCCAGGAAGGGCCAGGCGGGGCGGCGCACCGGCAGGGCCGCCTGCCGGTCCACCCCGGCGCCGAACGTGACCGTGCGCAGCAGCGGCCGCAGCAGCGGGGCGACCTCGTCCCACGCGCGCGGCGCGCCCGGGTTGAAGACCACGGCGGCGAGGAACGCGGCGATGCGCTCCCGGCGCTCGGCCCGCCCCACGCGGGCGCACTCGCGGTAGAGGTTGCCGAGGTACGCGATGCCCGGCGAGTCCGACTTGGCGTCCCGCCGCACCTCGATCGCGAACTGCTCCGGCATGTACCGCGCCTGGGCCACGCCGGCGTCGCGGATCGCGGTGAGCACGCGGCGGGCGAAGCGGTCCTGCGGGTTGCCGCGCAGCCGGTCGAGCAGTCCCATGGGGCAGCACGCTACCGGATCAACGGCCGGAGGTTTGGACGCCGCGGATGCGGCAAAGCCGAAGGTATGGCGAAGCAGACCGTGGGCGAGACGATCATCGCGCGACTGGCCGCCTGGGGCGTCGACACCGTGTTCGGCCTGCCCGGCGACGGCATCAACGGACTGATGGAGGGGCTGCGGCGCAACGCCGACCGGGTGCGTTTCGTCCTCGTGCACCACGAGGAGGCGGCCGCGTTCATGGCGGTCGCGCACGCGAAGGCCACCGGCCGCCTGGGTGTCTGCCTGGCCACCTCGGGCCCCGGCGGCATTCACCTCGCCAACGGCCTCTACGACGCCAAGCTCGACCACGCCCCGGTGCTCGCGATCACCGGCATGCAGGAGTCCGGCGTCCTCGGCACCGGGTATCAGCAGGAGGTACACCTGGACCGGCTCTTCGAGGACGTGGCCGAGTACAACGAGCCCGTCGTCAACCCGGCCCAGGTCCCGGCGCTGGTCGACATCGCGGTGCGCACGGCCCTGGCCCGCCGCGGCGTGGCCCACCTGACCGTGCCCAACGACGTGCAGGTCGCCGAGGCCGGCGACAACCCGTACGAGGAGATCGGCCCGGTCCGCGAGCCCGCCACCAAGCCGGTGTGGGTCCCCTCCCCGGTCCGCCCGGCCGACGACGACCTGCAGGCCGCCGCCGACGTGCTCAACGTGGCCGAGCGCCCCGCCATCCTGGCCGGCATCGGCGCCCGCGGGGCCGGCGCCCTGGTCGAGCTCACCGCCGACGTCCTCGGCGCGCCCGTGGTGAAGTCGCTGATGGGCAAGATGGTGGTGCCGGACGACTCGCCCTTCGCCCTCGGCGGCCTCGGCCTGCTCGGCACCGCGCCCAGCGAGGACCTCATGGACGAATGCGACGCGCTGCTCATGGTGGGCACGAACTTCCCGTACACGAAGTTCCTCCCCGAGCCCGGCCACGCCCACGTCGTGCAGATCGACGCCGAGGCGACCCGGACCGGCACGCGCATCCCGACGGACGTGCCCCTCGTCGGCGACGCCGCCGCCACCCTGGAGTCGCTGCTGCCCCGCCTGCGCCGCCGCGAGGACCGCCGCCACCTGCGGAAGTACCAGGAGAAGATGCGCGACTGGCGCGAGCGCATGGCCGCCCTGGAGAACGCCGAGCGCGCCCCGATCGCGCCGCAGTTCCTGGCCGCTCAGCTGGACCGCCTGGCCGCCCCCGACGCCATTCTGTGCTGCGACTCGGGCACCGTCGCCACCTGGGCCGCCCGCCACTGGCAGATCACCGGCCGGCGCGAGTTCTACCTCTCCGGCACCCTGGCCACCATGGCCCCCGGCCTGCCGTACGCGGTCGCGCTGCAGCACGAGTACCCCGGCCGCCAGTGCATCGCCTTCGTCGGCGACGGCGGCTTCGCCATGCTCATGGCCGAGTTCCACACCGCGGCCCGCTACGGCCTGCCGGTCAAGGTCGTCGTGAACAACAACAACGCCCTCGGCATGATCGTCTGGGAGCAGATGGTGCTGGGCTTCCCGGAGTACGGCGTCCGCTTCGGCGACCCGGCCCCGGACTACGCGTCGTGGGCCCGCGGCTGCGGCGGCTACGGCGCCAAGGTCACCGACCCCGCCGACCTGCCCGGCGCCATGCGCGAGGCCCTGTCGCACGACGGCCCGGCCCTGCTCGACGTCGCCGTCGACGCCAACGAGCCCCCCATGCCGGCCAAGGTCACCTACCAGCAGGCCGTCCGCTTCGCCGAGTCGTTCCTGCGCGGCCAGCCCCACAAGGCCGCCATCGCCACCACGATCCTCAAGGACAAGATCACCACGTTGAAGGGATGATCGCGATGCGCGCCCAGCCCCGGGGCGCCCGCGGCACCGTGGGCCACCCGTACAGCGCCCTGAACCTCCGCCTCGCCCTGGCCGTCTTCGGCCTCTTCACCTGCGCCGTGCTCGGCGCCCTGGCCCTGGCCGCCGGCCTCACCGTGCTCGCCGTCCTGCTGTTCATCCTGGCCGCCACCGCCCTGGTCGACTCGGTCGTGGTGGAGCTGCGCCGCCGGGCCCGCCGCCGCGAGGGCGGCGGGCGAGGCTCGCTCTTCGAGTAGCGGCGTCGCGCAAGGCCGGCTGAACATCGCGTGAACGCGGCCTCGCCCCCGGCGGGCGGCGGCCCGGACGCCGTTACCGTCGATCGCCGTGACCGGTTGGATTCGGCGGGTGCTCCTCGCCGTGGCGCTCGTCGGCCTGACCGCCTGCAGCCCCGGCCGGGTGTCCCCGATGCCAGCGCAGTCCCCGCCGCTCTGCCGATCCCGTCGGCCCCGGCGGTGCCGGTCGCGACGACTCGTGTCGCATCCGCGCCCCCATCCGCCACGCCGGCCCAGACCTGCCGGGCGGCCTTCGGGTGAGCCACCCGCCGAGGGCCTGCACCGGCGAGCTCGACCTGTCCAAGGTCGGCGGGGCGGTGCCGCCGGGCCCGGCGAAGCTGGCCGAGGTGCTCGTGGCCATGGCGCCGGGCGTGGCCACGCGGGTGCCCGTCACCGTGCGCTTCGACGACGGCGGCGGGCTGGCATCGGTCAAGGTGGTCATGCACCTCGACGCCGGGCCGGACGAGGCCGAGCTGACCGTCACCGGGCCGAGCACCGCGTCGGTGGCCAGGCCGGGCGTGCGGATCGTCGAGGCGCCGATGGAAGCGTACTGACGAGGAGCTACGGGGCGCGGTGGCCGCCGGTGCGGCGGACCGAGCGGTACCACAGGCGGGAGCGGGCCACGGTCATCGACACGCCGCCCGGGACGCGCAGGCCGCCCAGGCCGATGACGCCGCCGACGAGGACGATGCCGCCGAAGGACAGCAGGCCGGAGGCGGCGACCGCGTACAGCACCTCGCCGGCCGGCTCGGCGGGGCCCGGGCCGCCCGAGCCGCCGGGGTCGATGGTGGTGGTGCTGGAGCGTTCGACCATCGGTGGCGGGTCCGGTTGCCGGGCCGCCTCGGCGGCGCTCAGGGTGCCGACCACCAGCGCCGCGCCCGCGACGCACTTCCATGCCTTCGTCTTCATCGGCGGGGACGCTATGGCGTGGGAGGGTGAGGCGGCGGGCACCCACCGCGGGTGAAACCTGGCACAGTACGGGTGTGACGATCTACAAGATCCTGCTGCCGGCCGAGTGGGACGCGTTCGAGGCGGCCGGGGTGTTCGAGGGGTCGCCGCTCGATCTCGCCGACGGCTACGTCCACCTCTCCACCGCCGAGCAGGTGAGCCGCACGGCCGGGAGGTTCTTCGCCGGCGCGGGCGAGCTGGTGGTCGCGGCGGTCGACGAGGCCCCGCTCGGGGGCGCGCTCAGGTGGGAGACCAACGACCACGGGACGTTCCCGCACCTGTACGCGCCACTGCCGATGTCCGCGGTGGCGGGTGTGCGCCGGTTCGACAGCCCGGAGGCCGTCACGGCGCCGTGACGGTGCCGCTAGCGCGTCGGGCCCGCCCAGCGCGCCGAAGATGTTGCCCTGCCGCCGTTCACGGCTCGCTCCTCTCCTTCGTCGGGCGCCCCGGCCGTTCGGCGGGGACGTCGAAGAGTATTCATGGACGGCGGGCGGCGGCCGCAGGGCGTGCGCACCAGAAGCGGGTGTGGTGCTGTCACTACACCGGGATGCGCGCCCGCACGACGGTGCCCTGGCCGGCGGGGCTGTGCACCTCCAGCGAGCCGTCCAGCATCGCCACGCGGTCGGCCAGGCCCCGCAGGCCGGTGCCCAGCCCCGCGTCCGCGCCGCCGTTGCCCGCGTCGGCGATCGCGATGACCAGCACGCCGTCCTCGACGGCCAGGCTCACCTCGGCCACGTCGACGCCGGCATAGCGGGCCACGTTGGTGAGGGCCTCGCTGATGACGAAGTACGCCGCCGCCTCCACCGCCGCCGGGAAGCGCCGCTGCTGCCAGGGCGCGATCCGCAGCTCCACCGGCGCGCGGCGGCCGAGGTCGGCCAGGGCGGCGTCGAGGCCGTAGCGGGTCAGGCTGCTCGGGTGGATGCCCCGGGCCAGGTTGCGCAGCTCGATCGCGGCCTCCTCCAGCGCGGCGATCGAGTCGTCGAGGATGGCCGAGGCGCGGGCCGGCTCGTCGGGCAGGGCCGTGCGGGCGCGGGCCAGGGTCAGGCCCAGGCCGACGAGGCGCTGCTGGGCGCCGTCGTGCAGGTCGCGCTCCAGGCGCTGCCGCTCGACGGCTGCGGCCTCCATGGTGCGCCGCCGCGTCGCCCGCAGCTCCTCGGCGGCGGCGTGCTGGGCGCTGAGGTCGCGCAGGTAGCCGCTGAACACGGGCGCGCCGTCGCCGAGGACGCGGGTGATGGTGAGCTCGACCGGGAACTGCGTGCCGTCGCTGCGCATGCCGGTGGTCTCGACGCGCTGGTCGAGCACGTGGGGGCGGTGCGTGTGGAGGTACCGCTGCAGGCCCTTGCGATGCGCGTCGCGCAGCTGCGGCGGGATGATCAGCTCGGCCAGCTCGCGGCCGATCGCCTCGTCCCGCGCGTAGCCGAAGGTCCGGCAGGCCGCCGGGTTGAACTCGAGCACCATGCCGTCGGCGTCGGCGATGACCACGCAGTCCAGGGCCGAGTCCAGCACCGCGCGCAGCCGGGCCTCGCTGCGGCCCACCGCCTCGGCCGCGCGGGCCCGCTCCAGGGCGCCCCCGATGCGCCGGCCCAGGCTGCGGGCCGTGCTCAGCAGCTCGGCCGGCGGGTCGTCGAGCCGGCCGGTGAAGAACTCGACGATGCCCTCGACGGCGTCGCCGGCCGACAGCAGCGGGAAGCAGAAGGCCGCCTCCAGGCCGGCCTGCGCGGCGGCGCGGGCGCGCGGGAAGGACGCCTCGCGGCCGAACTCGCGCACCCAGGCCGGCTCGCGGCTGCGCCAGACGGCGCCGGGCAGCCCCTCGCCGCGGGACAGGGCCAGCCCGCGGGTGGCGGCCTCGAACGGGCCGCCGTCGAAGCCGGGCGCGGCCCAGGCGGCCGAGCAGCGCAGCCGGTCGTCGTCGTGGACCTGCCACAGGGCGCCGGCCTGCCAGCCGAGGGCCTGGCCGATCGCGGCCAGCGCGAGGCCGTCCGAGTGCGGGGCGGCGAGGATCTCGGCGACGGCGTGCTCCAGCCGCAGCAGGAGCGCGACGTCGACCTCAGGGCGCTGTGTCACGCGCTTCTCCCGGGTAGGTTACGGACCCATGGAGATCCGGGTCGTGGTGGCCGATGACAGTCTGCTCGTGCGGGAGGGCGTGCGGGCACTGCTCAGTGACCAGCCCGACCTGTCGGTAATCGGACTGGCCGCCGATCACGACGAGCTTTTGTCCACTGTGGAGCGGTTAGGCCCGGATGTCGTGGTCACCGACATCTGCATGCCGCCGACCAACACCGACGAGGGCGTGCGGGCGGCCCTCGCGCTGCGGGCCAGCCACCCCCGGGTCGGCGTGGTGGTGCTCAGCCAGTACGACGACCCGGCCCACTCCACCGCGCTGCTGCAGGACGGCGTGGCCGGCCGCGCGTACCTGCTCAAGGAGCGCGTCGCCCAGCCCGGCCAGCTCGCCGAGGCGGTCCGGGCGGTGGCCGGCGGCGGGTCGGTCATCGACCCGCGCATCGTCGAGTCGATGCTCACCGCACGCAGCCGCCCGGCCGGCTCGGCGCTGCGGCACCTGACCGCCCGCGAGCGCCAGGTGCTGTCCGAGATGGCCACCGGCGCGAACAACGCGACGATCGCCGACCGGCTCTTCGTGACCGTCCGCGCGGTCGAGCGGCACATCAACTCGATCTTCGCCAAGCTCGGCCTGGCCGAGGAAGGCGAGACCCACCGCCGGGTCGGGGCCGTGCTGCTGTACCTCGCCGACCGTTAGGGCCTGTTTCGTACCTGAGGCGGGGCCGCGGCGGGCCGCCTCGCTCCCACCCCAGTTACGAAACAGGCGCTGGGTCACTGGTGCCCGCACCACGGAAAATGTGGTGCGACCTGCGTGGCCGCGGGCCGCCGGGCACGGGATCGTGAACGGGTGGAAGGGCTGGGGCGGGTCGAGGAGGACGCACGGGTCCGGCTGACCGGCTTCCGGGCCGGCCGGCAGGTGGAGGTCCGGGCGACCGGCGGCGTGGTGGTCACGTGGCTGCGGGCCGCGGTCGCCGACATCCAGGCGCTGGGCGGCTCGGCCGGCGCGTTCGTGGTCGACGCGGGCGCCCCGCCGGCCGGGGTCGCCGCCCTGGCCGCGCTGCCGCCGGACCCGGCGGCCTGGCGCGACGTGCGCATCCGCGGGGGCGCCGACGGGCTGGTCGCGGTGCGCCGCTCCGGGGCGTCCGGCTACCGGCGCGACCTGGAGCTGCTGGAGCTGCTGGCCGAGGCGCTGGGTGCGGTACCGCTGCCGCCCATCGACACCGCCGTGGCCGATCCGCCCTAGACCAGCGGCTGCGCCAGCACCTGGCCCGGCCACTCGGTGCCGTCGTCGCGGGTCACCGTGAAGGCCTCGGTGGCGGTGAAGCCCTGGCGCTCGTACCACCGCACCAGCGCCCCGTCGCCGCCCGCGTAGCAGTCCACCCGCAGCAGCGGGCGGTGAGCAGCTCGCGAACCCACGTCCGGTCGGCGTCCACGGCGTCGCGCACGATCATGGCCGAACCCTAGCGACGCGGGACGAACGGCGCACCCGTGTACCGTGTGGCCATGCCAGACGCGCCGCCGGTCTTCGTCGTCATGGGAGTCGCCGGGACGGGCAAGACGACCGTGGGCGCGATGCTGGCCGGCCGGCTCGGCTGGCCCTACGCCGAGGCCGACGACTTCCACCCCGCCGCCAACGTGGACAAGATGGCCGCCGGCATCCCGCTCACCGACGCCGACCGGGTCCCCTGGCTCGCCGCGATCGGCCGCTGGATCGACGAGCGCGGCGCGGCCGGCGAGCCCGGCGTCGTGTCGTGCTCGGGCTTGCGGCGCGCGTACCGCGACCTGCTCCGCCAGGGCCGCCCGCAGGTGCGCATCGTGTTCCTCGAGGGCTCCCGCGAGCTGATCGCCCGCCGGCTCGCGGCCCGCCACGGCCACTTCATGCGCGTGGAGATGCTCGACAGCCAGTTCGCCGCCCTGGAGCCGCCGGAGCCCGGCGAAGGGGCGACCGTGGTGTCGGTCGAGCCCTCGCCCGCCGAGATCGTGGAGACGATCATCGAGGCGAACCCCGGCGTGTGACCTGCCGGCATGCCGCTGGGGGTCGGCCGTGTACGACGGGCGTAGTACATTGGGAGCATGCCCTACCGCTGGTGGCCGGCGACCCTGGCGGCACTCGTCGGCATCACGGCCGACGAGGTCCTCCAGGCGCTCGGCGCCGAGCGGCGTCGCCCGATCCCGGGCCACGCCCTCGGCATCCCGGCGCTGAGCGTATGGGCCCGCACGGCCGCTGGGCGACCACTGATCGTGATCGTCAAGCACCAGGGAGAACTCGAGTGGGGCATCATCGGCGCGAGGCACATGAGCGCCGAGGAGCTCGCCGAGTTCGAGCAGTGGGAGGGGACAGCGTCATGAGCAGCGAGCCACTGACCGAACGCCAGATGGACGAGATGGTCGCCGCGGTCGCCGCCGGCGGCTTCGTCTTCGACCGCGCCGCGCCCGCGCCCGCCCTGCCGCCGAAGCCCGACGCCGAGGTGATGGCGGTCTACTCGACCCGGCTGCCCACCTCGCTGGCCGAGCGCATCGCCGCGATCGCCAAGGCCAAGGGCGTCAAGCCGTCGGCGCTCATGCGGGAGTACATCGAGATCGGGGTCGCCGCCGAGGAGAACGACCGCCCGATCTCCCTGACCGACGCCCTGCGCGCCCTGGCCCAGCTCCGCCCCGCCGCCTGACCGGCGCCTGTCGGCCCGGAGGGTTCAGCGGTCGCCGCGGAGGCGGCCGTAGATGAGGACGTCGCGCCAGGCGCCGTCGCGGAACTCCGCGGAGCGCAGGATGCCCTCGCTCAGGAAGCCGACCTTCTCCAGGGCCTTCTGCTCGGGAATGTTCTCCGGCTGGACGCGGGCCTCGACACGCTGGGCCGGGGTGCTCGCGAAGAGGTAGTCGCACAGCAGGGTCTGCGCGCGCCAGCCCACACCCCGGCCGCGCCACTCCGGCAGCAGCACGATGCCGATGCCCCAGTACTGCGCCATGCCCGAGCCGATCGCGAACCAGTGCACGAAGCCGGCGGCGGTCTCGTCGGCCTCCACCATCAGGCGGCCGTCCTCCGCGCCGAGGTAGCCGTCGTTGGCGAAGCGCCGGGCCGGGCCGTTCGGCTCCTGGTAGCCGGTCCAGGACGCGCCGGCCAGGCCCGGCTCGGTGGCGAAGCGGCGGAACATCGCCAGGTCGCCGTCCAGCACCGGCCGCAGCCGCACCCAGGTCTTGTTCACACGGCCCCCAAGGTAGACGCAAGATCGCCCGCCATCTTCGCCCAAACCGGCGGGTGATGCCATCGGGCGTAACGCCGCAATGTGAAGAAAACTAGCGCGAGGGTTGCGACAGCGCCGGGGCGACCTCGGTGCGGATCAGCTCGAAGGAGCGGGCGCGGGCCTCGATGTCGTACACCATGCAGGTGAGCATGAACTCGTCGGCCCGGGTCGCCTCCAGCAGCTCGCCCAGCTGCTTGCGGACCGTGGCGGGGGAGCCCAGCGCCTGGCCCTCGCGCCGGGACAGGACGAACTCGCGCTCGCGGTCGCTGTACGGGTAATCCGCCGCCTGCTCCGGCGTGGCGAGGGGCTCGGGGCGCCCGGAGCGCAGGCGCAGGAACGACAGGGCGCTCGGGCCGGACAGGAACTCGGCCTCATCGTCGGTCTCGGCCACGATCGCGCTCACCGCGACCATCGCGTAGGGCTCGGCGAGCCACCGCGACGGGCGGAAGTGGGAGCGGTAGAGGGCCAGGGCCGGCAGCGTGTTCTGGGCGCTGAAGTGGTGCGCGAAGGCGAAGGGCAGGCCGAGCGCGCCGGCCAGCTGGGCGCTGAAGCCGCTGGAGCCGAGCAGCCACACGTCGGGCTTGTCGCCCTTGCCGGGGGAGGCGAGGATGCGCGCCTCTCCCTCGAAGTACGCGATCAGGTCCTGCAGTTCCTCGGGGAAGTGCTCCGCCGACAGGCCCTCCATCGTGCGGCGCAGGGCGAGGGCCGTGTACTGGTCCGTGCCGGGCGCCCGGCCGATGCCGAGGTCGATGCGGCCCGGGTGCAGCGCCTCCAGGGTGCCGAACTGCTCGGCCACGACCAGCGGGGCGTGGTTGGGCAGCATCACCCCGCCGGAGCCGACGCGGATGGTGGAGGTGGCCGCGGCCAGGTGGGCGATCAGGACGGCCGGCGACGAGCTGGCGATGGCCGGCATGTTGTGGTGCTCGGCGACCCAGAACCGGCGGTACCCGAGCGCCTCGACGCGGCGGGCCAGCTCGGTGGTGTTGCGCAGCGCCTCGCCGGGGGAGCCGTAGACCGAGACCGGGGCGACGTCGAGCACGGAAAGCGGGAGTTCACTCACGAATCATGGTCAACCGCGCCCGGGCTCGGAGTATTCCACCTAGGATCCTAGGACGTACGACGAATCGTGACCGGGCGCGCGCTGACCCGGTTGGGCGTACCCTTCTCGCGTGACAGCTGACCCCACGGTGTGGCGGGTCAAGGGCATGCCGCTGGCGCCGGCCACCGGCCACGGCCCGCTGGACGGGATGCGGCTCGCGGTCAAGGATCTCTTCGCGGTCACCGGCTTCGCGGTCGGCGGCGGCAACCCGGAGTGGCTGGCCGAGGCGCTGCCGGCGGCCGAGGACGCGCCGGCGGTGGCCCGGCTGCGGGCCGCGGGCGCGGTCGTGCAGGGCATCGCGCACACCGACGAGCTGGCCTACTCGCTCTCCGGCACCAACCTGCACTACGGGACGCCGCCCAACCCGGCCGCCCCCGGCCTGGTCACCGGCGGCTCGTCCAGCGGCCCGGCCTCGGCCGTGGCGACCGGGCACGCCGACATCGGCCTCGGCACCGACACCGGCGGCTCGATCCGGGTGCCGGCCTCCTGCTGCGGCCTGTTCGGCCTGCGCCCGACGCACGGGTCGGTGCCGGTCGAGGGCGTGCTGCCGCTGGCCCCGTCGTTCGACACCGTCGGGTGGATCACCCGCGACGCGCGGACCCTGGCCGCCGTGGGCGACGTGCTGCTGCCGCCGGGCCCGCAAGCTCCGCCGTCCCGGCTGCTCGCCATCGGCGGTACCGCGGAACAGGCCGCCGGGTTCGGCCTCCCCGTCGCCGAGGCGTCCGTGCCCACGTGGGACGACCCGGACCCGCTGCTGCTGGCGTTCCGCCAGGTGCAGGCGGCCGAGGCGTGGCGGGCACACGGCGCCTGGATCGAGGCCCACCCGCGGGCCCTGGGCGCCGACGTCGAGGGCCGGTTCCGCTTCGGCGCCAACGTGTCGCCGGCCGAGGAGGACGCCGCGCGGGCGCGGATCGCGGCCTGGCGCGACGAGCTGCTCGACCGGCTGGGCGGGGACGCCTGGCTGGTGCTGCCGGCCGGCGGCCCGGGCCATCCGCGCCAGCTGAGCCCGGCCGGGCGCGACGACTGGCGCCGGGAGACGCTGCGCTGCGCGGTGCCGGCCAGCGCGTTCGGCCTGCCGAGCGTGTCGGTGCCGACGGGCGCGGCGCCGCCGGCCGGGCTCGCGTTCGTCGCCCCGCCCGGCCACGACCGCGCCCTGCTGCGGCTGCTCGACGGACGATAGGACGGCCGCCGGGCGCGGTCCCCGTCTAGCTGGCCGGCGCGGCCGCGCGGGTCGCCGCGACCGTCACGGCGGCCTCGGCGAAGGCGCGGATCACCGGGTGGCAGCGGGTGCCGTCGCCGGCCAGCTCCGGCTGGAACAGCGTGCCGACCATGAACGGGTGGCCCTCCAGCTCCACCACCCGGACCTCGCCGTCGTCGTCGTGGCCGGTGAAGCGCAGCCCGTGGGCCTCCAGCACCGGCAGGTACGCGTGGTCGAGGCCGTAGCCGCAGTGGTAGCGCTCGAGCGAGCGCTCCACCCCGAAGATGCGCTCGGCCAGGCTGCCCCGGGCCAGGTTGACCGCGCCCTCGTGGCCGACGAGCGAGCAGGCCAGCGCCACGATGAGCGGGTCCGGCCCGGCGGGGTCGTTCTCGGCGTGGGCGGCGCCGGTCAGGCCGCACACGTCGCGGGCGAACTCGAGCAGCAGGTGCTGGAAGCCGCCGCAGGTACCGAGGAAGGCGAGCCGGTGCTCCCGGGCGGCGCGGGCCGCGGCCAGGGCGCCGGCCTCGTCGCGGTACGGCGACCCGGGCAGCAGCCACACGCCGTCGAACGCGTCCACGGACGTGGCGGACACCTCCTCGGTCGGCACCCAGTAGGCGTCCAGGCCCAGCCCGTACTGCTCGCGCAACACGTCGATGAGGCCCGGGACGCGGGTGTGCGAGCGCACGTGGGCCGAGCGGTCGCCGACGAGCGCGATCCGGGCCGTTCGGGTTGTCGTCATGCCCTCAAGGCTCCCGTGAGCTGCCCTCATCAGTCCAACGAGACTTTGCGGTACCGGCATCAGCAACACTGATGTCGTGGACCCGCACCTGTTGCGCACCTTCGCGGCCGTGGCCCGGCTCGGCTCGTTCTCCGCCGCCGCCGACGAGCTCGGCTACACCCAGTCGGCGGTCTCCCAGCAGGTCGCCGCGCTCGAGCAGGACGTCGGCGCGCCGCTGCTGCGCCGCCGCCCGGTCGCGCTCACCGACGCCGGCGCCCGGCTGCTGGAGCACACCGGGCCGATCCTGCTGCGGCTGGCCGCCGCCCGCGCGGACGTGGCCCGGCTGTCCGGCCCGCCGCCGGCCGCCGTGGTGCTCGGCGCGACGCCGCTGGCCCGCCTCGACCCGGGCCGGCTGGTCGAGGTGCAGCGGGCCATGCCGCGGGTCGCGTTCACGGTGCGGGTCGGCGGGCGGGCCGAGACCGCCACGGGCGTGGCCACCGGGCGGCTCGACCTCGGCCTGGTCGACGGGGTCACCGCGCCCTCCGACCCGCTGGCGCTGCCGGACACCGGGCAGCTGGACACGACCGCGGTGGCCGAGGGGCCGGTCGTGGTGGCCCTGCCGGCCGGCCACCCGCTCGCCGGGCGGCGCGGGGTGGCCCTGGCCGACCTCGCCGACGCGGTGTGGCTGGACGCGCCCGAGGCGGCCACGCCACCGGCCCAGCTGCGGGCCTTCGTGCGCGGGGACGGATTCCGGGGCGGGCTGGCGTATCCGGGCACCGACACCGGGGCGCTGCTCGCCCTCGTCGCGGCCGGGGCCGGGCTGGCGCTGCTGCCGGCGGCGGTGCTGACCCCGGCGGTGCGCGGGGTGCCGGTCGTGGTGCCGCGCCTCGTCCACCGCACCGAGCTCGTGCACGGCTCGCTGACCGCCCCGGCGGCCGCGCTCGCGGCCGCCCTCAGCGGCCGATCGTGACGACCCTCGCCCAGTCGGGCGGGCCCGGCGGCGGCTCCACGTCCTCGTCCCAGGACGGGGGTTCGCGGTGGAACAGGCCGATCACGGTGCGGCAGGGCGGCCGCCGCTCCGGCCACGGCGTCTGCCCGTCGGTCAGCACCACCACCACGTCCGGGCGCGGCGTGGACCGGAGCGCCCGCTGGAAGCCCTCCCGCAGGTCGGTGCCGCCCCCGCCGATCAGCTCCAGGCCCTCGCTGCGGCACAGCGGGACCACCGTCTGCGCGGCGGCGTCGCACGACACGACGCTCACCTGCTCGCGGCGCCCGCCCACGGCCCGGCTGATCGCCGCGACCTCCAGCAGGGCGCTGCCCAGCTCCGCGTCGCTCACCGAGCCCGACGTGTCGATGACCACGCACACCCGCGGCGGCCGGCGGCGCAGGCTCGGCAGCACCACGCCCGGCAGCGCCGCCGAGCGCCGGGCCGGGCGCCCGTACACGTAGTCCTCGCCCGCGCCCGGCGCCGACGCGGCGGTGCGCACCGCCGCGCCGAGCAGCTCCCGCCACGGCTGCGGCGGGTGGAACGCCTCCTCCGCCCAGCGCCGCCAGCCCTGCGGCACGTCGCCCGGGCGCCCCCGGATGCCCTCGGCCACCCGGAACCGCACCGCGTCGCGTTCCTGGTCGCTGAGGCCCCCGGCCCCTCCCGGCCCGTGCTCCCAGGTGCGGTCCAGGCCGTCGGCCCCGCTGCCGCAGTCGAGCCACATCACATCCCGGTCGTACCGCCCGAGCCCGAGCTGCCCGAGATACTCCTCCATGAGCCCGCCGGCGGGCAGGCCGAGCCGGATGGGGTGCAGGGCGCCCTCGGGGGAGGGCAGGCCCTCGCCGTACGCGTCGTCGTTGATCTCGCAGTCGGCGGCGATGTTCATCCGCAGCCGCTCGCCGGGCCCGTCGGCGCCGTGCCGGGCCGCGTACCGGTCGCTTCGTCCGTGGTGGTCGCGCAGCAGGTGGGAGACCTCGTGGACCCACACCGAGGCGAGATCCTCCAGCGGCGTCCGGGCGACGAACGCGGGCGAGACGTAGCAGCGCCAGTGCCGGTCCACGCCCATGGTCGGCACGCGCGTGGACGCGACGGGCCGGAGGGCGAAGAGGGCCGTGGCGAGGTACGGCCGGGCGCGGCTCGCCCGCAGCCGCGCCGCGAGCAGCTTCTCCATGTCCAGCTCCGGCATCGGGCCCAGCTTCGTCATCGCGTCCAGCTTCGTCACCGGGTCCAGCTTCGTCACCGGGTCCAGCTTCGTCATCGGGTCCAGCTTCGTCATCGGGTCCAGCTTCGTCATCGGGTCCCGCTTCGTCATTGGGTCCCGCTTCGTCATCGGGTCCCGCTTCGTCATCGGGTCCCGCTTCGTCATCGGGTCCCGCTTCGTCATCGGGCCCAGCTTCGTCATCGGGCCCCCGCGAGGTCGGCGCGGCGCGACAGCGCGATGGCGCCGGAGAGCCGCTCGACGGCGGGCGGCACCTCCCAGCCGTCCTCGCGCAGCGCGGCCAGGGTCGAGGCCGGGACGACGACGAGGTCCGGCGGGCCGGTCTCCGCCGCCCGGGCCAGCAGCGCCCAGGCCGCCTCCCAACGGTCCCGCAGCGGCCGGCGGCGGACCGCCTCGACGACGGCGCCGAGGACGGCCTGGCGCAGGTCGCCGCGCTCCGGCAGTACCGCCGCGGCCGGGTCCCGCAACACGTCCTCCGGGTCGGGCAGGTCCAGCCGGTCGAGGCTGGCCAGCAGCTCCAGCCCGGGACCGTCGCCGACCGTGCCGCGGACCAGCATCGACAGCACGTCCCGGGAGGTGCCGGCGGCGGTGGCGAAGGCGAGCAGCCGCAGCGTCATGTCCCAGCTGCGCGGCGACGGCCACGCCCCGCCGCGGTTGGCCTCGGCGCTGGGCATCCGGTGCACGAGGGTGGGCCGGGCCGTCAGCAGGCCGCAGACCGCCCGCCGGGCGCGCGCGACGGCGGGCCGGAGCCGTTGGGGGTCCAATGTGGGCAGTGCGGCCCGCGGCCAGACCCCGCCGAGCCCGCGCACCACCACCTCGTGGTCGTAGGTCCACTGCAGATGGACGAACCGGTTGGCCAGCGGCGCGCTCAGCTCCCAGCCGTCCGCGGCCGACGCCCGGGGGTTGGCCGCGGCGACGATGCGCACCCCGGGCGGCAGCCGCAGCGCCCCGACCCGCCGCTCCAGCACCAGCCGCAGCAGGGCAGCCTGCACGGCCGGCGGGGCGGTGGACAGCTCGTCGAGGAACAGCAGGCCCTGCCCCTGCCGGACCAGCCGGACGGCCCAGTCCGGCGGCGCCATCGGCACGCCCTGCACGGCCGGGTCGTCGCCGAGCACGGGCAGGCCGGAGAAGTCGGACGGCTCGTGCACGCTGGCGATGACGGTGGTGAGCGGAAGGTCGAGCGCCTCGGCGAGCTGGTTGAGCGCCGCCGTCTTGCCGATGCCGGGCTCGCCCCACAGCAGCACGGGCAGGTCGGCCGCGACGGCCAGGGTGAGCGCCTCGAGCTGCGCGTCGGCGCGCGGCTCGGTGGCGGTGTCGCGAAGGAGGTCGAGGAGGTCGGCGGCGGTATCGAGCGTAGGCATGCGGCATCACCTTTGGTGTGGTGTCGTGACGGAGGTGTAGTCGGTGTAGGCGCAGGGCATTGCGCGGGCGTGCGGGTGTCGTCGGAACGGTGTCGGCGCAGCGCGTCGCGCGAGTGCGTGCGGGTGTCGTCGGAACGTGTGGTGCTGGTGTCGGCGCAGCGCGTCGCGCGGGTGCGCGCGGGCGTTGTCGGAACGTGTGGTGCTGGTGTCGGCGCAGCGCGTCGCGCGGGTGCGTGCGGGTGTCGTCGGAACGTGTGGTGCTGGTGTCGGCGCAGCGCGTCGCGCGGGTGCGTGCGGGTGTCGTCGGAACGTGTGGTGCCGGTGTCAGCGCAGCGCGTCGCGCGGGTGCGCGCGGGCGTTGTCGGAACGTGTGGTGCCGGTGTCAGCGCAGCGCGTCGCGCGGGTGCGCGCGGGCGTTGTCGGAACGCGTGGTGCCGGTGTCAGCGCAGGGCGTTGCGCGGGTGGGCGCGGGCGTGGTCGCGGCGGCGCGGCTCGCCCCTCGGCGGCGCGGCGGGCGCGCGGCCGGCCAGCGCCGCGCGGAACAGGCCGTGGCTGACCCGGCGCCGCACCG
>NZ_BAAARV010000146.1:0-517 GCF_039532525.1 Dactylosporangium salmoneum
AACATGCGAGCCAGCTTATGCAGCGTGCGCAACGCCGCTGAGGTGCTTCCCGCACGATCGGCAGGACAGGGCCTAGTAGTGCTTTGTTAGGTTTGTCGATGTCTGTTGCGGTGTAACGGTTTCACGGTTTGGTGGCAGGTGGGGCATGCGCCGGTCCAGGTCGCGAGCAGGAGTTGCAGCTCGTGGATGACTTTGTAGAGGGTCAGGCCGGCGCATCCGCTTTTGGGTCGAGTCGCAGCGTGGTGATGAACAGGTGCGCGGCGGTGACGAGGGTGACGTGGCGGTGCCAGCCGGTCCATGAGCGGCCCTCGAAGTGGTCCAGGCCGAGGCCGGTTTTGAGTTCGCGGTAGTCGTGTTCGATCCGCCAGCGGATTTTGGCGGTGCGGATCAGGTCGGCCGAGGTGGTGTCGGCGGGTTGGCTGGACAGCCAGTAGGTGACGGGTTCGGGCTGATCGTCGGGCCATTCGGCGATCAGCCACCGTTCGGGCAGGCTGCCGTCGGGGTCGCGGGTGATGCG
>NZ_BAAARV010000147.1:0-61996 GCF_039532525.1 Dactylosporangium salmoneum
GCACAGACCGACTGGCCTCCGCCGACGGCGACGGCGTCATCCACCTCTGGCAACCGGCCGCCTAGCTAGGGTCTGTCCTGCCGATCATGGAAGCCACATGATGGCGGCGATGAGTAGCAGGCTTGCGTGGTAGATGGCGGCGCGTTTGGCGTAGCGGGTGGCCAGGTCACGCCATTGCTTGAACCGGTTGAAGCACCGTTCCACGACGTTGCGACGCTTGTACAGAACCCGGTCGAAGGTCGGTGGCCGCCCGCCGTTGCTGCCCTTGGCGGCGCGGCGGGCGACCTGGTCGCTGCGCTCGGGGATGGTGTGGCGGATCCGCCGCTGCCGCAGCGCTCGGCGGGTCGAGTCATGGGCGTAGCCCTTGTCCGCGATCAGCATGTCCGGACGCTTGCGTGGCGCGCCGGGCCCGGGCGGGTTGATCCGGATGTGGTCCAGCAACGCCAGTAGTTGCGGGTTGTCACCAGCCTGACCCAGGGTGAGCAGAATCGATAGCGGCCGACCCCGGCCGTCGACGGCCAGGTTCATCTTGGTGCTCAGCCCGCCGCGGGACCGGCCGATCGCCTCACCGATCTGCGCACCCACCGCCGGGCCCCCACGACGCCCGGCTCCCGTGGGATCCCCCTTTTTCGGGGCTCCGGCCGCGTGCTGGTGCGCCCGCACGATCGAGGAGTCCACACTGAGCTATTCCGAGTAACGCTTCGGCTACCGGTTACCGGCTGTCGGGTGGTGCAGGCGTAGTTGACGGAGGATGACGGGTGCCGCTGTGAGCCACGATCCGTTCGGTGCGCGGAGTGCGTCAACCGCGGGCAGCCAGCCGCTGGTCGAGTTCGTCCAGCAAGACGGATGGCCCGGGCGTCATCATGCCGACGTCGACCACGAAGGCGGGGGCATCCGACCGGCGGTGCAGCTGCGGTGCCCACGCCCAGATCGGTGCCACGGCAGCGGCGTCAAGGCTGGTAGGCATGACGAGTAGTTCGGTGAACGGGCCGCGATAGCGCAGCCGCACCGTCTGGGCCGCCGACCATGGCAGGAACACCGGCTGCCGACGGGTTGCGGCAAATTCCAAGCCGGCCGCCGAGACCCGTACCCAGGCCAGGCGCTGTCTCCAGATCAGAAGGACAACGCTCGCGAGTACCGTCGGAAATACCAGGACACCCACTGCGGCCGAAACCACGTCGAACATGATCGGCGCATGGCCGGACACGGCCACCGTCAGCACCATGAGGGCGACCTGAAGCAGCAGCCAGACGGACGCGAAGATCCACAGCAGTGCTCCGAAAACGTGGATCGGCGCTGGCGTTGGTCTTTGGATGAGGCCGAATTGATCTTGTTGGGTTGAGGGCGTGGCTGTGCTGCTGGCCGTCGATCCAGCGTGCTCGGTTCCTGATGTGGTCGGTGCGGGGTGGGTGTTGCGTGGTGGTGCGCGCGGCAGAGGCTGGACCCGCCTCAGGTGGTGAAGACGGCGTTCCAGAGGTTGTGCCAGGCTCGGGCGCGGGGCCAGTGTGCGGGCAGGTGCAGGATCGGGCGGCGTTGGGGGCGGGCGAGCCGGGCCGGGATGTTGATCAGATGGGTGCGCAGGGTGGCGCCGCGAGCTTTGGCGTAGCGGGTGGTGCCGGTGAGCGTGCCGGCGGCGCGTAGCAGGTTGTGACAGATCGCGGCGAGGATGGTCCAGGCGGCATTGGCGCCGAAGGAGCCGGAGGGTTGGTGTGCCCAGGGGCCGTCGATGAGGTCGGACCAGACGGTTTCGCAGATGGCGTGCCGGCGGTGGGTGAGATCGGCGTCGGTCACCGGCTCGGTGGTGTTGGTGAAGAAGGGGTGGTAGCGCCAGACTGGGAACAGCGGGTCCTGGGTGTTGGCGTCGAGCACGCGGCGCACGACGAGCCAGGCGGTGGTCTCGTGGCGGGTGCCGGCGAACGCGGTGTAGGGCACTTCAGCGACCTGGGCGTCGGAGATCAGCGCGCCGGTGTCCGGGTCGATGATGGCGCCGGGGCAGCGCACCGGTGTGTACTGCTCGTCGTCGATGGCGGCGATCGCGGCGTCGACGGCCCGGTTGCGGGTGATGGCGAGGGAGAACTGCGCTCCTGCCGTGACGACCGCGGTGACGACCTTGCCGGAGCAGTACGCGGAGTCGCCGCGGACCAGGATGTTCGCCGGGTCCGCGCCGGCCGCCACCGCGGTGTTGAGGGCTTCGGTGACCATGCTCGCCGCGCCCTTGCCGGAGCCGGCGCGTCCGGCACGTAACCGGACCCCGGCCAGCACCGGCGCCGCTTTGCGGGTGCTGATGGTGACGGCGAGCGGGGACGGGCCCCGGCGTAGCACGGTCCTGCCCGCGATCTTCGTGTGGCCGAACGACGCACCGTGCTTGGCGCGGCCGCATACCGGGCGCAGGAGCGAGTCGATGTCGATGAAGACGCGCTCGTCGATGCCGGCCAGCAGCGGGGTACGTGCGGCGAGGGCGAGCAGGTGCCGGCGCAGCACCGCCGATAGCTGCCGAGCGTGGCCGTGGGTGAACTCCCGCAACAGGATTCCCAGCGTCGCGGCGGCGTAGACGCCGCTGAACAGCTTGCTCGTTCCGCCGGCGCGGATGACGTCGAGGTCGTCGATGCAGTCCGCGCCGGCGGCCATCCCGGCGATGATCGAGGTCAGTTTCGGTGTCGCGTTGGCAGCCCCGGACTTGACCCGCTCATCGGCGAACCGCACGTGCTCGTCCAGCAACGGCGACAATCCCGCCTGCCCGGCCAGTTCCAGCAGCGGTACCAGCCCCGCGTACGACACGAGATTGCCCTCGTCGAACACCGCGCTGTCCGCGCGCCAGACATGAGATCCTTGCACCGAGAGTGTCCTTCTATTCCGCGCCGGTCAGGTCCTAGAGAAACCCGATCATCGCAGCCCGAAGGGCACTCTCACGCTCTCCACGCCGTCCCCCGGCGCCATCAAGACCGACCCGATCCACGGATCGAGGCTAAGCTTCCATCACCCAGGTCGAGAGGGCATCTCGTAGGTGCAATTGTTGCATGCGCGCCGTGCGGTGGACGCGGTGTTCGACGAGGCGAATCTCGTGTCGTGTGCCGGGCTGGTCCCGGTGATGGGTCTGGCCGAGCTGGTCGGTCTGGCCGGGCTGGTCGCAGCGCGAGTGCGGCCGGACCTGTCGACGGGGTCGAACCCGGGCGGCAAGGCCGCAGCGGTCGTGGCCGGCATGTGCGCGGGCGCGGACGGTATCGACGACCTCAACGTGCTGCGGCACGGCGGGATGGCCACACTGTTCGGCGGGGTGTACACACCCTCGACGCTGGGGTCGTTCCTGCGGTTGTTCACCTGGGGCCACGCCCTGCAACTGGAGGCCGCTGCCCGGGACCTGCTGGCCGCCCTCGCCACGGCCACGCCGCTGCTGCCCGGCGCGGCGAGACAGGCGTACGTCGACGTCGACTCGCTGCTGCGGCGGGTCTACGGCCACGCCAAGCAGGGCGCCGGGTTCGGGCATGCCAAGGTCGGCGGATACAACGTGCGGCTGCGCGGCCTGTCCCCGCTGGTCGCCACGATCAGCACCACCACGGCCGCACCCGTGATCGCGGCGACCCGGCTGCGTGGCGGCACCGCCGGCTCCGCCCGCGGCGCGGCATCCCTCGTCACGCAGGCCGTCCGCACCGCACGCTCCTGCGGTGTCACCGGCCGGGTCCTGGTCCGCGCCGACTCAGCGTTCGGCTCCGGTGCCGTGGCGTCGGCCTGCCGCAAGACCGGGGCGAACTTCTCCCTCACCCTGCAGTCCAACATCAAACTCCGCACGGCGATCGCCAGTATCGACGAACAGGCGTGGACCCCGGTGCGCTACCCCGGCGCGGTGCTCGACGAAGACACCGGAGCCTGGATCTCCGAGGCCGAGGTCGCCGAAACGGTCTACACCGCGTTCGAGTCCACCCGCCACAAGATCACCGCCCGACTCGTCGTGCGCCGCGTCAAGGAACGCAACCCCGCCCCCGAAGGCCAGGAGGAACTGTTCCCGCTGTGGCGGTATCACGCCTTCCTCACCGACACCACCGACTCCACAGTGGACGCTGACCTGACCCACCGCGGCCACGCCGTCGTCGAACAGGTCTTCGCCGACCTCATCGACGGGCCCCTCGCGCACCTGCCCTCCGGCCGGTTCGCCGCCAACGCCGCCTGGCTGACCCTGGCCGCCATGACCCACAACCTGCTCCGCGCCGCCGGCTGCCTGACCAGCCCCCGCTACGCCACCGCCCGAACAGCCACCATCCGCCGACAGCTGATCACCATCCCAGCCCGACTGGCGCGCAGAGCCCGCCGCCTCGTCCTGCACCTGCCCGCCCACTGGCCCTGGCAGCAGCCACGGCAGGCCCTGTTCGACCGTGTCCACGCACCACCCGCCACAGCCTGACCCAGACCAACCGCCCACCTCGGGCCCGACCACCACCACGGAGCACGCCGGAGCATCCGGCGGACCCATCACGCCCCACCGACATCCGATCAGTAGCAATCGATGCAACGCTGGACGGCGGCCGCGACCCAAGGCCAGCCGGTGGATTCAGGCTAAGGAAATACGCCAGTAGTCACGACGCCGCGTTGTGGCGGCGCGGCATCGGCTCCTCAGTGAAGGTGTGTTCGGCGAAGCCCGCGGCCAGCGCGATCAGCGCGGCGTCGAGGTACACAGTGAGGTTCGCGTCGGCGCGGGCGACCCACCGCTCGTAGGCGGCCCGGCACGCCGCCAGCGTGACTCGCCCGACCGCGAGCGGGTAGAGCGAGTCGGCTGGCTGGCCGACCCGCTGGGCGACGTATTCGCTCACCACCCGCTCCCAGGCGTCATAGTGCTTCGCCGCGCCGAGGTTGAGGCCGGGGATCGACCCGA
Organism: Dactylosporangium salmoneum; assembly: GCF_039532525.1. Taxonomy (NCBI): domain Bacteria; kingdom Bacillati; phylum Actinomycetota; class Actinomycetes; order Micromonosporales; family Micromonosporaceae; genus Dactylosporangium; species Dactylosporangium salmoneum. The sequence goes on from NZ_BAAARV010000147.1 coordinate 4,865, forward strand.
TCAGTTTCATCCGTTCACGCAGCTCGGGCACGTCTTCGGCCCGGTAGTGATTGACGGCCACCACCGCCTTGCGGATACCCTCCATGACGGGAGTCCCGGGCAGCACCGTGGCGAGCTCCCTGCGTAACGCGTCGACCTCCGCGTCGAAGGATCCCCACAGCACGGCGGCCTTCGAGTCGAAGTACCGGAAGAACGAACGCTTGTTGATCCCCGCCTCGGTGGCGATCTGATCGACCGTCGTCTCATCGAAGCCGTGCTCGGCGAAGAGCCGCAACGCGATGCGCTCCAGCTGACGCCGGCTCGTGCCGGGGGGCCGTCCACGGCGCGGAACAGACTCGGTCATGGATGCAGTCTCCTGCACCGGCCTCGACCGGTGCACTCCGGCACCGCCGAGCTCTTGTGGAGGACGCGCCTGCGGGTTACCGTCCATATATTCATCACCGAGTGACGAATATATGGAGCGGCGCACCCCCGTCAACGCAAGGAGCACCTGATGAATCCACCCCTGGAGTCGGCGATTATTGTCACCGAACCGCAAAATGCGCCAGTCGTGGTCGAGGGCCACGCGATGGTCAACGAGACCCTCGTCGAGGAGGACCTCCTCGTCGAGGAGGTGTCGATCGACGGCATGTGCGGTGTCTACTGAGTCGAGGCCGGACGGCTTCGATCCGCAGGCCGCATGGCGCCTGCACCCGCAGGTCTCGGTCCGGCCCGAGCGCTTCGGCGCGCTGCTCTACCACTTCGGCACCCGCCGTCTGTCGTTCCTGAAGAGCCCGACGCTGCTCACGGTGGTCAAGGGCCTGGCGGACGCCCAGACGGCCGACGACGCCTGCCGGTCGGCCGGCGTGCGCTCGGAGGAGCTGCCCACGTACCACCGGGCTCTGGCGACACTCGCGGGGTCACACATGATCTGTGAGAGGACCGAGGGCGCGTGAGTGGCACCCCACTGCCGTTGGTCGAGCAGTTCCAGCACGGGCTTGACGCGCCGATCTGCCTGACCTGGGAGCTGACCTACGCTTGCAATCTGTCGTGCGTGCACTGCCTGTCCAGCTCGGGGCGGCGCGATCCGCGCGAGCTGAGCACCGCCGAGTGCAAGGCCGTGATCGACGAGCTGGAGCGGATGCAGGTCTTCTACGTCAACATCGGCGGCGGCGAGCCGACCGTCCGTCCCGACTTCTGGGAGCTGGTCGACTACGCGACCGCCCACCACGTCGGCGTGAAGTTCTCCACCAACGGCGTGAAGATCACGCCTGAGGTGGCCCGCCGCCTCGCCGCCAGCGACTACGTCGACGTGCAGATCTCCCTGGACGGGGCGACCGCCGAGGTCAACGATGCGGTGCGCGGCGCAGGTTCCTACGACACCGCGATGCAGGCCATGCGGCACCTCGCCGACGCCGGATTCCGCGGGTTCAAGATCTCCGTGGTGACGTCCCGGCACAATGTCAGCCAGCTGGACGCGTTCAAGGCGATCGCCGATCGCTTCGACGCCCAGCTGCGCATCACCCGGCTGCGCCCGTCCGGCCGCGGCGCCGACGTCTGGGATGAGCTACATCCGACTGCCGCACAGCAGCGGGTCCTCTACGACTGGCTGGTCGCCAAGGGCGAAGGGGTGCTCACCGGCGACTCGTTCTTCCATCTTTCCGGGTACGGCGAGCCACTGCCCGGGCTCAACCTGTGCGGGGCAGGCCGGGTCGTCTGCCTGATCGACCCGGTCGGCGACGTGTACGCCTGCCCGTTCGCGATCCATGAGAACTTCCTCGCCGGCAACGTTCGCACCGACGGCGGGTTCACGCGCGTGTGGCGCGAGTCGGCCCTCTTCGCCGACCTGCGCCGCCCGCAGACCGGCGGCGCGTGCCACTCATGCTCGGCGTACGACGCCTGCCGCGGCGGCTGCATGGCCGCCAAGTTCTTCACCGGGCTGCCACTCGACGGCCCGGACCCGGAGTGCGTCAAGGGACACGGCCAGGCCGCCCTGGCCGCCGCCGCACTTGGCGAGGTACCCCGACCGTCGACCGATCATTCGCACCGCGGCCGTCTCGTGCCGGTCACGTTGACCCGGCGGCGGCCCGACCGCGCCTGCGACGAGAACCCCCTGACCGGACTCTCGCCGGCCTGACGCGGGACGACGCCTGCGCAAGCACGACCGCGGCTCGGCCGCATCACCCATCAGCTTTGACGTCGCACCGGCCGTGTCGACGCTGTTCGCACCGTGAGGGAGGCGTTTGCCGTGTCCGCCTGGGTGGCCGACCTGCCGTGGCCGGTCGTGCGGGAGCGCGCCGCGGCCGGCGCGATCCTCGCCGTCCCGCTCGGCTCGACCGAGCAGCACGGCCCGCACCTGCCGCTGTCCACCGACACGGACGTCGCCGTCGCGCTGTGCCGCCGGCTCGCCGCCGCCCGCGACGACATCCTGATCGCCCCGCCATTGCCGTACGGCGCCAGCGACGAGCACGCCGGTTTCGCCGGAACGCTGTCGATCGGCCAGAACGTGCTGGAACGTCTGGTGACCCGGCTCGTCCGCTCCGCCTGCGAGACGTTCGGCCGGATCCTGCTCGTCTCCGCCCATGGCGGCAACGCCGAGGCGGTGACGCGCGCGGTCGAGCGGCTGCGTGCCGAGTCGCGCGACGTGCGGGTACACATGCCGCGTTGGGAAGGCGAGCCGCACGCCGGCCGGACCGAGACGGCCATGGTGCTCTCCCTGACACCGGAACGTGTGTCGATGGCCGACGCAGTGACCGGGGACCTGCGTCCGATTGGCGAGCTCATGCCGCTGCTGCGGGCCGGCGGCCTCCGGTCGGTCAGCCCTTCCGGTGTGCTCGGCGATCCGGCGGGTTCGACCGCGGCGGAGGGATCGCTGCTGCTCGACGCGCTCGCTGGGCGGCTGATCGAGGAGGTGGCGGCATGGACGGCCGGGTCGCGCTCGTGACCGGCGCCGCCCGTGGGATCGGCGCGGCCACGGTGCTGGCGCTGGTCGACGACGGGTGGTCGGTGCTCGCGGTGGACGTCGCCGAGGACAACCCCGACCTGCCGTACGCAATGGGATCGCGCGACGAGCTCGAGGCAGTGGTCGCGGAGGGCAACCGGCACGCCGGGGACCCGGGCCGGGTCCGCGCGTTCGTCGCGGACGTGCGTGATCCGGCGGCAGTGGATGCGGCGGTACTCGCGGCAGAACACATCTGGGGCGGCCTGGACGCCGCCGTCGCGGTAGCCGGGGTCATCGCCGGCGGCACGCCGCTATGGCAGATGCCGGCGGTCCGGCAGCAGGCGGTCCTGGACATCGACCTCGGTGGCGTCGTGTCACTGGCCCGCGCCGCCGTGCCAGCACTGCTGCGCCGGCCCGAGCCCCGGTCCGGGCGGTTCCTCGCGGTCGCCTCGGCCGCCGCGACCCGCGGCCTGCCGATGCTCGCCGCGTACTGCGCCGCGAAGGCTGGCGTCACCGGGCTGATCCGGGCGCTCGCCGTCGAGCTGGGCAGCACCGGGGTTACGGCCAACGCGGTGAGCCCCGGCTCCACCGCGACGTCGATCCTCGACGAGAGCGCCAGGATCTACGGCCTCGCCGACGCCAAGGCCTTCGCCGCGCAGCAGCCGATGCGCCGCCTGCTCGACCCGGCCGAAGTCGCCGCCGTGCTGGCGTTTCTCGCCGGCCCGGGCGGCAGCGGCATGACCGGCGCGGTCGTCCCGGTCGACGGGGGCCTGGGACTGTGAAGCCGCCGCCACTGACGATCGGGTTCGGGGTGGCCTTCGATCCCGGCACGCGGCTTCTTGACGCTGCGACGCTGTCAGGCGGTGCGCCACCGCGGATCCTGCGGCTGGCGCCGGCCGGGCGCCGCGCGCTGAACGAGCTGCGGCGCGGCTCGGTCACCACTGCCGCCGGTGGCGCCCTCGCCCGCAAGCTGACCGACGCCGGCCTGCTGCATCCGCGGCCACCGGCGCTGCGCGAGCCGCCCGACGCGACCGTGGTCATCCCGGTGCGCGACCGGGTACCGCAGCTCGACCGTTGCCTCGCCGGGCTCGGCCGCGACTACCCGGTAATCGTCGTCGACGACGGCTCCCGGGACCCGCGCGCGGTCGCCGCGGTCGCCGCCCGGCACGGCGCCACGATCGTGCACCGGCCCCGCAATGGCGGCGCGGGTGCCGCCCGCAACACCGGCCTGCGGCACGCCGGTACCGAGATCGTGGTCATGGTTGACAGCGACTGCGTTCCCGTGCCCGGCTGGATCGAGCGGCTCGCCGCGCACCTGGCCGACCCGCTGGTCGCGGTCGCCGCGCCAAGGATCGTCCCGCTGGCCACCACCGCGCCGGTGACCGCCGTGGGCCGCTACAACCAGGCCTGCGGCAGCCTGGACCTCGGCGACCGCGAGGCCCGGGTCGTGCCGCTGACCCGCGTGGCCTACGTCCCGACGGCTGCGCTGGTGGTGCGGCGGGCCGCGCTGCTCGACGTGGCCCGTGGCGGCGACGTGTTCGACCCGGCGATGGCCATCGGCGAGGACGTCGACCTGATCTGGCGGCTGCACCGCGCGGGCTGGCGGATCCGGTACGACCCTGCGGTACAGGTGCAGCACGACGAGCCAAGGACCTGGCCGGCGCTGCTGTCGCGGCGATTCCGGTACGGCAGCTCCGCCCCGCAGCTGGCCCAGCGGCACCCGGCCGAGATGCCGCCGCTGGTCGTGTCTGCGCTGCCGACGGTGACCGTCGCCGCCCTGCTCGCCGGTCGGCCGCTGACCGCCGCCGCCGGGTTCACCGCGGCGGTCGCCTCAGCCGCGCGGACGCTGCACCGGGCTGGCGTGCCCGGCGGTCCAGTCCGCGCTGCCGTGCCCGCCATGCTCGGCGCCACCTACCGGACCTGGCTGAACCTCGGCCGCTACAGCGTCCAGTTCGCCTCGCCGCTCCTGCTCGCCGCGGTCCTCACGCCCGCGGTCCGGCACGAGCGGCGCCCGTGGACCCGCCGGCTCGCCGCAGCCTCGCTGCTGCTCGGCCCCGGCCTGGCTGACTGGTGCCGGCACCGTCCCCGGCTGGACCCGGTCCGATTCACCGCGGCGTCGATCGCCGACGACATCGCCTACGGCAGTGGCGTGTGGTTCGGCTCCCTTCGCCACCGCACGCTTTCCGCAGTCCGTCCCGTTATCGCGGGCGGCCGTCCTTTCGATCGGAGTAGCACATGAGCAGCGGATGGTTCGAGACGGTGGCCGTCGCTCAGCGCCGAGCCCGCAAGCGCCTGCCGAAGTCGGTGTACAGCGCCCTGGTCGCCGGCTCCGAGAAGGGACTGACGCTGGAGGACAACCAGGCCGCGTTCGACGCGCTGGGCCTCGCACCCCACGTGGCCGGTCTGCCCGCCAAGCGCGACCTCGCCACCACCGTCATGGGACAGTCGATCTCCCTCCCGGTGATCATCTCGCCCACCGGAGTCCAGGCCGTGCACCCCGACGGCGAGGTCGCCGTGGCCCGCGCCGCCGCCGCCCGCGGCACGGCGATGGGCCTCAGCTCGTTCGCCAGCAAGCCGATCGAGGAGGTCGTCAAGGCCAACCCACAGACGTTCTTCCAGATGTACTGGGTCGGCACTCGTGAGCAGATGGCCGCGCGGATGGATCGCGCCCGCCGGGCCGGCGCGGTCGGCGTCATCGCCACGCTCGACTGGTCGTTTTCCAACGGCCGCGACTGGGGCAGCCCGCACATCCCCGAGCGGCTCACCCTCCGCGAGGCCCTGCGCTTCGCCCCTGAGGCGCTGGCCCATCCCCGGTGGCTCGCCAAGTTCGTCAAGGCCCGGCACGTCCCGGACCTGCGCGTGCCGAACATGGCCGATGAGGGCAAGCAACCGCCGACCTTCTTCGGGGCGTACTTCGACTGGATGCAGTCCGCGCCGCCCAGCTGGGAGGACGTGGCCTGGCTGCGGGAGCAGTGGGGCGGCCCGTTCATGCTCAAGGGCGTGACCCGCGTCGACGACGCCCGCCGCGCCGTTGACGCCGGCGTCACTGCGATCTCGGTGTCCAACCACGGCGGCAACAACCTCGACGGCACCCCGGCGCCGATCCGCGTCCTGCCGTCGATCGCCGCCGCCGTCGGTGACCAGATCGAGATCCTGCTCGACGGCGGCGTCCGCCGCGGCAGCGACGTGGTCAAGGCCCTGGCCCTCGGCGCTCGCGCGGTGATGATCGGCCGGGCCTACCTGTGGGGCCTGGCCGCCAACGGCCAGAAGGGCGTGCAGAACGTCCTGGACATCCTGCGCGGCGGCCTGGACTCCGGCCTGATGGGCCTCGGCCGAGCCTCGATCGGCGAGCTACGGCCCGAGGACCTCGTCATTCCGCCGGACTTCACGCGTACGCTCGGAGCCTAACCGGAGCGCCACGGACCGAGGGGCTCGCCGCGCAGCATCGTCTCGATGTCAGCGGCCACGGCCGGCAGTTGGGCCCGACGGCCCGCCGCCGCGCAGTGGTTCCAGAAGTCGACGGCGTGCAGTACCCGGTACACCGCGACGCGCTCGGGCCAGCCGGTCGGCAGCGGCCCATAGCCGCGCAGCAGCGCGTCGCGACGGTTGTCGTCGCCGCGGATCGCGTAGTACTCGGTCTTGGCGATATCGAGCAGCGGGTCCGCGGCGACCGCGTTCTCCACGTCGATGCAGCCGGTGAGCGTGCACCGATCGCCCTCTCCGGCCACGAGGACGTTGCCCTCGTGGAAATCGTTGTGACACAGCACCGGCGTCCGGCACGCCGCCAGCACGTCCGCGTGCCGGAGTGCGTGCGCGGCGACCGCCTCGCACAGCGCGGGGTCGCCACCGAGGTCGGCGAAACGCTGCAGCTTCTCGGCGAACTCGGCCTCCATGTAGGCGACATTCGTCGGCTTCGGATCGTAGATGCCGGTCACGATGTACCCCCAGCGGCCACACCGGACCCGGTGCAGGGCCGCCAGCAGCTCACCCATCTGCTCGTAGACGCAGCCGATAGCAGCCTCGGACAGCCGCCCGGCGACCGCGGACAGGGGCTCACCGTCGAGGAGGGTCAGCACGACGAACGGCAGCGGCAGCGCCGGGACGCCGGCCGGTTCCGCGTGCAGCACTCGGGGAATGCCGGTGACGCCGCGCCGGGCCAGCTGCCGGTAGACGTACACCTCCTTGGCGAGCTTCCACCGCCACCGCTGCGCGTAGACCTTGACGATGAGCGGGCGGAGCTGCCCTTCCAGCCGCACCTCGAAGACCCGGACTACCTCCCCGCCGGGCCGCGGCACCACCTCCGCCACGCGGCAGCCCGGCACGACCGGCCGCAGGATCGCCTCCGCGTCGGCGGCCTGCAACCACGGAACCTGCACACGCAGAAGACTACTTCGCTCTCGAGCTCAGCACCGGTCACCTGGCCGCAGCCGACCTGGTTCCGGAGCCGTACCTATCGCTGACCAGGGCGCGTGGCAGCCACCGCGCACGACGCTGCCGTGCAGGCTCTCGCCGCGGTCGCGGCGCGGATCAACGCCGCCGTCGCGGTTTACTGGCCGCCATCGTCGAAGTGCTCCAGGTCGCCGCGTTCACCTGGTGGTGGCGCCGGCTGACGGACATGTTCGACACCGACGACCTCACTGGCCTGCGCAACCGGCACGGGCTGCACGACGCCCTGCGCGACCTGCGGTCCGCGCCGGGCGGTCTCGCCGTAACCCTCAGCCCGATCGACATCCCTGCGTAGCCGGCACACCAACGAATACCGCACCACAGCGATCATCACCGGTCGCGCCTACCAGCGCTCACGCTCCGTCACGAACACGGTGGTCACCGTTATTTACGTGTCAGAGTCGGGCAGCGTCGGTGCTACGCGACGTGGTCGGCCGGTGCTGCCCGCTGCTGCGACAAACGGCGGCCAGGCAGCCCTGACCGTCGTCAGTTGCCGTGCCCCGGCGAAATGGCGGCCCGCAGGCCCGCCGCGAGGATCTGCAGGTCCGACCCGACGATCAAGTACCCGGCCCCCGCCAGTCCCAGTGCGGAGGCCGCGTCCACGCTCGCGGACCAACCGCCGAACGCCACCCCTGCCGCCCCCGCGCCCGATGCCACCCGCTCCACCTGCGCTGACAGCTCGCCGTTGGACGGCAACCCCAGGTTCACCGAAAGGTCGGTAGTGCCGATGAACGCCACGTCCATGCCGTGGAGCACGTCTGGCCACGGCTCGACGATCGAGGTTTCGATCTGACCGACCAGCATTGGCGGGGCCTCGGCCTCCGCCTGCAGGAACGCCCGCAGCGAAGTAGCGCCGAAACCGGCCATCCGGTTGGCGAGGCTGACCGATCGCTCACCGGACGGGGCAAAGCGTGTCGCGGCCACCAGGCGACGTGCCTGCTCGACGGTACGCAGCATCGACAGCTGGATGCCAACCGCCCCGTTCTCCAGGAGCCGCGCGATCAGCGGCGGCTCGACGGCAGGGACGCGGACCAGCGCCGGTATGCCACAGACGTCCGCGTGCCGGACCAGGCCGATGGCGTCCGCCTCGGCGAGCGTCGAGTGTTCGAGGTCGACGACGACGAAGCCGAAGCCTGCGGCCGCCGCCATTTCGATGACATCGGCGTTGGCCAGCTTCACGAACGTGCCGACCAGGCGGTGACCGGCCGCCAGTTCGGCCCTCAAGGCGCGCCTGCGCCCGTGGACCGAACTCATGCTGCAGCGCCGCCCCGCCACGGGACGGTCTGCACCCTGGCGCCGTTGCGGATGACGATGGTCGGCTCAAAGCGCGGCGCGACGATGGAGTTGCCGGCCGCATCGGGCAGTTCGACCTCACTCGTCTCGGTCAGCACCGTGACGTCCGCCCGACCACCGACTTCGAGCCGGCCGTAACCCTCAGCGTCCAGGCCGAGCAGGGCCGCGGGCGTGACCGTCGCGCGTCGGATGCACTCCTCGAACGGTGCGCCGAGCGCGACCAGCTTGGAGACGCTGGTGAGCAGGTCGAAGACCGGGCCGCGCCAATTCCGGGCGCTGGTGTCCGAGCTGAGGATGTCGGGCAGGAAGCCGGCGCTGATCGCGCGCCTGGCCACCTCGAAGCTGAGGTTGCTCTTGCCGTGCGCCGAGTCGAACAGCACGCCGCGCTCGCGTGCCGCGATCACCTCGGGCAGGACGGCGTCGCCCTCGAGGATGCCGTGCGGCTTGCCGGTGTAGCAGTGCGCGACGACGTCGCCGGGACGCAGGTACTCCAGGACCACAGGCAGCGGCGCCTCGGTTTCACCGATGTGCACCATCAGCGGCAGACGTGCCTGCTCGGCAAGCTCGATCGACTTCTTGAGCAACGCCTCCCAGTTGGGCCCGACGACATCCTCGGAGAGGCGGATCTTGAAGCCGCGCACCACATCCGGGTTCTCCGCCGCGGTCGCCAGGGCATCCTCGGCCACCAGCGTGTCCGGGTTCATCAGCTCGCCGAAGCGGAAGTCGATCAGGCCGAGCACCGACACATTGAGGAAGTTCACGATGCGCAGGTCATTGCGCTCGACGACCAGTTTGCGGAACGCGGCGAACGTCGACGCCCCCGCGGTGCCCGCGTCGGCCACCGCGACGACGCCGCGACGCAGGTGGGCTTCCTCAGCCGGCGCACCGACCTTCGACACGTGCTGGAAGATGTGGCTGTGGCCCTCGACCAGACCCGGAACCACGGTCGAACCTGTGCAGTCCAGAACCTGTACACCCCTCGTCGCCAGGTCCGGACCGATCGCTGCGATCTGGGTGCCGCTGATTGCGACGTCGCAGCGCGTGTTGGTACCGGAGGCGGGATCTAAAACGGTGCCACCGGCAAGGACGAGATCGAACGTAGACTGAATCGGATTTGACACTGGGGGCCTCACAGAGTTTGCACGTTGCTGTGGCTGACAGGTAATGAATCAGTGCGTGTGGCTTGGCGATCAGCCCGCACTCGGGTGATCGCGCGATGGCGCCGCAACGGTCGTGACGAGCGGCAGGACGGGGCCGACTTCGATCCGGATCCGGTCGCCGGGAGTGAGGTAGCTGCCGCGGTCCTGACCAGTGCCGGCGGGCGTACCGGTCAGGACCACATCGCCCGGCTCGAGCGCGGCGAACCAGGAGATGCGCGCCAGCAGGTCGGGCACGCTGAAGATCATGCCGGCGCTGGTGTCGTCCTGACGCAGCTCGTCGTTGAGCCAGGTACGGACCGGGATGCAGTCGCGGTCGGCGAACTCGTCCACTGTGCACACCGAGGCACCGAGCGGATTGAAGCCCGGGAAGCTCTTGGCCAGCGTGGGTGTGGCCGTGGCACGCATGACATCGCGCGCTGTCATGTCGTTCGCGGCGGTGATACCGGCAATGCTCGGCCACACCTGCTCGGGATCGGCGCGGTAGAGACGACGGCCGATGATGATCGCCACCTCTCCCTCGTAGTCCATCTCGACCGTCCGCCCGCTCGGGACGGCCACTTCGGCGTCCGGTGCCAGCACGGCCGACGGCGCACCCAGATACAAGATCGGCTCACTCGGCAGTCCTCGGCCGGTATGCGCGGCCTTTGACTGGTAGTTGAGCCCCACGCCCCACACCGCCCGGGGCGAGCCGAGGGGGGCGAGCAGCGTCGCACCCTGCAGCGCCACGCGCTCACGCACCGAGCATCGGGTCAGTACATCCAACGATCCCGTTGCTTCGATGACCGCACCCGCATGTGGAAACGGCGTGTCAAGAATGGCGATCTCGTCGTTCTCGACACACCCGACGCCGAACACAGTAGACACCACCTGCACGTGAGCCATCTTTCAATGCGAGATGGCATCGTGTCAAGTGATACGCAAGAGCCGGAGAAGGGCACACGAAATGAGCCCTCCGTGCCGCCCGAGTTCCGCGGCAGGAGGGCACACACAGGGCTTGAAACCGGCGCGTGAGCTGCGCAATTGCGTTCGGATCGCCCGCAAGGCAGGTCTTCGCGACCCCACCTCGGGCGTGCTCGTTCGCCGAGATCAGCCTCTGACAGGGTGGCCGACGGCGTGCACGATCATGGACCGGTCCGGCAAGTCGTGAGCCGCAACCGTTCATCGAAATCGATGAGCGTCTATTGTGGTCAGTGGCGGCCCGCGGCCGGCATGCTCAAACGCCGCCGCAACAACGCATGATCGAGGCCGGCGATCGCCTACCGCACGCCTCCGCCACAATCGCCTGGCCCGTGCCACGGCACCTCGGCGGACGCCGCGGCCGGTTCCGGCCGCGGCGCGCCTGACAGATACTGGCCACATTTGCCGGTCACAGACACCGGCCACAGTCACCGCAACACCGGTCTCGAGCAACTCAGCCGGGCCCGACGGCGAGGGAGCTCAGCCGAGTCGTTACTTGGTGACCACGTAGGACGGGACGAAGTCGGCCGGCTTCGCCGGCTCCTTCACCCGCGACTGGTCCTTGAGAATGACGCCCATGCGCTGCAGCGACGCCGTGTCGACCCTCGCCTCGTAGATGTTCTCGTGAAGCTTCTTCAGGACGTTGACGTCCTGCTTGCAGTTCTTGGCTTCCATGGCGAACTTCGCGTCGCTGTTCTCCGGCAGGTTGATCTGCTGGTCCGCTTCGATCAGCGACTGCTGGAACGCCTTGAACTGCTTCTCGTAGCTCGTCGACTTCTTGGAGACTGCGACGTAGCCGGCGAACGTCAGGGGCTTGCCGTTGCCAACCGCCACGTACGGATCGCCGAGGCTGTGCAGGCCGAGGTTCGGGTCGACGTTCTGCGCTGGGACCTGCGCCGCGGCCACCTTGCCGCTCGCGACGGCGGACGCCAGCTCGTTGAACGGCAGCGCGACGAACTTGACGGTCGACGGGTCGCCGCCCTTCATCGTCATCCACTGCACGGTGATGATCTGGTTGATGCCGCCGATCTCGTTCACGCCGACGGTCTTGCCGTTCAGGCTCTTGGCGTCGGTGATGCCCGAGTCCTTCGCGACGGCGATGGCGTTCGTGCCCTGGCCCTCGTCGTTCGTGGTCTCGTAGGCAGTGGCGATCCACTTGAGGTCGATGCCCTGCGAGATCGCGATCATGGTCGAGAACGGGTTGGTGAAGGCAAGGTCGATGTCACCACTCTGCAGCGCCGTGAGGGCGGCGGCACCGCCGGTCGACTTCACGAGCTCGACCGTGACGTTGTTCTTGGCGAAGATCCCCTTCTCCTGCGCCCAGAAGACCGGAATCTCGTTGCACAGTCCCAGCGTGGTGATCCTAACGGTGCTGTTGCCGCCGCCGGTCCCGCTGTCCTTGCTGTCGCTGGATGAGCCGCAACCGGACGCCGCCAGTAATGCGGCGACTCCGCACGCAATGCCGGCAAACAGCCGTCGCCCCGCTTGCGAGCTTCTCGGACGAGCATTCATGGTAATCCTTTCCGGGGGTCATTCAGGCATGGGTGTAGTGATTCCCGTTAGGCATTGCGGTTCTCGTCAACAAGTCGAGGGCGGTGGGCAATGCCCAACTCACCCGACAGTGGATTTCACTCCGCCTGGTCGCATGACCAACCGGAATACCTCACTGCGCAATTCCGCAAACTGCGGGTCCAGCTTCGTCTCGACCTGGTCGCGCGGCCTGGGGAGATCGACGTTCAGTTCAGCGAGCACACGTCCGGGACCCGCCGCCATCACGATGATCCGATCGCCCATGTACACGGCCTCATCGATGTCGTGCGTGACGAACGCGACGGTGATCTTGTACTCGTGGCGAACCCGCAGGACGAGATCCTCGAGGTCCGCGCGGGTCTGCGCGTCGACCGCGGCGAACGGCTCGTCCATGAGCATGACCGTCGGCTCCACGACCAGCGCGCGCGCGATCGCAACCCGCTGCTGCATGCCCCCCGACATCTGCCACGGGTACATGTCGGCACTGCCCGGCAGGCCGACCGACACCAGCGCGTGCTCCACGCGCTGCCGCAGCTCGGCCTTTGGCAGTTTGTACGCGGCCGCGGCCATCGCCAGATTGCGCCGCACCGTCATCCAGGGGAAGAGCGAGCGGCTGTAGTCCTGGAACACCACCGACAGGCCTACCGGCGGCCCGTCCACGACACGCTCGCCGAGACGTATCTGGCCACCGCTCGGGCGCAGCAGCCCGGCCATCATCATCAGCAACGTGGACTTACCGCATCCAGACGGGCCGACGATGGAGACGAACTGTTGCGAGCGCACCGTGACCGACGTTTCGGTCAGGACTTCGCGCGCGGCGCTACCGCGGCCGTACGTCTTCCGGACGCCCTCTACGTGAAGGTCCATTGCGCCACTCCAAGGGACTGTCATCGTCAGAGGCCGGCCAGGCCGGCGCGCCGCTGCCAGCGCAGCACGCGCCGCTCCACAACGCTGAAGACCGCGTTGAGGACGATGCCGATCAAGCCGATGAGCACGAATGCCGACCACATACTGAGATATTGGAAACTGGACTGGGCGACGACGATCTGGTACCCGAGGCCGGCGGTCGTCGCATAGATCTCGGAGATCACCATCAGAATCAGGCCGATACCGAGGCTGACCCGCAGCCCCGCCATGACCTGAGGCATGGCCGCGGGAATGACGACGCGTCGGTACAACGTCCCTCTGCCAAGCCGTAGGCTGCGCGCGCTGCGCAACCACATGGGGTCGACACCAGCCACGCCGTCAGCCGTGTTGATCATAATGACCCAGACACTGCCGAGGAAGATCAGGAAGATGTTCATGCCGTCCGTGACGCCGAAGATCTGGACGGCGATCGGCAGGAGCACGGTGTTCGGGATCGACGTGAAGAACCGCACGACCGGGTTGTACATCCTGGCGGCTACACGGCTGCGCCCCAGGAGCACGCCCACCCCGATGCCGACCACGACGGCGAGACACCAGCCGCGCGCAAACCGGGAAAGGCTGGTGGTCACCTGATCCCAGAACAGGTCGGACAGGTAGAGGTTGGACGCGTCCGACGAGAGCCACATGGTGCCGAAGTGCTGCAGCACCTTGCTCAACGGCGGGAAGAACACAGAACCGCCGAGCCTGCCGTAGATTTCCCACCCGACCAGGACTACGGCCAAGAGCCACACGGCGCCGACCGATTTCCCGAAGCGGCGCAACCCGGCCCCGAAGTGACCGGAGCGGTCCACGGTGCGCCCGGTTGTCACCGGCCGTTCGGCCGCCGCGCTCGACGCCGGCTCGACCACCGCCGCACCGGCCGACAAGCGCGCGGGCATCGTTTCCGGATGCGACTCCGGCCCAGTTTGGTTAAGCAACGGGCACCCACCGCACAAAGCGGCGCTCCAGCTTGACCAGCAAGGAGAACATCAGCGCTCCGATCACACCAAGTAGCAGGACCCCGGCGTACACGACATCCGGTCGCAACGCCTGGGTGTACTGGACGAGGACGGTTCCCACGCCATAGCGGGCACCCAGAAGCTCGGTACTGATGATCACGATCAGCGAGATTCCCACGGCGATCCGGACGCCGGTCAGAATGGACGGGACCGCGCTCGGCAGAGTGACGAACACCTGGCGCCGCCACCACGGCCAACGCATGGACCGCGCCGCATCGAGCCGCATGGGTTCGGTCGTGGCGACGCCGTAGATCGTGTTGATCAGAATCGGCCAGAAGATCGCGTACAGAGCGATCGACGCCTTCATCTGCATGCCCAACCCGAACAGCAGGATGCCGATCGGGATCAGGGCCGTCGCCGGCACAGAGCGGAACGTGTTGACGACGACCTCGGTCGGCCGCTGCAGGAACGTGATGCTGCTCGCCACCAGCCCGATGAAGATCGCGACGGCAGAGCCGATGAGCACGGAGACACCCCAGCTCGTTGCCGTGTCAACTGCCGCGTCGAGGAACTCGTGGTCACCGAGAACCGTCGGGAGCGCCCGGGCCACGGACCACGGGCTCGGCAGAGATGCTTCAGATACGATGCGAAGCGACCCGAGCAGTTGCCAGACCAGCACGAGACTGGCAACTCCGAGCGCCGAGAACGCCACAGATGAGAGCTTGTTCTCCTGCCGTTCCCTTTCCATGGGCCTTCCTCCGTGGCGAGTCAGTCCAGCGGGCACTCCTCGGTCGAGGAGGTCGGGGGCGAGGACTGGACTGCGCCACCACACGAATTCACCAGCACCGGGGACTGGTTACAGATCATGGGGGTGTGTCGGAGAACACTAGCCCGA
Source organism: Dactylosporangium salmoneum (assembly GCF_039532525.1). Lineage (NCBI taxonomy): Bacteria > Bacillati > Actinomycetota > Actinomycetes > Micromonosporales > Micromonosporaceae > Dactylosporangium > Dactylosporangium salmoneum. The sequence continues at coordinate 19,931 of NZ_BAAARV010000147.1, forward strand.
GCCCCGGACCCATGTCAACGGACGGGACAACGTCTCGCATCTCAATACGATCGACGACGGGGGTGTCGCGTCGCCGCGTCGGTCCAGCCGGTCGCTCGCCGCCTCCCAGCCGGGTGGACCCACATCGGCGACCTTGCATAGTCTCGCTTGACAGTCCTCCGTCTTGCAATACAAGATGCCGGTTCGGCCAGCGCCGTCTTGCAAAGCGACCGGGCGCGCTTGCCGGAGTCGAACCGGTCGCGACGGGGCCCATGATTCAACGATCGTGCCAGCTGCGCCCGTCCGCTTCTTCGAAGGACACGCGGTGACCGATTCCGCAGTCAACCACTCGTACCCGATCCGCGAATTCGATGTACGACCGGAAGACTTTCCGGACGCATCACCGACCACATTCCTGCCACCGCACATGTACATCGACGCGTGGCTCTACGATGCAGAACAACGACATGTCTTCGCCAAGAACTGGCAGCTGGTCGCGGACAACGCCCAGCTCACCGAGCCGGGCGACTACCTGGCTGACACGATCGGTACGCAGCCGATCATCATCGTCCGCGACAAGTCACGGCTGCGCTGCTTCGCAAATGTATGCCGGCATCGCGGCGAAACGACGCAGCAGGACTCCGGGTGACGGTCCCAGAGCACTGCTTTGCGCTAAATTCCGAGCGTGTCGGCCACGATCTGCAGGTCGTCGGCCAGGGTGTCTAGGTCCTGCACGTCGCGCCGGCCGCCGGTCAGTGTCTCGTGCAATCGCAGCCAACTCGCTCGCTCGCCGCCCTCGTAATGGCTGGACGCCACGTGCCTTCCGGTGTTGTCCAGCATCGCGACCCTGGTCGGATCGGCCGGTGCCGAACTGTCGCGGCGGACCTGCCAGCGCCTTCGGGAACCGACGACGTCGACCTCGAGCCGTAGCCCCGCCGCGTCGGACAGCACGCCGGAGAGCAGCACTGGCGTGCGTCCGACGCTCCCGGACACCAGGTAGCTGCCCGCCGACCGATGGCAGACCGTGAGGCTGCCCGGCCGCCCGGTCAGGTACCGCGCCACGGCCAGTTCGTGCAGCAGCGCGATGCGAAGCCGATCGGCGCCGCACCCACCGGGGCCGGCATCGCTCCTGAGCAGCATGTCGACCGCCGCGGCGGCCGGCACGTCGCGCCGAATGTCGTCGGCGACGCGCGCCAGCGCCCGCGTGGCGAACGGTGAGCTGACCACGACCGCGACGCCGCGGTCGCGAGCGTCCCGGTGCAGCCCGCGCACGTGGGCGGGCTCGGCGAGCCCCGCCCGGCTGAGCACGACGGCGACCGTGGTCGGCACGCGGATCGCAGCTCGGCACTGTTCGAGCCAGTCGTCAGCCGCGGCCGGGACGAGGACCACCGGAGCATCCGCACGCGCCACGCGCCGGAAACACGCTGGAACGCTTGCGAGCACGACGTCCTGGCGCTCCGTCTCGGCGTCCGCACCGGTGCTCGTCACATCCAACGGCCGGCCCGGCGGTGCCCGGTGTGCCGCGCCGGCGCTCACTCGGAGCTCACCTCGTCGACGAGCCGCTCCTGTGCCGCGGCGACGACGTCCAGCGCGTACACCACGTCCTGCACGGCCTCAGCCACCGGGATGCGCGGCGCGACGCGGCCCCGCACCACGTCGGCGAGATGGCGCCATTGGACGTGAAACCCGCCATGCCCGAATCTCCAGGTCCGCTGCTCGGCACCCTGGCGCACCGCGGCGGTCGCCGATCCGGCGAGCACGTACGACGGAGGGAAGTCGATGCACAGTTCGCTTCGTGGGCCGATCGCCGTGAACGTCCATTCCGGATCCCAGCTACCGCCGAGCATCCCCATCAGCCGGGCGACACGGTGCCCGTCGGTGAGCGACAACACGTACCCCCACGGCTCGATGGTGCGGGCGAACGTCACGTCGTGCACGACCGGCATGAAGTGGCGTACCAGTGCCAGTCCGTGCACCGCCAGGCCGAGGATCGTGCGACCGAGCCGGTACTGCGCCGCTTGGATCGGCGACATGTCGGCCGGGGCCGGCGGGAGCCACATGGGACGGTCGATGCGGTCGGTCGCCAGATCGATGAGCGACTCGTTGGGCGGAATGAGGATCGTGGACCTGATCATCGACGCCTCGGTACGCAGCGCACCACAGGCGGCGAGCGCTGCCGAAGCCGCGGGATCCCAGAGGTTCATCGTGCCGACGAAGACGGGCACGCCGAAGCGCTCGGACGCCAGTTGGATCTCGGCGGCGGCGGTACCGGAGAGCGTCAGCGGCTTCTCGCAGAGGACGGCGCGCTTCCCGGCCGCGCAGGCGGCGATCACGTGCTCGGCATGGAACTGGTGCGGGCTGCAGACGCCGACGACGTCAACGGCCGGATCGTCGAGGAGTTCCTCGATCGTCGTGCTGGCACGCGCCCCGGCTCGCGCGGCGACCGCGTCGGCCTGGTCGGCGAGGACGTCCATGACGTGCACGACGCGCAGTTCGTCGGCGAGTCCCGCGAGGGTCGGCAGGTGGATCGACTGCGCGGCCAGGCCGGCACCCACCAGCCCGACGCCCAGAGGGCGCCGGGCAGCCGCATCCGGCGAGTTCATACGCCGGGCTCGGACAGCAGGGCCGCGTAGATGCGGCTGAATGCGACCAGCTGATCGACCGCGAGCGTCTCCCGGCGGGGATCGGCGGGCGAGCGGCCGCTCTGCGGCCCGAGCCGCACCGTGTCGATGCCGTGTGCGCGCAGCACGACACCGTCGGTCGATCCGGTCCATCCGGCGATCGGGGGTGGCGCACCGCCGAACTCGGCCTCCCACAGCCGCCGGGCAGCGGTCACGATCGGAGCGTCTCGCGGCGTGCCGGCCGCGGCGTGTATCGGCTCGGCCGTGACGCCGACGACGCAGTCCCCGAGTGCGGTATCGGCCAGCGCGCCGCGCAGGTGGGCCTCGACCTCCGCGGCCAGGCGGACCGGTTCCTCCCCCGGCATGGTGACCACATAGAGGTCGAGCAGTACCTCCGCGGGCAGGAGATCGGGCTTGGCGGCCGATCCGGAGCGGATCGCGCCCACCCCGGCCTGGGGGCCGATCTGCCCAACCGGGTGGCGAGTGGCCAGGTAACGCTCGCGCCAGGCGCTGACGGCGGCGAGGATCTGGCCCGCATGCGCCGCGATGCCCCCGGACGGAACCGCCGAATCGGGAGCCAGCGCTGCGCCGTACCCGCCGGTGACCTGCACCCGCAGGTAGAGCGCGCCGGGCTCCTCCCACAGCACCGTGCCCGGGCCGCACTTGGCCACGATCGCGGCCAGCGGGCGCGGGTGGTCAGCCAGGTAGGCCAGCACGCCCGCGGACGCACCGCCGCGACGGTGCGTCCCCGAGCCGGCGAGCAGAAGGCTGCCACGCCGGGCGGCCACGAAGCCGGCCAGTGCGGCCGCCGCGGGCGCCCGCGCCACGCCCAGCCCGAACCCCTCGACCCGGCCGTCGCGCACCTGCAGCGGAGCGGAGCCGTCCACCAGGCCGGTGATCGCGGCGTCGGACTCCGCCCCGTTCAGCGAGGTGTCCAGGTGCGAGTACAGCAGCGGGCCCGTCCCGCAGGACGCCACCAGGTTCGCCCCTTCGGGCGAGTACCGCTGCACCGTCCAGGCGATGTCCGGCCACCGCGCGGCGCACCAGTCCCGCAGCGCCGCGGCGGCCGCGAGTTCGTGACCGCGCGGAGCAGGCGTCGCGTCCAGCACGCGCAGGACGTCGAGGATCGCGGCGCTCAGAAACGACCCCAGTCGTCCGAGGCCGGGCGCCACACGTCGATGTTGCGCGGGTCGGCCGGCATCTTGCGGGCCCGGTGGGTCTCGTGTTCCTCGGGGGTGAAGACCCGGTGCCGGTCACACAGCTCGAAGCGCGGGCCGAACCGCAGATCGTGCATGTAGAAGGCGATCGACGTCGACGCGGAGTGGTTGACGATGTCCGAGGCGATCGGCGCGCCCTTGTACAGCGCCCGCGCCCGCATTCGCATGACGTGGTCGAGGCTCTTCATGGCGAAGCACAGGTGCGCCACGTAGTGCTTGGTGTTGTTCTGCAGGGCGAGGCTGTGGTGGTAGCGGTCCTCGCAGCGCAGGAACGTGGTGGACCCGACGATCTGGTCGGAGGGCAGGAAGTTCAGGACCTTGGTGTAGAACTCGAGGCTCTCCTCGTATCGCGGTGTCGCGATGAACGGGTGCACGAGGTCGAGCGGGCGGATCTCGAGGTGCGGTGGCTCGGCGTACTCCTGGAACTCCGTGAACAGCTCGATGATCAGACCGTCCGGGTCCTTGACGGCGAAGCCGTTGTCGCACAGGGCCTGCTGGCGTTCCTGCAGCGGCAGCACCTGGTGGCCGGCGTCGAGCACCCGCTTGTGCAGCTGCTCGAGCACCTCCTCGTTCTCGACGCTGTAGCCCACGGCCACGGTCCAGCCGTTCTCACGCTCCGGCGCGTTGATCAGCTCGATCGAGTGGTGCTCGATGTCGGCGCGCAGGTATGCGTACTCGTCGGTGCGCTGTTCGAGCTGCAGCCCGACGTGGTACTCGAGGAAGTCGATGGTCGCCTGCATGTCGGGCACCTCGATGCGGGCGTACTCCATGCCGTACGGCCCGCGCGGCCGCTCGCTCTTCGTCATCTGTTGCACCCTCCTGGCGCTGGCCTCCGGCCGTTCGGTGTACTCGTAAGCCGTGATCGCCTGCTGAGCGATGACCGGTCGCCACCTCTCGCGCACGAAGCTCTCGTGCGATTCGCTCTGCAGGTAGCCGAGCAGGTCGTCGTTGGTGGCGAACTCGACGGACATGGTGTGCGTGAAGGTCGTGTCCCGGGAGCTGATGTTCTGGCCCATCGACCAGTTCCGCATCGCCGGGTAGCGGTCGGGAAACGTCGCGAGCGTCGCGAGGACCGACGCACGGACCTCGGCGGGGACCTCGTCCTTGAACCGGAAAGAAAGCGTGTGCCTGATCATGGCGTCCCTAAAGAATGAAGCTCAGGCGCGCGCCGGGCGGCAGCGCCTCATGCGTGAGGATGGACCGGCGCAGCCAGAAGCGCAGGCCGTCGTCCGTGGGCAGCAGGAGGTGCTCGTAGCGCCCGACGTAGGTGTCGAACTGCCCATCGCGCGCGCGGTGCACCACGAACGACGCGGTCACCCGGAGCTTGTCCTCGTGTGCGAAGGCGCGCACGTTCGAGACGAGCCGGTGCGTGCGCGAGTGCGGGTTCTCCGCGTGCGCCTTGCGCGACTTGAGCCGCTTGACCCGGGCTCGCAGCAGATCGTAGTCGTCGTCGACGAACGAGCCGGACTCGTGCAACGACCAGCCGCCGTAGTCGGTGGTCGGGATCTCGTAGCGAGCGCCCTCCGCGAACAGCGCCAGCCAGTCGTCGTAGCGCCACGCGTCCAGGATGTCGGCCTCCTCGTAGAGGAAGTCCTCCACCTGGGCCCGGCTCAGCGCGCGCCCGGCCACGGTCACCACGCCGTATTCGCCTACGGCTGTCATCGCACGTCCCGTCCTTCCAGGAAACTCGCCGGCCGCTTGCCGGCGACCTGCAGCCCGTTGTCGATGCCGACGGCGCTGACCCAGTGCCGCCAGAACCCGCGCATCGCGCCTTCGTCGATCGATCTGCCCTGCACGCCCTTCACCTCGTCGATCATGCCGCGCGACATGTCGCTGAAGTCCAGTTCGCTACGCCGTTCCTTGGCGGTTGCCTCGATACCACGCTGCACCGCTTCGTACGCCTCGATATCGTCGGGCGTCGCCAGGCCACCGGGGCCGACGAAGCTGACGACCGTCTTCATCCGCAGGGCGCGGGAGGCCGGGTCCTCGACGCGGGGCACGAGCTGCCAGGCACGCACGTCGGTCTGACCGGCGCTGACCGGCTCGAGTTGGCGGATCGAGAGTCCCTCGATGTCGAACAGGAGCAGGTTGGGGAAGACGAACAGGATGTGGCTCTCGTCCGCCACGTAGTGCGCGCGCTTCTCCCCGAGCCGCTCAGCCATCTCCTTGCGGTGGGCATCGGTGCGCGCGCGCTCGTCCTCACCGAACCGCGGCTCCCAGATCATGCTGATCCGGCCGCCGTGCCCGGTCAGGACGAGCAGCGAGTGGCCGTTACCGAGGTTGTAGGCGTACTGGTCGTCGTCGGTGACCGCGAACCCGTTCTCGCGCAGGTACCCGACGAACGTGTTGTGCGTGGGCGAGAAGTGGTAGCCGTCCATCGCGTTCTCCACCGCGAGCTTCCAGTTGCCCCGCACGCTGTACAACTGCACGCCGGGAAGCGTCGTCATGCCATCGGCGTGCTGCTGCTCGATCATGGTCATGTAGTCGGCCGCGTCGCCGAGATGCTCCAGCAGCGGCGGCACGTCCGGGTTGAAGGACACGAAGACGTAGCCCTCGTGAATCTCCAGGCGAGGCACGGCGCGCAGCTTCATGCTCTCGCGCAGGCCCTCGCTGCCCTCGTACGCCGAGTCGTCCGGGATCGCGGCGACGTCGCCGTTGTTGCGGAACGTCCACGCGTGGTAAAAGCACTGGAAAAGCTTGCTGGAACCCGCCGTCTCGCGGCAGAGCACGGTGCCCCGGTGCGGGCACGAGTTCAGCCAGGCGCGCACCTCGCCGTCCGTGTCCCGGCAGAAGATCAACGGCCGTCCGGCGAGCGTTCGCACAATGAAGTCGTTCGGCTTGGCGATCTCGGTCTCGTGCCCGAGGTACAGCCAGTTCTGCAGCCAGACATTATCCCGTTCGCGGGCGAAGATCTCCGATGAGCGGTACGCCTCTCGGTTCACCCGGAAGGTCAGCCGGTCCCAGTCCTCGACGATCATCGGCATGCCCGCTCCGTCGCGACCCGCCTGCGGCATGGAGATCCGCTCCTTCGCTCGTTCAGCTTATCATGTATCATGAGATGCCATCTCACAATGCGCTAAGACTGTCCCAGCCCGCGGGGGGTGTCAAGACTAGCCCGCAACTGGGCCGAGGTGTTGACGGGACCAGGTCCGCTTGCCATCATGTCGTCTCACAATGGAAAACGGCATCTCGTAATGTGACAACCGAGAGCGGAGGCTCCGACGTGCCGTACGTCATCACCTCGTCTTGCGTCGACGTCATGGACAAGTCCTGCGTCGAGGAGTGCCCCGTCGACTGCATCTACGAGGGCGACCGGATGATGTATATCCAGCCGGACGAGTGCGTCGAGTGCGGCCGCTGTGAGCCGGTCTGCCCGGAGGTATCGATCTTCCACCACGAGGACCTGCCCGACGGGGTCCGGCAGTTCGAGCGGATCAACTCGGAGTTCTTCGCCGGGCTCGGGTCGCCGGGCGGAGCACGCAAGATCGGCCGGACCGGAGCCGATCACCCGGACGTGGATTCGTGAGCGAACACGAGGTCGACCTGCTCATCGTGGGCGCGGGGCCGACGGGACTGTACGGCACCTACTACGCGGGATTTCGCGGGCTGACAGTCGCACTGCTCGACGCACTGCCCGAGGTGGGCGGGCAGATCGCGGCGCTGTACCCGGAGAAGGCGATCTACGACGTGGCCGGTTTCCCGGCCGTGCGCGGTCAGGACCTGGTCGACGCGCTGTACGCCCAGGCGGCACAGGCGGATCCGCTCCTGCTGCTCGGCCGCAGTGCCGTCTCGGTGCACGAACACCACGAGGGTGTGGACGTGACGACCGACACCGGCGATGTGATACGCGCGAAGGCATTGCTGATCACCGCCGGAATCGGCAACTTCACTCCCCGCAAACTTCCCGTCGGCTCGGAGTACGCCGGTCGCGGGCTTCGGTACTTCGTGCCACGGCTCGACGAACTCGCCGGCCTGGACGTCGTCGTCGTCGGCGGCGGCGACTCGGCACTGGACTGGGCGCTCGGCCTGGAGCCGATCGCCCGCAGCGTCACGCTGGTGCACCGCCGGCCGCAGTTTCGGGCGCACGAGCGCAGCGTCGAGCAGTTGCACGCCTCGTCCGTCCGCGTGCTCACGCCGTACGAGGTACACAAGATCAGTGGCGAGGTCGCGGTCGAAGGGGTCGTCGTGACGACGCGCGCCGGCGATCGGCAGGACCTGCCCGCGCAGGCGGTCGTGGCCGCACTCGGATTCATCGCCGACCTCGGGCCGATCGAGGGATGGGGGCTGCAACTGCGGCGCCGGCACATCCTCGTCGACCGCACCATGCGCACGAACCTCTCCCGCGTGTTCGCGGCCGGCGACGTCGCCGACTACGACGGCAAGATCAAGCTGATCTCCATCGGCTTCGGCGAGGCCGCGCTGGCGGTCAACCACATCGCCACCGTTGTCCGGCCGGGTTCGTCGGCCACGCCCGGCCACTCCTCGGACCTGTGACGCCGTGCTGACCAACGCACGATCGTCGTGCGCCGCCCAGTGGGCACACGACGCGCGATTGCTAGACTTCGACCACAAAACCGCGCTGAGTAGGGCCGAACTCCCGCTCCCGAATCGTCGGGGTGCTCGCGGGCCGTCGCGTCACATTGCCTGTCGACGACCGGCCGACGGCGTCGCATCATTGAGACCACTGATGCGACGCTTAGAGCGGAACTGCCTGGCGCATAACCAACCCATGCGAGAACCACACCAGATGACGCAAGTGTATATAGTACTCCAGCACGCCGATCGCCAGGTGATTGACGCCCGAATTGAGGACCGATGAGCCCGAGAACGACACCAGAGTCGGAATCCTCGGAGTCCACTGCGGCACCGACAATTCAGACGGTGCAGCGTGCGGCCAAAGTTCTGGGCTCCTTCACCGTCAGCAAGCCCTATCTGAGCCTGAATGAGATCACCAGCCAGCTGGGCGCGAGCAAGGCGACGGCGCACCGCTACACCAAGGCTCTGCGGGCGGCCAATCTCCTGCGCTACGACGAGCGCACCGCGCTGTACTCACTCGGGCCGCAGGTATTGACGCTCGCCGGGGCGGCCCGCGCCGGGCTACCGATCGTCGACGCGGCCGAGCCGTACATGGACCAACTGGTCAAGACGGTCGACGAAACCGTCGTGCTCAGCGTGTGGGACGGAGAAACCGCGACCGTCGTGCGCTCGGCGGACAACACCGACCACATCATCAGGATCGGTGTCCGGGCCGGCGCGCGGCTGGATCTGACGAACTCCGCCCAGGGTCGGGTGTTCTGCACCTTCCTGCCCCGGGATCAGGTGCCCGGTCTGGTCAAGCTCCTGCGTCGAACCCCGGAGCTGGAGCAGGAGTTCGAGGGAATCCGCAAGCACGGGCTGTCGCTGAACTCGCCGGACATCAACGGTGTCCGGACCATCGCCGCGCCGATCTTCGAAGGCTCGTCGATCGTCGCCGCCATGGCCATCGTGGGCACGACCGTGAGCATATCGACCGACATCGACTCCCCTCAGGCACAGGCGCTGCTTGCCACGACCCGCGCGCTGTCCCAGCGGCTCGGCAACCCCGAATAGCCTTTCGACAAACTCATCGACAAACTCGGACCAATGCTGGTCCAGGGCTCGGCGGCGTGCGACGAGCACGCGGTTGAGCGATGACGGGCGGGGCCGGGACGAGTGCTCCCCCGGTCCCGCGGTCGCCCAGCGGTGGCATCGACACGTCCTCGCCCTGGAGAACGTCCTCGACATGCTGCGCGCCGGTATCGACTCCGCGCTCATGGTTCTGTGCCGCGCGTCCGTCCACGACCTGACATCCGGTGACGTCCTCATGCCCGGCGGTATTCGCCGCCGTCCTCGGAGGTGCCCAATGACTTCGACGCTGAAGCCCACCCAGCAGCTTGACCGCGTGGTCATCCGCATCGCCGGCGACTCCGGCGACGGGATGCAGCTCACCGGCGACCGCTTCACCCAGGAGACGGCGGTCTTCGGCAACGACCTGTCGACGCTGCCGAACTTCCCGGCGGAGATCCGCGCGCCGCAGGGCACCCTGGCCGGCGTCTCATCGTTCCAGCTGCACTTCGCCGACCACGACATCCTCACCCCGGGCGACCGGCCGGACGTCCTCGTCGCGATGAACCCCGCAGCGCTCAAGGCGAACCTGGCCGACGTGCCGCAGGGCGGCAGGCTGATCATCGATACCCACGACTTCACCCAGCGCGCGCTGGCCCGAATCGGATGGGCGTCGAACCCCCTGGAGGACGGCACGCTGGACGGCTACACCGTGCATGCGGTCGACCTGACCCAGCTGACCCTGGACGCCCTCCAGGGCAACGAGCTGTCCCGCAAGGACGCCGGCCGGTCGAAGAACATGTTCGCCCTGGGGTTGCTGTCGTGGATGTACTCCCGCCCCACGGAGGGGACGCTGAACTTCATCCGGCAGAAGTTCGCGAGCAAGCCGGCGATCGCCGAGGCGAACATCACCGCGTTCAAGGCTGGGTGGAACTACGGCGAGACGACCGAGACGTTCGCCGTCGCCTACGAGATCAAGCCCGCGACGCTGCCGGCCGGGGTGTACCGCAACATCTCCGGCAACCTGGCGCTGTCGTACGGCCTGGTCGCCGCGGCGCGGCGGGCCGGGCTGCCGATGTACCTGGGCGCCTACCCGATCACGCCGGCGTCGGACATCCTGCACGAGCTGAGCAAGCACAAGCGGTTCGGTATCCGCACCTTCCAGGCCGAGGACGAGATCGCCGGCATTGGCGCGGCGCTCGGCGCCTCCTTCGGCGGAGCGCTGGCGGTCACCACCTCGTCCGGGCCGGGCATCGCCCTCAAGGGCGAGACCATCGGCCTGGCCGTGTCGCTGGAGCTGCCGCTGGTGGTCGTCGACGTCCAGCGCGGCGGCCCGTCCACCGGCCTGCCGACCAAGACCGAGCAGTCGGACCTGCTGCAGGCGATGTACGGCCGCAACGGTGAGGCGCCGGTCCCGATCGTGGCCGCCCAGTCGCCGGGGGACTGCTTCTACGCCGCGTTCGAGGCGGCGCGGATCGCGCTGACGTACCGCACCCCAGTGTTCCTGCTCACCGACGGTTACCTCGCCAACGGCTCCGAGCCGTGGCGGGTGCCCACGCCGGCAGAGCTACCGGACCTGACCGTCGACTTCGCCAGGGAGCCGAACGGTCCGGATGGCACGTTCCTGCCGTACCTGCGCGATCCGCAGACGCTGGCCCGGCCCTGGGCGGTGCCCGGCACCCCGGGGCTGGAGCACAGGGTCGGCGGCATCGAGAAGGCCGACAAGACCGGCAACATCAGCTACGACCCGGACAACCACGACTTCATGGTCCGGACCCGCCAGGCGAAGGTCGACGCGGTCGCGGCCGGCCTGCCGCCGCTGGTCGTCGACGACCCGGCCGGCGACGCCAGGGTGCTGGTGCTCGGGTGGGGCTCCACCTACGGCCCGATCGGCGCGGCCTGCCGACAGGTCCGCGCGAGCGGCCTGTCGGTCGCGCAACTCCACCTGCGGCACATCAACCCGTTCCCGGCCGACCTCGGGGCGATCCTGGCCCACTACGACAAGATCGTGATCCCCGAGATGAACCTGGGCCAGCTCGCCACCCTCATCCGCGCGCGCTACCTCGTCGACGCGATCAGCGTCACCCAGATCCGTGGCCTGCCGTTCAAGGCCGACGAACTCACCGACATGCTCCAGGAAGTGATCTCGAATGGCTGACACAGCCCACGGCTCGGGCCGCAGCGGCCCATCGCTTGGTCTGAAGCCGAAGGACTTCAAGACCGACCAGGAGGTCCGCTGGTGCCCCGGCTGCGGTGACTACGCGATCCTCGCGGCCGTGCAGGGCTTCATGCCCGAGCTCGGCATCCCGCGCGAGGACATCGTGTTCGTGTCCGGCATCGGCTGCTCCAGCCGGTTTCCGTACTACATGAACACCTATGGCATGCACTCCATCCACGGGCGCGCGCCGGCGATCGCCACCGGCCTGTCCACGTCCCGTACCGACCTGTCGGTGTGGGTCGTCACCGGTGACGGCGACGCGCTGTCGATCGGCGGCAACCACCTGATCCACGCGCTGCGCCGCAACGTCAACCTCAAGATCCTGCTGTTCAACAACCGGATCTACGGGCTGACCAAGGGCCAGTACTCCCCCACCAGCGAGATCGGCAAGATCACCAAGTCGACGCCGATGGGGTCGCTGGACAACCCGTTCAATCCCGTCTCGGTCGCCCTCGGTGCGGAGGCCACGTTCGTCGCCCGCACCCTCGACAGCGACCGCAAGCACCTGCAGTCGGTGTTGCGCGCCGCCGCCGAGCACTCCGGCACGGCACTGGTCGAGATCTACCAGAACTGCAATATCTTCAACGACGGCGCGTTCGACCTGCTCAAGGACGCCGAGACCCGCGACGACTGGACCATCCGCCTGGAGCACGGCCGGCCGCTGCGCTTCGGCAAGGACGGCGAGAAGGGTGTTATCCGTGACGAGCACGGCACGCTCGCGATCGAGCACGGCCTCGCCGCCGACGACCCGCGGGTCGTCGTGCACGACGCCCATGCGGACAACCCCTCGTTCGCCTTCGCCCTGTCCCGGCTGTCGCTCGACTCCCGCTACACCCCGATGGGCGTGTTCCGCTCCGTCGAACGCCCCACCTACGACGAGGCCATGGCCGCCCAGCTGGAGGCCGCGGCAGCGAAGGCACCCGGCGACGACGACGCGCTGCAGCGGCTGCTGCTCGGGACCGACACCTGGACCGTCGGCTGAGCGGCGCCATACAAGCGTCGACAGCTGCCGTCCGGCGATCGCGCCGGCCGGCAGCTGTCGAGGGTGGTACCGAACGATCGCGACCTTGCCGCGGATCGGGTCAGTCGCCGTCGCGCAGGACCGCGTCCAGCTCCAGCTTCGCAAGGAGATCGGCACGCGGCGGAACGAAGAAGTCGATGTTCACGCAGGGCCCCTCGGTGGGCTCCACGTAATGCTCAGCGCCGCGCGGCACGAGCAGGAACGACCCGGCCCGCATGTCGTTCGCAACGCCGTCTACGTAGTAGTTACACCGGCCGGACTCGATGTAGACGAGCTGGTCGAAGTCGTCGTGCGAGTGGGGGTTGACCTCCATGCCGACCTCCAGCTCGTGGTGCGCGATCAGGACCTCGTCGGTGGCGAAGATGCGCCGCCGGACGCCGGGCCGGATCTCCCGCTGCGGTATCTCGGCCCAGTTGATCACCTTGCCGAACAGGGCGGGATTGCGTGGCGACATCAGGCTTCCTCCTCGATGAGCTTGGCGGCCCAGGGGCCGCTCACGGGCAGTTTGCAGGCTTACGCCGAAACGCCGCCTCGCCACGGAACGGTCTCCACCAGAGCGCCATTGTGGATCACCGTCGTCGGTTCGAGGCGCGCAGCGGTGATGACGTTGCCGGCCGCGTCGGGCAGGACCACCTCGCTGGTCTCCGTCAGCACCGTGACGTCGGCGCGACCGCCCACTGTGAGCCGGCCGTAGCCCTCGCGGTCCAGGCCCAGCACCCGGGCCGGCGCCACCGTCGCCCGCCGGATGCACTCCGCCAGCGGCGCACCGAGCGCAACCAGCTTGGCGATGCTGGTAACCAGGTCGAACACCGGGCCGCGCCAGTTTCGGGCGCTGGTGTCGGAGCTGAGCACGTCGGGCAGGAAGCCGTTCGCGATCGCCCGCCGCGCCACCTCGAAGCTCAGGTTGCTCTTGCCGTGGGCCGAGTCGAACAGCACCCCGCGCTCCCGAGCGGCCATCACCTCGGCGAGCACCGCGTCGCCGTCGAGAATCCCGTGCGGCTTGCCGGTGTAGCAGTGCGCCACGATGTCCCCCGGCCGCAGGTGCTCGAGCACGACCGGAAGCGGCTCCTCCGTCTCGCCGATGTGCACCATCAACGGCAACCCGGCCTGCTCGGCCAGCGCGATCGACCGCTTCAGCAGCGACTCCCCGTGCGGCCCCACGACGTCCTCCGACAAGCGGATCTTGAAGCCTCGCACGACATCGGGGTTCTGCTCCGCGACGGCCAGCGCGTCGTCGACCACCAGCGTGTCCGGATTCAGCAGCTCACCGAACCGGAAGTCGATGAGACCGAGCACGGACACGTTGAGGAAGTTCACGACCCGCAGCGCGTTGCCCTCGACGACGAGTTGGCGGAACGCGTCGAACGTCGAGGCGCCCGCGGTACCGGCGTCGGCTACCGCGACCACCCCGCGCCGCAGGTGCGCCTCGTCCGCCGGCGCGCCAACCTTCGACACGTCCTGGAACACGTGGCTGTGCCCCTCGACCAGCCCGGGTACCACGGTCGAACCGGACGTGTCGATCACCTGCTTCGCCTGCCCTGCCAGCCCGCTCCCGATGGCCGCTATCCGCTCACCGGCGATCGCCACGTCGCAGCGCTCATTGCGACCCGACGCCGGATCGAGAACGGTGCCCCCGGAGAGAACGAGATCGAACTGTGGCGGAGTCGAGACGGACATAGGTGCTCCCAGGCCTGCGTTGCGAAAGACGGATATGCGGAACCGGCGCGTCGGTGCGCCCGCGGCGCATACCGAATGGTGGGCGCGCGGACTGCACCGGAGGCGCGTGAACAGTGGTGACCAGCGCACGGACGGGGCCGACCTCGGCGAACCACGAGATGCGCGCGATGAGCTCCGGGACGCTCGCGAAGAGCGGGATCTGAGGAATCGGTCTGCCCGGAGGTTCGAATCCGTCGGCGCCAAGCACGAGGTTCCCGCGGGCACCGCTCGCGGTTGACGCCGACGACATCGTCACGCGGGCGACGGCGGGTGCCGCCGCCCGCGTGACGTCAGAGGTCGAGGACGAGCCGCTGCGACTGGGCGCGGCTGATGCAGATCATCATCGTCGCGCCGGCCTCCCGCTCGGCCTTCGTCAGCACCTCGTCCCGGTGATCGGGCGTGCCGGCCAGTACGCGGGTCTCGCAGGACCCGCAGAAGCCCTTCTCGCAGTCGTAGGCGATTCCGGGCAATGCACCGCGCACCACATCGATCAGCCGCTTGTCGACGGGGACGTCGAGCACGACGCCCGACTTGGCCAACTCCACCTGGAACGGCGTGTTGTCCTCGGTGGAGGCGATCCTCGCCTCTTGTTCGTCGCTGGCGGCGAACCGTTCGATGTGCAGCTGATCCCGCACGCCGAGTTCGTCGCACAGTTGCTGTACCGCGGCGATCATCGCACCGGGGCCGCAGCAGTAGATCGCCATCCCCGGCGCGCATTCCTGGATCGCCGAGCGCAGGTCGGGAAGTCCGTGCTCGTCCTGAGCGACCAGGGCACGCTGGGCCTCGGGCAGCGCCTCCAGCTCCGCGCGGAACGCCATGGAGCCGGCGGTCCGCCCGCCGTACACGACCTTCAAGTTCTTGCCGCGCTGCGTCAACGAGCGCGTCATGGCGAGGATCGGGGTGATGCCGATGCCCCCGGCGAGCAGGAGGTAGCCGTCGGCCTCGACGAGCGGGAAGTGGTTACGCGGCCCGCGTACCGTCAGGGTCCGTCCCGGCGTCGCGATCTCGTGGAACTCGTCCGAGCCGCCCCGGCCGGCCTCCTCCCGCAGCACCGCGATCTCATACGTCTGGCGGTCCGCGGGAGCGCCGCACAGCGAGTACTGCCGCAGCCGCCCGGACGGCAGCCGGACCTCAAGGTGCGCACCGGGCTGCCAGGCGGGCAGGTCGGCGCCGTCGACAGACCGCATCGTCACCTTGATCACGCGGTCGGCCACGCTCTCCACGGCGTCGAGCACTACGTCGAACGTCCCCGCCTGGCGCGGCACGGCGGACGAGACCGTGACGACCCCGGCGCCGACCCGCGCACCCGGGGTGAACACCGCCGGGATGACGTCCCAACCCATGTGGTTGCCGCGCGACGGGTAGCCGACGAGACCCTCGCGATCCACCCGGTAGTCGGGCAGCCGGGTGAGGACCTGGTGGATCATCTCCTGGAACATCGCGCGCGCGAGGTGCGCACCCGGGCACCGGTGCGTACCGGTACCGAAGGTCAGGTGCCGGCTGGCGTCCCGATCGAGCTGGACCAGCTCCGGGTTGGTGAACACCGCCGGGTCGTGGTTGGCCGCGAACCACGGCACCAGGAGCCGCTCGCCGGCCTTGACCGGGCAGCCGCCGATTTCGGTGTCCGCGGTGATGGTCCGGGCCATCGCGGTCACCGAACCGTACCGGCGCAGGAACTCGTCCGTCCCGTCGATCAGCAGGTCCGGAGCGTCGATGAGCTGCTGGCGCATGTCCCGGTGCTCATCGAGGTGGACGAGTACCGAACCGGTCAGCGAGGTCGTCGTGTCGACCCCGCCGGAGACCGCGATGCCGATCACGGACAGCAGTTCGGCGTCGGTGAACTCGGACCCGTCCTGCTTGCGCTGCTGGACCAGCACGCTGATGGCATCGTCCTGCGGGTTCGCGCGGCGCTCGATGATGAGCTCGGCGATCCGCCGCTCCATGTAGATGACGCCCTCGATCGCCTTCGCGGCGCGCTCGCTGCCCGGCTCGGACGTGAACACATCGTGGATCGGGCGGCCGATGCGGACCCAGTCCTCTTCCGGGAATCCGAGCCAGTCGAGCGTGACGGCACTCGGCAGCGGGTTCGTCAGCTCACGGACGAGATCCGCGCTGCCCTTCTCGATGAACTCGTCGACGATGCGCGTCGCGTGCCGGGCGATCATCGGCCGAAGCTGGTCCACTGCGGCGGGCGACAGGATCAGGTCGAGGAGGCGACGGTACTCCAGCGTGTCCGGCGGATCCATCTCGAGCGGGTACTGGAGGTGCTCGCCGAACGGTCCGCTCGGGATCACGATCGCGGTTCCGCTGAGGTTGCCTGCCGCGCGGGTAGACGAGAACAGCCCGTCGTTCCGGGCTACCTGGAAAACGTCGGCATACCGGGTGAGGTACACGTAGCCCGACTCATGGGCCGTGGATCTGCCGACGGGGCACTTCTCCCGGAACGCCGCGTAGTAACCGACGATGTCGTCGCGACATTCGGGCGAGTGGTGATCAAACATCTCATCTGCTGGCATGACCTGTCCTCAGTGTGCATGGCCGCCATTTCAAATCGCGGGAGCAACGTAACAACGTCTCACTGGGCGAGTCAATGTCTCGCATTGCGAAAGGCAGGATGCTGCCTTAGTGTCTGCTCGGCACCGCGTGCGCAGCCACGTCCACAGGGCCGCTCGAGGTGACCCACCGACCATCCGACTGACGTCATCGACGGAACCGAGGACGAGGACAGGGCTACAATGCGAACCAAAGGCGCAATCATACGCAATGCACCCGGACCCTACGAGGTCGTCGACCTCGAGGTCGAGGATCCACGCGAGGGAGAGATCCAGGTCAGGATGGTTGCGGCGGGCCTGTGCCACTCCGATGACCACATCGCCGTCGGCGACTCCCCGGTTGCCATCTACCCCTTCGCCGTCGGCCACGAGGGAGCCGGCGTCGTCACCAAGGTCGGCCCTGGCACGACCGGTCTGAGCGAGGGCGACAACGTCGTCCTGTCCTTCCTCCCGGCATGCGGACGCTGCCGGTGGTGCGCCTCCGGCATGCAGAACCTGTGCGACGACGGCGCGCTGGTGTGGATGCCGCCCGTCACGCCACGCCTGCGCATGGCCGATTCGGGCGCCCCGGTCGGACAGATGTGCGGTGTCTCCGCGTTCACCGAGACGACGACCATCTCCGCGCGGTCCGCAGTCAAGATCCCGAAGGACATTCCGCTCGACAAGGCGTGCCTGGTCGGGTGTGGGGTGGCCACAGGCTGGGGTGCCTCGGTCAACTCCGCGCGGGTTCGTCCCGGCCACGTCGTCATCGTGATGGGGATCGGCGGCATCGGGATCAACGCCGTCCAGGGAGCGGTCCACGCGGGAGCGACGACGATCATCGCGGTCGACCCGATCGCGTTCAAGCGCGAGCAGGCGAAGCAGTTCGGCGCCACCCACGCCTTCGCGACCATGGACGAAGCCAGACAGCTCGCCCGGCAGTTCAGCAACGGTCAGGGTGCGGACTCGGCCATCGTCACGGTGGGCGTCGTCCGTGCCGAACACATCGGCCAGGCCTTCTCCGCCATCCGTAAGGGCGGCACGGTCGTGGTCACCGGCCTGGGCAACAACGCCGACAGCGGGATTCCCGTCAACCTTGCCGAGCTCACCCTGTATCAGAAGCGGCTGCAGGGCTCGCTGTTCGGCGAGTGCAACCCGACGTGGGACATCCTGAACCTGCTCGACATGTACCGAGCGGGCGCGCTTCGCCTCGACGAGATCGTCACCAGGACCTACCGGCTCGACGAGATCGGTCAGGGCTACGAGGACATGCACGCCGGCGTCAACCTTCGCGGCGTCATCCTGTTCGAGTAGCCGGCAAACATCCGCCCGAGGCGGTCCGACGCCGGCCAGGTGCCGGACCGCCTCGGGCGTCCGTGGCCAGGCCAGCGGCGGCAATCACGCACATGAGGCTTCCCCTCAGACCACAACTCGTCGCCGCCCACGGAACGAGCCGGGACACTCATGCAATCCCAGGACCATCCGGCTGATCAAGCACCGGATCTCCTTACATGACCACACGCGGCGGGACCGCCACCGTGGTGGAAGCGCCGAAGCGAGCGGGAGGCGACCCGATGGTCGAGCCTCCCGCTCGCTCTTTCGTGTCTCGCTATCGGGACGGGGCGAAGGGCTGCCCGAGAGCCAAGGGTTGGTGGAGCCGCCTGCCCAGCAGCGCCAGGGACACCACTGCGAGCAGGTACGGCACGGCGACAAGCAACTGCGGTGACGGCGTGGTGCCGATTGCAGGCAGCGCGAGCTGCAGACCCTCGGCGACGCCGAAGAGAAGACTGGCCGCGACCACGCCCCGCAGCGTCCAGCCGCCGAAGATCACCACGGCGATGACGATGTACCCGCGCCCGGCCGTCATGCCTGACGTGAAGGAACTCGACTGGAACACCGACAGAAAGGCTCCGCCGGTGCCCGCGCACAACCCGCAGAACAACAGTGCCTGACGCCGCCGGGCGTTCACCTTGATACCCGTCAGATCGCTCGCGATCGGATCGTCGCCGGCCCCGCGGATCTCAAGGCCCCACCGGGTACGCCCGACGGCCCAGATCGCGATGATCAGCAGCGGAATGACGTAGACGACCCACGGCTGGTCGAAGAGCGGCTTGCCGACGACGGGGATGTCCGACAATCCGGGGATGCGCAGGTTCGTCGCCCTCGGGATGTCGAACGCCGTCGTCGTCAGCAGATAGTTCGTCACACCCAGCACCAGGACGTTGAGGGACAGACCGACAACGTAGGTGTTGAGCTGCAGCCGATGGCTCAGGTTGCCGTGGATGACCGCCACCACCGCTCCGGCCAGGACGCCGAGCAGGAGGCCGACCAACGGCGAACCGGACGCCGAGGCGCCGTACGCGCCGAAGAACGCCGCGGCGAGCATCATGCCCTCGACGGAGAGGTCGAAGGCTCCCGAACGCTGGGCGACGTACTCCCCGAGCCCCGCGAACAGCAGTGGCACTGCGAGCGGCACCGACACGGCCAGAATGGTCTGGATGTCAACCGCGACGCTCATGTCCTCTCCTCCGCTTCGCTCCCCCGAGCACATGAGCTTGTACTGAGCCACCGATGAGCGGCCCCTCCGCTGCGCTCCGGACCGCTCATGAGCTCACCTGCGCGGCTCGACGCTGCCGGCGCCGGCGTAGCGCGACGAGCACCACGGGCGGGCAGAGCAGCGCGACCACAATCGATGCGGTCATGACGTTGACGATGTCGACCGGCACGTTGTCGCTGCCGAGGAGACCGCCGCCTGCGATCATGGCGCCGAAGACGATGGCGAGGACGGCGCTGACGCCGATCCTGGTTCGCGCCGCCAATGCGATGAGCAACCCGTTCCATCCAATGCTGCTAGCGGTACCCGGGTGGAGCTGATAACTCTGGCCGAGCAGGATCACCGCGCCCGCGGCGCCGGCGAAGGCGCCGGACGCGGCGACGGCCAGCGAGCCGAGGCGGGATTCGCTGACGCCGATCGTGTGTGCGACGACCGGGCTGTGGCCCAGGATTCGCAGCCGGTAGCCGACCAGCGTCGAGCGCAGCACCCAGGCGACGACGATCGCCGCGACGGCGGCGATCAGGAAGCCGCTGGGGACGTCGAGACCGAAGAGGTGCGGTGTGGGGAGTTCCGCACCGGCCGGCACCGTGGGTGACTGGGATGCTGTGCCCGCCCCCAGAACGCCTTCCCCGTCGTCGTGCAACGGTCCGGAGCCACTGATCAGCCACACCATGAGCTGCTCGGCGAGGAAGACGAACAGCAGCGAGCTCACGACGATGTTGACGCCCCGGGTGAACTTGAGCAGCGCGACCAGCCCGGCCCACAGCCCGCCTGCCACCGCCGCCGCCGCGAACGCCAGCGGGATGACCACGATCGCCGGGCCGCTGATGTTGAAGACGACGAACCCGGCACCGACCGCCCCGAGTGTGACCTGCCCCTCCTGACCGATGTTGAACTGTCCCGCCTGCATGCAGATCACCGTGCCCGCGGCGACGAGCAGCAGCGGAGCGGCGAAGGAGAGCGTGTAGCTGATCGACATCGCGTTGCCGAAGCTGCCGTCGAGCAGGTCGGCCAGGACGACCGTCGGCGAATGCCCCGTCGACCAGCTCAGGAGCAGCCCGACCGCCAAGCCGATGCCGAGGAACAGGACGAACATACCGACCTGGCTCGCCGCGGACCCGGCATTGGCGCGAAGCGCGGCGGCCAGCTCGGCGCCGAGGCCACCCGGCCGAACCACGGCGCGGGACCGATCGGCAGGTGACGATTCCTTCGTCTTCTCCGGCACATCGAGTCCGCTCACGCGTGCACACCACCCATCAGCAACCCCAGCTTCTCGGGGTCGGCTTCGGCACGGGTGGTTTCGCCCCGGACCTTTCCCCGGTACATAACCGCAATGCGATCCGACAACTGCATGATCTCGTTGAGATCCGTCGAGATCAGTACGACCGCGACACCGGCGTCCGCAGCCGCACGGATCCGCTCGTGCATGTACGCGATCGCACCGACGTCCAGGCCGCGCGTCGGTTGCGCCAACACGAGCACGCCCGGCTCCGTCGAGAGCTCGCGCGCGAGCACCACCTTCTGCTGGTTCCCGCCGGACAGCGACCGCATCGGCTGGTCCAGCGAGGCGACGGAGATCTGGAACTCCTCGACCAGTTTCTCGGCGAGCGCGAGCACCCGGCGGCGTGACACCACACCGCGCCGCGCGAGCGAGCCGAGCGCGGCGAACGCGATGTTGTCCGCCACCGACATGTCGAGGACACAACCGGACTCACGCCGGTCCTCGGGCACCACCGCGACGCCCGCGGATCTCATCGCACCCGGCTTGCTCACCCGGACGTTCGTGCCACGCACCCGCACCCGTCCGCTGTGCAACGACAACGCACCGGAAAGGAGCGAGGCCAGCCACTTCTGACCGTTGCCCTCCACGCCCGCGACGCCCAGCACCTCGCCACCGCGCACGTGCAGGCCGAGCGCGTCCAACGCGCGACGCCCCCCGGGGAGGAAGGCCGTCGCCTCCTCGATCTCCAGAGCGGGCGGGAGTCCGGGTGTGCCGGCCGGCGCCGCTGCCGAGACCGGCGCCGGGTCGGTCCGCAGGTCGGCACCGATGGCGGTGGCGACGTCCGGCTCGTTGCGCAGATCGTGTCCGATCATGTGCCGCGCGAGTGCGGCCACGGACGTCTCCGACGGCACAACCTGGGACACCACCCGCCCGTCGCGCATGATCGTTGTCCGGTGCGCGACCGACCGGATCTCGGCGAGGTTGTGACTGATGAGGATGACCGAACAGGCCCCTCCGTCGACGACCTGGCCGAGCATCGAGAACAGCGCATGCGACTCGCGCTCGGTGAGCACGGCGGTCGGCTCGTCCAGGACGAGCAGTTTCGGCTGATCGATAAGGCACTTGACGACCTCGACACGCTGCTGCTCGCCGACCGTGAGGTCGCCGACGCGCTTCGACGCCGACACCTCCAGGCCGTACCGGGCACTCGTCTGCTCGACCAGCGCCGTGATCCGGTCCGGTCTGACGCGGCCCTTCGCGGTGATCGCGATGTTCTCCCAGACCGAAAGCGTCGGGATAAGGCTGTAGTGCTGATGCACCATCCCGATGCCCTGGGCTCGCGCGTCGTTCGGATCACGGATCGTCACGGGCCGGCCGGCAACCTCGACGACACCGCGATCGGGCCGGACCAGCCCGAGGAGAATGTTCATCAAGGTCGACTTGCCTGCGCCGTTCTGGCCGAGCAAGCCGTGGATCTCTCCCGCAGCGACGCTGAGGTCGACGTCGTCACAGGCGGCGCGGCCGTTGAAGTACTTGGTGACACCGGCCATCCGAAGCATCGGATGGCCGGTCACCACGCTGGACCCGTTCGGGTTGGTGATGGTCATGGGCAGGTCAGCCGGTGGCCAGCTTCAACGGATCGATCGTTCCGTTGTTGATCTCGCTCTGGGCCTGCTTGATCGCGGCGTCGATCGCGGCCCCGTCACTGCCTGCCGACGAGCACGTGTGCACGGCCGGAACAGGGTCGACGCCCAGGCGCCAGTTCCGGGTCCCACCCAGCGGCAGCTTCCCGTTCGCGAAATCGTCGAGCAGCGGGGCCAGGTAGTAGCCGGGCGCAAAGATCACGGAGGCGATGAACGACGCCGAGGTCGAGCCGCAGAAGTCGATCGGCGACCCGATCACCGGGATGTTCGCGGCGTTCGCTTTCTTGGCGATCGCGACGGTCGGCGCGCCGAAGTACGGGTACACGAGACCGATGCCCTGCGACTGCTGCGCGGCGAACGCCTCGACGGCCTTGCCGACGTCGATCTGGTCGCCGGTGTACGTCTCGACCACCGTCGCGTCGGGCACCTGCGACAGGACACCCTTCTTGAAGACCGCGCCGATGGTGGTGTTGAACGGGGCCGCCAAACCGGCGATGAAGCCGGCCTTCTTGATGTTCTTGTTCTTCATGTAGACGCCGGTGGCCACGCCGGCGACGTAGGCGTAGCTCAGCCCGACGTCGTAGGACTGGGTGAAGGTCGCGTCCTGCTTGGGTGAGCCGTATCCGCCCTGCAGGTAGAAGAACGTGTCCTTGCAGATCGGCTCCTTGGCGGCGTTGACCGCCTGGGCGAGCTGAGCGTCGCCGATGATGACCATGTCGACGCGCTGCCGGCAGAGGTTCTCGGCGGCGCTCAGCGCCTGCGTCAGGGGGACGAGACCCTGCACCGACACCTTCCAGCCGTACTTCGTCCCGGCGTACTGCGCCGCGTCGGCGACACTCTGGTAGTAGGTTCCGTCGTTCGTGTCGCCGGACGTGATGACACCGATCGACACCTTCCCGTCCTTGTTCATGTCCGGCTGGCCGGCCGGGATGGAGGTCTTGCCCTCCCATTCGGGTGCCGTCGCGGGGCCTGGGCTGCCGACGCTCGGCCCCTTCGCCACGGCGAACGGGTCTGCGCCCTGCGCGCCGCTCGACACGCTCGGCGAGCCGGATGTGGCGCCGCTCTTGCCGCCACTTAAACCGCAGGCCGTCACCGTGAGCGCCAGGACCACGGCAGACGCGCAGAGCGCGGCCAACCTGTGATTTCGCATCATGCACCCGTTCCTTTTCGTATGGGTATCCGGCTTCGTACGGGGGTGTCCGCCTCGGCGAGGTCGTCGTACGCCAGGCGCCAGTCACGCGTCGCGGCCAGTTCGACGACGCTGACGCCCAGGTCGCATGCGGTCCTGTGCGAGCGCCGACGACTGGAGTCTCGGGCTGGCGAAACGTAACACCGGCCATCCCGTCATGCAATACGGTTCGTTGCTATACGAGATGCCCGGAAGGCCATCAGAGCTCGGCGATCCACCCCATGCGTGCTCCCTACGCCTGATTTGCTAGGATTTTGACACCAAGCGATCCCGGCGCCTGCCAGGCCTGATCCCACCGACGGGCAGCGCGCACGAATCCGCGCCGTGAAGCGCGATGCGATTGCACATTACGAGAGAGCATCTTGACTGGTGGAATGCACTCGCCGATGATCCCTACGTGACCACGATTGACACAGTGATCGATCAGCCAGGCACGCTTATCGATGGAACCTGGACGGGTGGCGACCAGGTCCTGCCCACAATCGATCCCGCGACCGGCGTGGAGTACGGGCGAATCCACACGAGCGCGACCAGTGACGTCGACCGAGCGGTCGCGGCTGCACGCGCCGCGTCGCGCAACTGGTCAAGGACCTCGCCCTCCGAGCGTGGCGCGCTGTTGTCCCGCTGGGCACAACTCATCTTCGAGAACCAGGAACGCCTCGCCGCGATCGAGGCCCGCAACGTCGGCAAGCCGCTCTCGGCCGCCCGGATGAACATCATCATCGCCGGATCGATCATGGCGTACACGGCCGGCGGGGCCGACAAGCTGACCGGCGCCACGCTCCCCGTCCGCCAGCCCGAATTCTTCGGCTACACCGTGCGCGAGCCGTACGGGGTATGCGCGATCGTGCTGCCGTGGAACGTCCCGGCGCTGCTCAGCGCGGCCAACCTCGCGCCGGCCCTGGCCGCCGGCAACACCGTGGTGCTCAAGCCTTCCGAGGTCGCGCCGCTCGTAGTGCACGCCCTGGTCGAGCTGGCCGAGGCCGCCGGCCTGCCCCCGGGCGTGCTCAACGTGCTGACCGGCGTCGGTGCCGACCTCGGAGCAGCGCTGGTGAGCCACCCCGGCATCGACCATGTCAGCTTCGTCGGGTCCGTGGCGACCGGTCGTCTCGTCATGCAGGGGGCCGCGCAGCATCTGACGCCGATCAAGCTCGAACTCGGCGGGAAGTCACCGAACATCGTGTTTCCCGACGCCGATCTCGACGTCGCGATCCCGACGATCGTTCGGTCCATCACGGAGAACGCCGGCCAGAACTGCAACGCCGGCTCCCGGCTGCTGGTGCACCGGTCCATCATCGGCGAGGTCCGCGATCGCGTGCTGGCGCAGATGACCGGCATCCGGCTCGGCGCGTGGGACGAGGACCTCGACATGGGCCCGCTCATCAACACCGTCCAGCATCAGCGGGTGTCCGGCATCCTCGACGCCGCACTGCGCGACGGGGCCGAGTTGCTCATCGGTGGCGGACGTCCGCAGGGCCGCGACGCGGGGAACTTCCTCGAGCCCACCGTCCTGGAGGTCGCGGACCGCGGCGCACCCGTGATCGCCCAGGAAATCTTCGGCCCGGTCCTGACGCTCGAGACGTTTTCCGACGAGTCCGACGCCATCCGCTCGGCGAACTCGACCGACTTCGGCTTGCTCGCGTGCGTGTGGACCCAGGACGTCTCCCGGGCACTTCGGATGTCTGCGGAAATCCAGGCCGGTCAGGTGTCGGTGAACCAGTTCGCCGACGCCGGTGTGATCGGGCTTCCCTTCAATATGTACAAGGCGAGTGGCTTCTCCGCCGGCAACGGCTACCGGGCTCTGTACGAATTCACCCGGGAGAAGGCGGTCGCGGTCAAGCTGCTCGGCAGCCAGGACTGACCGGCCTCGCGCCGCTCCCCACAGACGTCTCGGCCGCTGCAGGCGATGGGCCCGCAGCGGCCGAGGTAATTTCCCGAGTAGGAGCCGAGGTCGAGATGGGAACGATCCGGGACGCAGCCGCGGCATCGACGTGGCGGGCGCGCCGGTGAAGGCGCTGAGCACTGAAGCCGTCGGGAGCCTCACCCTACGGGAGCAGCCGTCCCCCGGACACGATGGCCGGGTCGTCGTTCGTAGCGCCGTCGCAGGAATCTGCGCGACGGACGTACACCTCCTCGACGGCTTCCTGCCGCGCCCGGACCACCCGTTCGTCCTGGGACACGAGGGTGCCGGCGTCGTCGCCTCGGTACCCTCCGGAGTCACCGGCCTGCGGCCCGGCGACCGCGTCGTGCTCTACAGCCCCCTGGTGTGCGGTCGCTGCCGCGAGTGCGCGCGCGGCCGGGAGGAGGTCTGCGCCGATCCTCGCGGCCAGCTGGGGTTCAGCATCGACGGCACGTTCGCCGACGAGTGGTCGGCACCGGCGAGCAACCTCGTCGTGCTGCCGGACTCGGTCTCGTTCGAACTCGGCGCGCTCCTCGGCTGCGCCGGCCTCACCGCTGTCCACGCCGTCCGGCTCGCCCGTCTCGGCGCCGGTGACGTCGCGGTCGTCAACGGTGTGGGCGGCGTCGGCCTCATGCTCATCCAGGTCGCGGCCGCCTGCGGAGCGGCCGTGCTCGCCGTGGCCGACGCGGCCGAGAAGTGCGCGCCGGCCCGGCAGGCGGGAGCATCGGATGTCGTCGTGCTGGGCCAGGGCGGGAGCGCGGCGGTCATCGCCGAGCTCGGCGAGCTGACCGGAGGCCGGGGTGCCGACCACTACTTCGACCTCGTCGGTACACGTGAGAGCCTGGAGGCCGGGATCGACGCGTTGGCCCGGTACGGGACCGCGATCGTCCTGACCTCGTCGGGAGATCTTGCGGGGTTCGACCCGCGCGCGATGCTGCTCAAGCAGACCCGGCTCATCGGCTCGCTCGCCGGCTCGCTCGCCGACCTGCACACCGCCGTCCGACTCGCGGAACAGGGCGCCCTCACAGCGCAGATCGATCGACGATACGCACTGCGGGACGCGACCGCGGGCCTCGCCCGGATCCGCAACCGGGAAGCGCTCGGCCGCAACATCATCGTCTGGTAGCGGCTTGTCGCTGCGGCCACCAACGATGCGCGATCGGGTCGGACCGCCCGGAACGAGTGCAGGCCGAAACGGCTCACTCGAGCCGGGCGGTCCGCCGCTCATGCGGCTGCCGCCCCTACGTCAGTGGCAACGATCGCCGACGCCGCCGCCGACCGCTGCCTCGATCTGCTCGAGCACCGGCCGGAACTCCTCGAAGCGTGCCAGCCGGTCCGGGAGTGTGCTCCAGATCCTGGCCGCGATCTCGCGCGCCTCGGCACGGATCGCCGACTCGTCCACCGTTGTGATCCGCCGGTCGGCCAGCAGCGCCCGCCCGTCGACATAGACGCTGCGCACTGCGCTGCCCAGCTCACCGTAGGCCAGCTGCTGCCGAAGCTGTGCCGCCGGGGCCGGCCACACGTAGTCAATGTCCAGCACGGTCAGGTCCGCCTTGGCGCCGACGGCCAGCCGGCCGATGTCGGCGCCCATCGCCGCGGCGCCGTTGGTCCAGCACATGGTCAGGCCATTCGTGGCGGTGGGCCAGGTGCGCTGCGGACCTTGGATACGATGGACGATCGTCGAGAGCTTGAGCGTCTCGAACATGTTCTGGGTGTCGTTGCTGCTCGCCCCGTCGGACCCGAGCGCCACCCTGGCTCCGGCGCGCAGCAGCGCGGGAACGGGCGCGACTCCGGCGCCGAGCTTGAGGTTGCTCGCCGGGTTGTGCACGGCGACCGCCGGAGTCTGCGCGAACATCTGCACCTCGCGGCTGTCGAGCCAGATCGCGTGTGCGAACGACGCCCAGGGCTCCAGCGCGCCCATCTCGGCGAGAAACTCCACGGTGCTGACGCCGTAGCGCTCCTTCGCCATCGTCACCTGGGACGCGGCGGACAGCAGGTGGGTCTGCAGCCTGACCCCGCGGCCCCGTGCGAGCTCGACGCTGGCCTCGAACAGGGGGGTCGAGCAGCGCGGAAGGGAGGACGGCCCGAGGATCGGCTGAACCCGGGCGTAACGGCCGGACCAGCGGTCGATGAAGCGGCCGGCCGCCGCGAGCACCTGGTCGGGCTGCGCGATCGGTGGCTTGCGCAGGGCGGCGCCACCGGGGACCAGGTCGATGGGGATGGACGAGAAGAAGTCCAGGTCCGAGTACTGGATCGCCACGTTCGCGCGCATGCCGAGATCCACGTAGGCCTGCATGATGGCGTCCATGCCGTCGTCGACCCATTCGATGTCCGAGCGCGCGCAGTCCAGTACGGCGGTAGTGCCGCTGCGCAGCATCTCCAGGCCCCCGACCATCGCCGAGACGTAGAGGTCACGCGGCGAGAGGCGTGCGCCGGCGCCCCCGTAGCTGGCCAGCACCATCCAGGCATCGAGCGGCAGCGCGTCGCACAGCCCCTTCTCGATGGTCTGGTTGGAGTGCGTATGCGCGTTGATCAGGCCTGGGATGACGATGTCCCCGGCCAGGTCCACAACCTCGGCCGGCTCGGTGGCGGCCGAGGCGTGACGTTGCGCGGCGCCCGTCCCGACGTCGGTGATCACACCGTCGACGATGACGACGTCACCGGTCTCGCCACCGTGCTGCAGATCCAGCAGCCTACCGTTGCGCAGTATCAGCGCCGTCATCCCGCGTGTTCCCTTCGCGATTCCCAGTTGCGGAGTTGTTCCTGGAAGCGCACGCGCGCCTCCACCCCGGACAGCTCGCCCGGGCCGCCGTACGGCGATTCCTCCGCGTCGACCTCGGCGACCAGCAGTGCCGGCGCCACCCCAGCCGCGAGCAGAGCCTCGACTCCGGCACGCAGCGTGTCCCCCGATGCCGCACGCTCGAGCGTGCGCACCCATGGCCATCCCGCCGCGAGCGCGACGGCGCCGAGGTCCGCCCGTCCGGCCGCGGCCAGCGGCTGTCCGCCACCCGTCTCGTACCGGCCGTTGTGGAAGACCACCACGCGCAGGTTCCCGGGCCCGGCGTCGGCGATGGCGAGCAGCGCACCGAGGTTCATGACGAGGTCGCCGTCGCCTTCGAGCAGCAGGAACTGCAGGTCCGGCCGGGCCAGCGCCGCACCCAGCGCCAGGCCCGGCGCAGCGCCCATCGGGTCGGATCCGAAGAACGTGGGGTTCGGGCCGCCGTGGTCACGCCAGGCGCGCCCGGCGCTCCCCAGGCTCGTGATGATCACGTGGTTCGGCGCGGCGGCCGCGATCGCCGCCGCCAGTTCGGCGCGCCTCATGCGGCAGCACCCAGCAGCGCGGTGCGGGAGCACATCAGCACGACCGGGCGGCGCTGCAGCCACGCCTGCTCGACGGCGCGCTCGAACAGCCAGTCGTCCTGGGGCCCGGTCACATGGTGGACGCTCAACCCGGCCGCCGTGGCCACACCGGTACTCACCTGGCCCTTGTACATCTGGTAGTAGAAACCGTCCTCCGCTCCGCCCCGCGCCGCGGCGACGACGAGCAGCGGTAGCTGGTGGTGGTAGGCGAACGCGGCGAGCACGTTCGTCGCCAGGAGCACACCGGCGTTCTGGCACAGCACGACCGACCGCTTGCCCAGCAACGCCGCGCCTCCGGCGATCGCCACGGCGTCGTCCTCGCGACTGACCCGCACGTGCCTGATGTGCTCGTCCGCGGCGACCCGATCGATGAGCGGGCTCAGCCAGCTGTCCGGCAGGGACGCGGCGAGTTCCACGCCTGCGGCACGCAGCCGCTCGACGATCCGCCGCGCACGGTCGGCCCCGTTCGGCCCGGCCTCACTCATGGCCGCCTCCGCCGGCGAGCAGGCGGTCGGTGACCTGACCCGCCAATCCGACAGCGGCATCGAGCTTCCACCGCGTGCCCGGTAAAGGATGTGCCTGCCACTCGAACTCCTTGCTCAGCACTGAGGTCACCGTCTGCCGGGTGGGGCGGGCGCCCGACAGTTCGGCGCAGAGCCGGCGCGGGTTCCACGGCGTCGCCGCCAGCCCGCCGAACACGAACCGTGGTGAGTCCCAGCGGCCGTCGGGCGCGATCGAGACCGCGGCGGCAAGCGACACCAGGGCGAAATCGCCGTCCCACTGCTGCAGCTTGGCGAATGCGCCCGCGCGACCGCGTGCCGTCGCGGCGATCGAAACCGACTCGATGAACTCGGCCGGCCGCAGCCGCAGCTCCCCCGGACCCTTGAACAGCCCCGCGATGGAGGTGGTCCGCGCGGCCGAAGGCCCCGCGATCCGCACCTGCGCATCCAGCGCGGCGAACACCGTGGCGAGGTCCGACGGCGTCACGGCCTGACAGCGATGGGCGCCGATCGCCGCGTGGTGCAGCCGGTGATCACCGGATACGGCATAACAGGGGCACGTTACGCCACCCCGCTTGTAGCAGTCGAAGCCGTTGCGGAAGAACCAGCAGCGCTTCTCCTGCCCGAGGTTGCCGCCGACCGTCGCCACCTCGCGGATCTGCGCCGAGGCGATCGTGTCAATGGCCTCGGCGAGCAACGGCATCCGTCCGTCGGCCCACCGCCCGAGTTCGCTCAGGGTCACCGCCGCACCGATCCGAAGACCACCGTCTGGCAATTCGTCGATCGTGCGCATCGCGCCGATCGAGGACGTGCCGACGAGCACCCGTGGATACGTCAGGGCCTGGTCGCGCTGGACGATGAGATCGGTGCCGCCGCCCATGACCACCGCATCGGGTGCGGCCAGTGCTGCGACGGCGTCGCTCACGGTGGCCGGCAGGTCGATCGCCTCGACCGGCCGCGGCTCGGGGCGGCGCGCCCACCGTGTGCCGAACCGGTCGAGCAGGTGATGCAGGCCGAACGGGTACAGCCTGCGGAACAGTTCGATCTGCCAGCGTGACGGGCGGCGCGTCAGGTGGTGGCGGCGCGGCGGCGTACCGTCGCGCTCCCGCAGCGCGGTGAGCACGACATCCGGCGTGAGCGGAAGTTCGCGGAACCGGATGCCGGTCGCCGCGTACACGGCGTTGAGCAGCGCGGGCGCGGGAGGGATGATCGCGATCTCGCCGACGCTCTTCGCGTCGAACGGCCCGGCCGGCTCCGGTCCCTCGATCAGCTCCACGTCGATCGACGGCACCGCAGTCGCACGCGGCAACGAGTAGTGCAGGTACGACGGGTTGACCACGCGGCCACCCTCGTAGATCAGCCGTTCGCCCAGCGCCGCGCCGAGGCCCTGGACGACACCGCCGATGATCTGGCCGGTGACCAGGCCCGGGTTGATCGCCCGCCCGATGTCGTGGGCCGCGGCGTAGTCGAGGACCGTGATCACCCCGGTGTCCGGGTCGACCTCAACCTCGACCGCGTGCGCGGCGAACGAGTAGCTCGCCGAGATGTTCGGGCGGGCGATGCCGGTCCAGTAGGGCTGCATCCGTTCCTCGAGGTACTCCAGGTCGATGCGCAGGCTGCCGTTGGCCGACTCCGGCGCCAGATCGACCAGGTCGCCGATCTCGACGGCGGCGTCGGCCGACTCGACCAGGCCCGCGCGCAGGCGCACCTCCGAGGTCCCCAGCTTGGCCGCGCCGAGTTCCAGCAGGCGATCGGCGAGTGCCTGGGCGGTCTTGCGTGTCGCGTGCCCGCCCATGTGGGTACCGCGTGACGACCACGCTCCCATCTCCGGCGGGGTCTCGTCCCAGTCGGCCATGATGACCCGCACCCGCTCGAACGGAACGTCGAGCACCTCAGCGGCGATCTGCCCCAGAATCGTGCGCTGACCCGTGCCGGCGTCCGCCCCGCCGAAACGCACCACGACGTCACCGGTACTGGTCACCTCGACGCCGGCTGCGCTGACGTTCCCGCCCGGGTAGGCGTATGAGCCGCTCGCGTGCATGCCGGCGGCGACACCCACGCCGCGCCAGGGCCGCGCCGGGCGGCGCTTCTCGTCCCAGCCGATCCGCTCACGCACGCTGTGCAGGCACTCGACCAGCCGGTTCGACCCGATCAGCGCCCCGGCGAGGGCCTGAGTGTCGGGCCGGCTCGCATTGTGGATACGGAACTCCAGCGGATCGCGGCCGCATCGCTCGGCGAGCTCGTCGGCCGCGCACTCGAGCGCGATCGCCGTCTGGGGTTGCCCGTACCCGCGAAACTGCCCACCGGGCACCAGGTTCGTGTCGACCAGCCGAGCGTCCCAGCGCACCGCATCCGGTCGGTACATCGACCCGAACTGCTTGATGCCGGCGCGCATCACCGAGGGCCCGTAGTGGTTGAACGCCCCGTTGTCGACGTCGACGGTGGCGTCCAGAAAGCAGATCCGGTCCTCCGCGTCGATGTGCGCGGTCAGCGTCGTGGTGAACGCGTGCCGCGGCTTCGTGAACGCGAACTCCTCGGCGCGCGAGAGCTCCAGCAGTACCGGCTGCCCGCACTTCATCGACAGCGCGGCGGCCAGCGCCTCGTGCTCGGAGACTTTCGACTTCGATCCGAAGCCACCACCGACCGACACGTCGCGACAGACCACCTGATCCAGCCGCAGCCCGAGCACCCGCGCCAGCTCGTGCACGACGAAGTGCGGCGCCTGGGACGAGGTCCACAGTT
Organism: Dactylosporangium salmoneum; assembly: GCF_039532525.1. Lineage (NCBI taxonomy): Bacteria > Bacillati > Actinomycetota > Actinomycetes > Micromonosporales > Micromonosporaceae > Dactylosporangium > Dactylosporangium salmoneum. The sequence goes on from NZ_BAAARV010000147.1 coordinate 51,927, forward strand.
CGAGCCGCTCGTCGTGCCACCAGGCGATCGTGGTGTTCGGCTCCATGCAGGCATGGTTGACCCGGGGATACCGATAGGTGCCCTCGACCGAGGTGACGGCGTTGCGGGTGGCCAGTTCCAGGTCGCCCCAGTGGTCCGCCGTTGCCACGGCCACATTCGTTCCGCTCGGGCGCTCATGCAGGCGCGGTGCCTGCCGATCGAGCGCGGCCGGCACCGACAGCACGGCCGGCAGCCGGCGGTACCGGACCACGATCCGTCGCACTGCCTCCTCGGCGGCCTCGGCGGTGTCCGCGGCCACCGCCGCGACCTCGTGCCCGACGTAGAGCACGCGATCGACGGCCAGCGGCGAGCGGTCGGAGTACGGCTCGCCGCTGTGCTCGTACATGACCCCGGGCGCGAAGTCGGCGGCGGTGACTATCGCACGGACCCCGGGCGCGCGCAGCGCGGCGCTGACGTCGAGCTTTCGGATCCGCGCGTGCGGGGTCGGTGCACGCAGTACCCGGGCCACCAGCGTACCGGCGGGTGGCGCGTCCGCGGCGTACCGGGCCGTGCCTGACGTCTTCTCGTCCCAGTCGATCGGACGCACGGAACGACCGACGACCGTCATGCGCCGGCCTCCATGGCCAGTCGGCGCGACTGCGCCACGGCGCAGACGGCGTCCACGATCTGGCGGTACCCGGTGCACCGGCAGACGTTCCCCGCCATGGCGCGGGTGATCTCGTCCCGGCTTCGGTGCGGGTCCTCGCGAAGCACGGCCTCGGCCCGCACCACCTGCCCCGGCGTGCAGAATCCGCACTGGAACGCGGCGTGATCGGCAAACGCGGCGCGCAGGTCGTCGCACGCCGTTCCCAGCCCGGCAGCGGTGGTCACATCCGCGGACACCAGCGCGGCCAACGCCGTGCAGGCCATGATCGCCCGGCCGCCGACCAGAACGGTACAGGCTCCGCACTCGCCTCGCCGGCAGGAGGCCTTCGCCGCCGTGAAGCCGGCGGCGCGCAGCTCGTCCAGCAGGGTCGCGTGCGGCGGCCCCGTGATCGTCACCCGCGCGCCGTCGACCGTGAGCGTTCGTACCGGCTCGCCCGCCGACGCTCCCGGAAGTCCGGTGGGAGTTGGCATCTCAGCTGTCCAGCGCTTCCGTCAACCCGGTCAGGTCGGTGACGACGCCGTGGAAACGTTCGATGCTCGCCAGGGTCGCGGCATGCGCTGCGTCGTCAGAGTCGGCCACACACTCGGCGGGAACGACGACGTCGAAGTCCCGCGCGTACGCGTCGCGGATCGTCGAGTCGACACAGAAGCTCGTGGTCGTCCCGGTCACGATCAGCACCTGAACGGCGCGCATACGCAGCTCGCACTCGAGCGTGGTCTGGAAGAACGCACTCGAACGGTGCTTCACGACGATCTCGTCGCGCTCCTGCCTGGCGGCCTTCATCTCGTCCAGGAGCTCGGCGTCCCAGGTGCCGCGCCGGCAGAGCTCCAGCTTGACGCCGCGCCGCTCCAGGTGTGACGGGATCCGCCGGCGCGCGCGGGTGACGTCGTCGTTGTAGTGCACCTGCTGGGTGAACCACACCGGCATGTCCAGGCGGTGCGCCAGGTCGATCGCCGTGATCACGTTGGGAATGATCTCCCGCGGGCGGCGGACGGCGTTCGCGCCGAACGCCTGCCCGCGCGAACCCTCGGGGTGGCAGAAGCCGTTCTGCATATCGACGACCAGCAGCCCGACCTCCCGCGGATCGAGCTTCACACTAAGCGGCATGCCAGTTCCTTCCCTTCGCAAGGTCCGGCTCGGGTTTGGTGATCACCTGGCCGCTACCGGGTTCGGCCAGGACCTTGCCGTCGCGGAAGATGACTTCGCCACGGCGCATCGTCAACGTCGGCCAGCCGCGCAACGGCACGCCTTCGAACGCGCTGGGGAACTCGCTCTGCGTGACCTCGGGCCCGACCGTGGCCTCGTGGTCCATGTCGACCACGACGAGGTCGGCGTCCGAGCCGACCTGTAGCGTGCCCTTGCGCGGGTAGAGGCCGAACAACCGAGCCGGGTTGTACGCCATGGTCTCGGCGACCTTCTCCAAGGTGATACGGCCCTTGAGGACGCCCTCGGTCAGCACGACGGGAAGCATCGTGGCCAGGCCCGCGAAACCCGGGGCCTCCTCCCAGAATCCCTTGCCGGACTTGGCGATCGGTACATGGTCGGATCCGATGGTGGCGATCCATCCCTCGCGCAGGCCGCGCCAGAGTTCCGCCTGGTGCTGCGCGTTGCGCAGGGCCGGGGCCACCTTGCCGACCCCCGAGCCGTGGGCGGAGAGCCGGGGATCGTCGGCGGTGAGTGCGAGGTAGTGCGGGCAGGTCTCGAGGACGACGGTGCGGCCCTTGCGCCGCGACTCGGCCGCGGCGTCCACGGCCATGCCCACCGTGGTGTGGGGCACGTAGAGCGGGCACTCCTGGAGGTCGGCCAGCCAGATCGCCCGGAGCAGATCCTGCTCCTCGACGAAGTCGGGGCGCGTCTCGGTGTAGGCGGCCAGGTCGTTACCACCGCGGGCCTTCACCTGGGCGGTGAGGTGGCACACCAGCGAGTCGTCCTCGCAGTGGACCATGCACCAGGCATGCGGGCCGAGCTCGCGAATGCGCTCCATCGCCGCGTAGAGCACCGCGTCGTTGACCGAGACCAGCCCGATCGGGTTCCCCGGCTCGTAGCCGCCCATGTAGAACTTGAAGCTCGTCACGCCGAACTGCTCGGCGTAGCGCGGGATCTCGTACACCTGCTCCATCGTCGAGATGATGAAGTGGAACTGCGTGTCGACGAGCATCCGAGTCCGGGCCAGCTCCAGCTCGGGCGGGAACGTGTCGAGGAAGGACGTGCCGGAACGGCGGTACTGCAGCACGGTGGTCACGCCGCCGCGCGCCGCACTGGCAGTCTCCGAGGCAAAGATCTCGGCGAGCGGCCGGCCGCCGCCCAGATGAACGTGCGGATCGACAATCCCTGGCATCACGTACTTGCCGTCGCAGTCGATCCGTTCGGCGGCCTCGGGCAGCGCCCGCTCGTCACCGATGGCCACGACGCGACCGTCCGCGATGGCGATCGCGGCGTCGACGATGCCGCTCGGGCTGACGATTCGCCCGCCCGTCACCAGCGTGTCTACCTGCATGTCTCTTCCAGTCCTCGCCTCGTAACAGCCGATCATCGAACCGCACCGGGCCGGCGCGTTTGCGGGAGGGTAGCTGTCGGCCGCTAGCCCAAGGGGGTTTGGGAACATCCCACGCCGCCGGACCGTCCTGACTCAGTGGCCGGACTGGTGCGGCAATGCCGTCCATGGGACGCTATCCAGGGCACTAGGGCATGTCAAGCATGCGGAATGACATCTTGCAATATAAGACGACCGCCTACCCAGTCGAACCCTCGCCGACCGCGGTCAGCAAGCCGGTCAGGGCCGCCTCGACCCGCGCGACGAGATAGGCGAACAGCTCGGCACGCTGCTCGGCCGACACGCCAGCCGGGTTTCCCGAGCACACCGTTTCCGCTCACGGCCCGAATGCCGTCCGAACCCAGTCGCGGCATGAGGTCGACGATCGACGTCTCACCCGGGCCGGATCGAAGGGAAGCACGAGGGAGGTCTCCGTTGGGCCGGCATGGGCAGCTCCGCCCGGAACCGTCAGATGGTGGACGAAGATCGGCATGCCTTCGTGTTCGCAGACGTCCGAGACCTGCCGGAGCACATCGACATTGCCGCCGTGCCCGTTGACGATGAAGACCGCGCATCACCAGCGCAAAGGGCGTCGAACGGCTCCCTGACCAGGTGCGTCAAGGCACCCGTGCCGATCGACAGCACTCCCCCGAGGTAGCACTTGACCGCATCCAGTGGGCTCGCGACCCGAGCGTGCGCTCGCGCCGTAGCTCAGCGGCGCAGCCGACCGATGACGGCTGCCAACGTGGCCAGGTCCTCCGAGCTGAGCGCCAGTAGCGACGGAGGCGGCTGGTCCAGGATCCCCTCCGCCAGGGCCGATGCATCCCGTCCCGCCGCCGTCGCCACGACGACCTTCGCGCGCCGGTCGGCGGGGTGCGGCTCGCGCCGCACCAACTCCCGTTTCTCCAGGTCGTCCACGACCAGCGTGGTATAGGGCGCGTCGGTCTGCAGCCGGGCTGCCAGCTCGCGCATCGTCAACGGTCCCTCGGCCACCTGGCGCAGCGCCTGGACCCGCACAAAGCTCATGTCGAGCGCCTCGCAGACTTCCTTCTTCTTGCGGGCGTGCTCCTCCAGCACGAGGGCGCGCATCCCGCGCCACGCTCGCGCTGCCGCCTCCGTGTGCGTGTCAGGCATCGACCAGTTCCGTCCCGAGTTCCTTGCTCCGGCGCTCCATGGCTTTCCGGCCGGTCGTGAGCGTACCGATGAGCGCCACCGCGGTGCCGCACCCGACGACGATCCGCGAGGCCGGCCGGCTCGCCGCGGTGAACCTCTCCGCGATCGCCCGGTCGTACAGGCCCGCGAGATGACTGCGCCCAGTACCGCGATGCCGAGTACCGCGCCGAACTGCCGGCTGGTCGGCGCGAACGCCGCGGCCACACCCGCCTGTGAGGTGGGCAGCCCCCGACACGGCGGTGACGCAGTCCAGGCGTACGCCGAGAAGGCCGCCGCCGACTACGAGAAGACCCACGCGGTCACTTTAGTGGTCTTCGTCGTTAGTTCGTCGGGGGTTGGAGCCAGGCTGTGGGTCGTTGAGGTAGAGGCCGCAGGCGCAGTCAAGGGCGTCTTCGGGGCTGCCGGCGTGTAGTCCGTTGGGCAGGACGGCGTCGTTGTAGGCGTCGGGGCCGCCCAGGTAGATCGCGAAGCCCCAGATGTTGGCCGAGCCGCAGTAGCGTAGCCGGCATAGCGCGGCAGCATGCTGCCGTCGGTGCATTGTCTGCCGATGTAGGTGTGAGCACGCCGTGGTAGCGCACCTCGACGGCAGCCAGGGCGGGCCAGCGCTGCTGGGCGTGGCGGCTCAGGCGTGGCGGCTCAGGCGTTGCCGCAGGCTGGTCTTGGCCGACCCATGTGGCCTGGGGACAGCTTTCGATAGTGCCTGATCCGCCCCGACGCGTCGCTGCCCTGGATGATGTGCTGGCAGAACATGTCGGTGCCCCCATCGAGTCCCTACCAGATCGAGTTGGCCGACGATGAACACGCCGCGTAGGTTGCCTCGACCCACCACACAGGCCCGTATGGTGCTGGGGGCGCGGATCGTGTCGGCTGCCGCCGATGGTGCCACCAGCAGAGATCGCCGAACAGCAGCGCGTGCACGCGGACACGGTACGCAAGTGGCGGGTCCGGTTTCTGGCGGTGCCGCCTGGCGGCGCTGGCCGACGCCGATCGGTCGGGCCGGCCGCACCGGTTCACCGCCGTGCAAGCCGCCCAGGTCAAAGCCCTCGCCTGTGAACTGCCCGCTACCCGCGGGGTGTCGCTGTCGCGGTGGAGCGCCGCCGACCTAGCCGACGAGGCGTCACCGCCGGCATCGTTGCAGACATCTCGGCGCCTGGCTGATGGTGCACCAGTGCTCGGCGCCGTGGCGGTCGACGACCCATCGGTTGGTCGTGCCGACCCTGTGGCGAGTGAAGGTCGGCAGGATCGAGGGAACGATGGACCCGGACGACGACCCGGCACCCGTTGCCGTGCCAGGAGCGGCGGATGGCGTCGCACACAGGCTGGCGTTGCGGAACTGGCAGGCGCCCTGCAGCGGTGCCGCGAGTCGACGGCCCTGATTCTGGTGGATCGGTGACCCGTGGCTGGGAAACGGGCGCTGTGACAGGATAGAGCGTATGCCTCAACCCTTTGACCGGTACCGTCCGCGTCGCCAGCAACTGCTGGCTGGCGTGTCGGCCTGGTTGCGCGAGTTCTGTATCCAAGCCGCATTCAGCGCGCTCATCCCGTACTACGACCTCTACGGTGCGGCACCCGAGACCTCTACGGTGCGACACCCGATGGCCTGACCGCGCGCCTGCCGAAAACGCATCCGTGCTGGTGAGAGCCGGTATGCGTGGCAGCTACGATCTTGGTGCGGTTCCCCGTCGGGTTCTCGTGTACCTGTGGTCGCTGCGGCATGATGGTTCGTCGTGCTGCTGCGACTGGCCTACCTCGGCTTGACCAACGTGTTCGCGGCACTGCGCCTGCTGCCCACGAACCCGGGACAGGGATATCGAGATCGTCGTCCTGCGGCATCAGATCATGGTCTTGCAGCGCCAATTGGGCAACGAGAAAGTACGGTTCGACAACGGCGACCGGGCGTTGCTGGCGGTGTTACTGCACCGGCCGCCACGCGACGTGCTGGGCCGCATGCGACTGTTGGTGCGCCCTGAGACGGTGCTGCGCTGGCACCTCGATCTGCTCGCCCGTCGGCATGCATGCGTCTCCCGGCCCAAACGTCCTGGACGACCGCGAACCGTACGATCGATCCGTGCGCTGGTGCTGCGCATGGCCCGGGAGAACCCGCATTGGGGCTACCGGCGCTTACACGGCGAGTTGCTGACCCTGGGAGTCGAAGTCGCCGCGTCCACGGTCTGGGCGATGCGGCGCGAGGCCGGGATCGATCCCGCGCCCGAACGGGCGGCCAGCACCTGCCGACTTCCTACGCTCCCAGGCCGGCGCCCTGCTGGCCTGTGACTTCAACCCGCGCGGGGCAACCGACCACTCTGCGACGTCCTTCGAACCGGATTGAGGCGTAGGCTTCGACCCCGTAGCCTGTTCGCATGAACCCCTGTTTTTCGCAGGGGTGCAACGCGTGGGGGTTCACATCCCCCCTTCGACACCAGAATCCGGCACACATGCCGACTTTGAGGGCCGCGTGTTCGAGCGCAATCGAACACGCGGCTGCGGTGTCTCCACCGCACAATCGTGATATTTCGGCCACAGGCCGGTGGTCGCGATGACCGCAAACCCGATCCGGCCGGTCATCCCGTCGGTCCAGCCACACCCGCGTGCCGTCATCGCGACGTCGGCCGCAGCGGCACGGCCACGCGGACCGTTGCCCCTCGCCCGGCTGACCGAGCGCCCTGCCGGCACGCTGCGGTTCGGCCTTGCCACGATCGACATGAACGGGCGGGTGGCAGACGCCGCGTTGTTCCGGGCTCTCGGCTGGACGATCGACACCCGGCTGCACATGCAGACCTGCGCCGACCTGGTCGTCGTCGTCGCGGACGAGCACGGGGTATTCCGGCTCAGGCCACCCGGACATGTCCGCATCCCCGCGACCGCGCGGCACTGGTGCCGCCTCGACCTGGGCGCCCGGGTGCTGCTCGCCGCCGACCCGGTCAACGGGCTGCTCGTCGTGCACCCACCGGCGGTGCTCGAGGAACTGGTCGGCGGGCTGCTGAACGCCCGGTTCCGGGACGGTGCCGCATGACGGCCGCCGCGAACGCCCGCAACGCCGAACTGGAGGCCGCGAGGCTGCTGCTGGCAAAACTCGGTGTCTCCCCGGAGGAACTGCTGCAGCGGGTGCCGGCCCGGCCGGCGACGCCGACGTTCCGCGAGTACCTGCCCGTGGTCCGCGCCGCCGTCGGGCCGGGCACGCTGCGGGCGTACAGCAGCTACTGGAACCGCATCGAACAGCGGTGGGGCGACCGGCGCATGGACGACGTGAAACCGACCGACATCGGCGGCCTCGTCGAGCAGGTCAAGGCCAACCGGGTCATGCGGCGCAACGGCCGCTCCGGCCGCGGCGCGGCCGAGAACCTGATCGCGGCCCTGCGCTGCGTCTACAACCACGCCGTCGCCGACGGCTACCTCAGCAAAGACGACAACCCGGCGCTCAAGGTCGCCAAGCCGCAACGGCTGCCGAGCACCCGCGGTGCGCTCGCCGACGCCAAGCTCACCGAACTCAACACGGCTGCCGCCTCCAGCGGCAACGACCCGGAGCTCGACGCGCTCCTGCTGCGCTTGCACACCGAGACGGCGTGCCGGCGCGGCGGCGCCCTTGCCCTACGTCCACTCGACCTGGACGAGGAGCAGTGCCTGATCCGGCTGCGGGAGAAAGGCGAAACAGCCCGCTGGCAGCCGGTCTCCCCCACGATGATGCAGTACCTGCTCCAGCACGCCAGGGAGCGCGGCGCGCCGCCGGACGGCCAGTTGCTACGGTATCGCAACGGCACGCCGATCACCCGCCGCCGTTACGACCATCTGTTCGTCCGGCTCGGCCAGTTGCTGCCGTGGGTGGCCACGCAGCAGGTCAGCATCCACTGGCTGCGACACACCACACTCACGTGGGTGGAACGCAACTTCGGCTACGCGATCGCCCAGGCGTACGCCGGGCACGCCGACAGTAACGGCGAGGCCGGCACCACCGCCCGGTACGTGCGGGCCAAGCTCAGCGAGATCGCCGCCGCACTCGCCGCACTCACTGGAGAGCCCCACCCGATGCAGTAAGCCAATCCCGGGGTGGCGGCTGACGACCACCGCCTCCCCGGGCCGCGGCACCGTCCGACACCTCATGACACGTTCCGGCCAGACCCCGGCAGCAGCAGCCTGGAGTCGTAAACCGCACTGTCAGGAGGAGGAGCCACGTTCGACGATGACCGTCTCTCATCCGATCGATGCTGCCGCTGGGCCGCCGCAGGTACCGCCGGCGCTCCCGATGCCGGCGCTGCCCGAGCTGAGCCAGGCAGACGTCGGCTACTGGCTGATCACGACGCTCGACGATGCAGGGCGTTTGGCGAACCGGTCACCGGTCCGGGCGCTGGGCTGGACCGCCGGTCAGCGGCTGCAAGCGTCGGTACACCCAGCCATCGGGTATGTCTCGCGTGCCGACACCGGCCCGCTCGCCGTGGCCGCCCGCGGCCATGTCCGGCTTCCCGCGGCAATGCGGCACAGGCTCGGCCTTGCCTGCGGTGACCGCGTACTGGTAGCCGTGCGACTCGAACAGGATGCGCTGGTCGTGTACCCGCTACCGATCGTGGCCAGCCTGCTCACCGCGTTCGAGGCGTCTGCCGGCATCACCTCGCAGCCATGAACGACGGCACCCCTGCGCCCGGCAGCATCGATCTGGAGACGGTCCGGATCCTGCTGACGCGATTGGGCATATCAGCTGAGGACCTGATCAATGGTGCAGCACCGCGAGTTGTCCCGACCTTCGCCGAGTACATCGACCACATCGCCGAGGCCGTACCGCCCGGCACACGCCGCGCTTACCTCACCTACTGGCGGCGAGTCCGGGAGCGCTGGGGTGATCGCCGCCTCGACGAGCCAACCGCATCAGAGATCAAACAACTCGCCGAATCCACGCGAGCGTCCGCCGTGGTCCGCAGCAACTCCCGCGGCGGTCGTAGCGCCGGTGAGCACATGATCGCTGCCCTGCGGTGCATCTACCAACATGCTGTCGCCGACGGGCTCCTGCCCGGGTCCGCGAATCCCGCCATCCGCGTGCCCAAGCCGCGGCGCCTCGCCAGCGCGCGTCACGCCCTGACCGACGAGCAACTCTCCCAGGTCTTCGCGATCGCATCCACCACCGGGAACGACCCCGAACTGGACACGCTGCTGTTGCGCCTGCACGCCGAAACCGCGTGTCGCCGCGGCGGCGCGCTCGCCCTGCGCCCCATGGATCTCGACGCCGAGCAATGCCTCGTCCGACTACGCGAAAAGGGCGAGACCGTCCGCTGGCAGCCCGTCTCCCCCACGCTCATGCAGCATCTCGTCGCACACCACCAGCAGCGAGGCGGCGAAGACCCGCGCGAACAGCTGCTGCGATATCGCAACGGGCGACCGATCACGCGCCGACGCCACGACTACATTTGGGAACGCGTCGGCAAGCACATCGCATGGGTCGCCACGCAGCAGGTCAGCACACACTGGCTTCGCCACACGACCCTGACTTGGGTCGAACGCAACGTCGGCTACGCCACCGCCCGAGCGTTCGCCGGCCACACCGGACGCAACGATGCGGGCTCCACCGCCACCTACGTGCGCGCGGACCTTCACGATGTAGCCACCGCGACCGCCGCCCTCACCGGTGAACCCCACCCACTCGCAAAGAAGTAACTTTCCGTGTTCATTGAGGTGATCTCACCAAGTTCGATAGGCCGTGGCGTAACGACACGGACTTTGCGCACATAGCGG
>NZ_BAAARV010000148.1:0-8535 GCF_039532525.1 Dactylosporangium salmoneum
ACCGGCGCCCAGGTCGGCCGGGGCCGCGGCGAAGCGCATGAGCGCGGTGGCCGGCCAGGCGCCCCAGGACCGGCGCCCAGGCGGCGGTGCCGGCCGCGGGCAGGTACCGCTCCAGCTCCCCGGCGGCCACCCCGGCGACGATCAGCTCGGCGGCGCCGCCGACCCGCCCGGCCGCGGCGCCACTTCCGGCGCGGGAAGCCTGCCGCCCTCACCTCGGCCTCGGCGTGCTCGTCGGGCAGGAGGCCGAGCGCGCACGGGGCGGGCCGCCCTCGGCCTCGACGCCGAGGACCGCGACGTCGGCGTCGGCGTCGCGCCAGGCCACCCGGGCCTCGACGCACTGCTGGGCGGGGCCGCCGAGGTCGAGGTACACCTGGATCGAAACCGCGTCGGCGAGCACGGTGCCGGCGGTGATCCGGTAGCCGGAGCCGTAGCGCGCCGTGCCGTCGCCGCGGGTCACCCGCGGCTGATGCGGTGGCCGTCCGACCGGCTACTCCTCGCCGGGCAGGGCCTCGCCCGAGATCGTGGCCGGGCGGCCGGGGGCGTCGGCGCGGACCGGGCGCAGGCTCAGCTGGATCTTCTGGGTGACGGTCGTGGCCCGCTTGGTGCCGGCGTTGGCGTCGAGGACCCAGAACTTGACCTTGATCCCGGGGTCGGCGGAGCGCTCGACGGCGACGGTCAGCTCGAGGTTGACCGCGTCGGCCTCGAACTTGAGGTCGGCGTTCTCGCCGGCCCACATGGCGCGGCTCAGCTCGTGGCGCAGCTGCCAGATGACGTCGGCGAGCTGGATCGCGTCGTCCACAAAACCTCCAGATGTCCGGGGTCAGCCAAGCGTGTCGATCGAACGGAGCGCCTCGATGACGCTCGCGATGTGGGCGCGCATCGCGTCCTCGGCGGCCTTCGGGTCACGGGCGCGGATCGCGGCGATGATCGCCTCGTGCTGCGGCAGGGACGCCTGCGGGCGGCCCGGCAGCAGGGCGAGCATGAACTGGTGGCGGACCAGCTGGCCGCGCAGCGTCTCGATGATGCCGTCGGCGGTGCGGTGGCCCGCGATCCGGCGCACGAGGGCGTGCAGCCGATGGTTGAGGTCGCTGTAGCGGCGGTACTCCCCCGAGTCCACGGCCCGCCGCATGAGCAGCCCGATCTCGTCGAGCTCGGTGGCCTGCTCCGGGGTGACGCGCTCGGCGGCGCGGGCGGCCACGAGCCCCTCCAGCGCCATGCGGACCTCGGTGATCTCGACCGCCTCGGCCATCGACACCTTGCGCACGTGCGCGCCGCGGTTGCGCTGGATCTCCACCAGGCCCTCGCCGGCCAGGTCCTGCAGGGCGATGCGCACGTTGAACCGGCTGGCCCCGAGCCGCTCGCTGAGCTGGGCCTCGACGAGACGCTCGCCGGGCAGGTACTCCCCCGCCAGGATCGCCGCCCGCAGCGCGTCGCGGACGCTGCCGGCCCGCGCGGCGCCGTCCTCGTCATTGGCCGGCACAGCGATCCCCTCCTCTGCGGCGGCCGCCAGAATACCGCGCCCCGCCACCGGCCGGTCCGGCTACCGGGCCGCCGCCGCCCGCAGCAGGAACCCGCCGCCGTCGCGCCGGCCGACGGTGAGCGCGCAGCCGGCCGCGTCGAGCCGCTCGCGCAGCCCGGACAGGCCGTGGCCCGCCGAGCCGGAGACCGGCGCGTCCTCGGCCGCCGCGGCCAGCTCCGCGGTCGGGCCCCGTCCGTCGTCGCTGATCTCGACGGCGCCCCGGGCGAGGCGGATCCAGCAGTGCTTGGCCTCGCTGTGCCGCACGACGTTGGTCACGCCCTCGCGGACCACCCAGGCGAAGACCTCCTGCCGGTCGGGGTCGACCTCCTCGCCGGTGACCGGCACGTCGGCCTCGATCCCGGCCGCGTCGAGGGCGCTGCGGGCCGAGGCGAGCTCGGTGGCCAGGGACATCTCCCGGTAGCCGGCCACGGCCGCACGCACGTCGACGAGGGCCTCCCGCACGAGCCGCTGGATGTCGGCCAGCTCGGCCTCGGCGCGCTCGGGGGCCAGCTGCACCAGCCGCGCGGCCAGCTCGCTCTTCACCGACACCACCGTCAGCGAGTGGCCGAGCAGGTCGTGCAGGTCGCGGGCGAAGCGGTTGCGCTCGGCGGCGACGGCCAGCCGGGTGATCTCCTCGCGGGCCTCGGCGAGCTGGGCGTTGCGCTGCAGGACCCGGGTCACGCCCCACACGGCCAGGGCGGCCACCATGATGGCGAAGGTCAGGTCGATGCCGCGGTCCCAGCCGGGCACGGCCCGCGGCAGCACGAACGCGGCGGCGGCGCAGCTCAGCACGACGCCCCAGGCGCCGGCCGCGGGCAGCGAGAAGACGGCGGCGACGGCGACGTAGACCAGCGCGGTGAGCCCCGACTCCCCGACGTCGACGGTGAGCACCGCGGCCAGCGCGACCAGCACGGCGAGCAGGACCAAAGACCAGGCCAGGGTCGGGACGCGGCCGGTGGCGCGCCGCTCGCGGCGGATCGCCATGAAGCCCAGCAGGTAGACGACGCAGAACGCGACGGCCGCGGTCAGCCCGGTGACCCGCTGCCAGACCTCGGGGCGGTGCCAGGCCTCGCCGATCGGGCCGGCCATGTAGAACAGCCACACCGCCGCCCACGCCCAGAAGAACCGGGACGCGGGACGGCGGTCGGACAGGCCGGGAGGCATGTCGAACACGGTAACCGACCTCAGGCGCGCGCGGTGTCCACGCGGAACCGGCGCAGGGCGATGACGGCCAGGACCAGCGTCCAGCCGAGCAGCACCAGGATCGCCTGGGTGTCGATGTGCCCGCCGTCCAGCGGGCTGCGGGCCACCTGACCGGTCCAGTAGGACGGGGTCAGCTTGGCGATGTACCGCAGCGTGTCCGGCATGAGGTCCACGGGCACCCAGAGCCCACCGAAGGCGGCAAGGGTCAGGTTGATCAGCGCGGAGACCTGCTGGACGCTGTCGGGCTTGGCGAGGTACCCGATGACCACGCCCAGCGCCGCGAACGGCAGCGACGACAGCCACGCCCCGACGAAGCACAGCACCCACTCGGCCGCGCTCAGCCGCACGTGCAGCCCGGCCGCGCCGACGACGAACGTGACGACCACCGGCAGGATGCCGACGACCAGGGCGAGCAGCACCTTGTTCAGCACGTAGGCGGCGGGCGAGAGCGGGGTCAGCCGCAGCGTGCGGTTCCAGCCGAGGCCGCGCTCGACGGCGATGGTGCCGCCGCTGGAGATGGCCGCGGTCATCGCGCCGAACAGCGCCATGCTGACCATGACGTACTTCTTCGCGTCCGCGTTCCCGCCGACCGACACGCCGCCGATGATGAGCACCAGCAGGGCCGGCATGAGGGTGGAGAAGATGACGACGCGCTTGTTGCGGAACAGGCGGACGGCTTCCAGCCGCATATAGGTCAGGTTCACTGCATGCTCCCGGCGGCGGTGAGGGCGATGAAGGCGTCTTCGAGGTTGCGGCTGGTGACCTCGATGTCGTGCGCGGAGGTCGTGGCCAGCAGGGCGCGCAGGGCGGCGTCGGAGTCGTCGCAGTGCAGCAGCACGGTCTCGCCGCGCGACTCGACCCGCTCGACGCCGGGCAGCGCGGCCAGGGCGGCGAGGTCGGCGCCGGGGATCGCGGCGCGGATGGTGCGGCCCGACACGGCGGCCTTGATCTGGGCGCCGCTGCCGTCGGCGATGACCCGCCCGGAGCGCAGCAGCACGATCCGGTCGGCGTAGTCGTCGGCCTCTTCGAGGTAGTGGGTGGCGAAGAGCACCGTGCGGCCCTGGGCCGTCTCCTCGCGCATCGAGGCCCAGAAGGCCCGGCGCGTCTCGACGTCCATGCCGGTCGTGGGCTCGTCGAGGACGAGCAGGTCGGGGTTGACGACCAGTGCCATCGCGAAGCGGATCCGCTGCTGCTGGCCGCCGGAGAGCCCGGCGACGCGCTGGCGGGCGAACTCGGCGACGCCGGCCCGCTCCAGCACCTCCGCGACCGGGCGGGGGTTGCGCTGCAGGGCCGCGGCGAGCCGTACCGTCTCCTCGGCCGTCAGGTCCGGCAGGAGGCCGCCGCTCTGCATGAGCGCGCCGACCGCGCCCTGCGCAATGGCCTTGGCCGGGGCCTCGCCGAACAGGCGCACCTCGCCGGCGTCGGGCCGCTGCAGCCCGAGCAGCATGTCGATCGTGGTCGACTTGCCCGCCCCGTTCGGGCCGAGCAGCGCGACGACCTCGCCCCGGCGGATCGTGAGGTCGAGCCCGTCCACGGCGGTGACCTCACCGAACCGCTTCGTGAGCCCGGTCAGCTGGACTGCGTCGTTCGTCATGTCCACAGCATGGCCCGGGATCGACGCCCGTCCGGCTGCATCGCGTCACCCGCACCCCCATGACATCTGTCATGAAGGCCGTCGCTTGCCACGCCCGGCTACCGTCGGCGGCGTGACGCGGCGGCTGTGGCTGGTCGGCACGGCCGGGCTGACGGCCGGGGCCGTGGTGGCGACCGTGGCCCTGGCGCCCGAGGGCTCGGCGCCGCCGGGCCGGGCGCTGCAGTGGCTGCTGTTCGTGGGCTCCTCCGTGCACGTGGCGGCGACCGCGTGGTTCTTCACGGTGCCGGAGGTGCGCCGCCACGCTTGGCAGAGCCGGATGCGGTACGTCCACGTGCCCGCCGCCCTCGTGGTGCTCTGCGCCGCCGTCGCCGCGCTGCTGCCGGCCCGGCTGCTCGCCTGGCCGCTGCTGGGCTTCTTCGCCTGGCAGTTCTTCCACTTCCAGAAGCAGAACCTGGGCCTGGCCGCGCTCGCGGGGGTGGCGCACGGGGCGGGCTCGCTGCGCCCGGGCGAGCGCCGCGCCGTCGTCGCTGCCGGCCTGGCCGGCACGGCCGCGCTGCTGGTCCGCCCGGAGCTGCTGCAGCTGGCCGTGGACACCCGCATGCCCTGGCTGTTCCCGCTGGCCGGGGCCGTCTTCGCGGGCGCCGTGCTGGCCGGGGTCCGGCTGTTCCTGCGCCGGCCTCGGCAGGCCCGGCCCGCGCCGTTCGCCGTCGTGTACGGCATCTCGCTGCTGTTCTTCGCGCCGGTGTTCGTCTTCGCTTCGCCCTACGCCGCGGTGGCGGGGCTGACGATCGCGCACGGGTACCAGTACCTGCTCATCGTCGGGCTGGTCGCGGGCGCCCGGACGCCCTCGGCGGATCGGCCGGCGCCCGTGCTGGGGCTGGCCGCCTTCGTGAACATCGCGCTGCTGGGCGGGCTGGCGCTCAACGCGGCCTCACACCTGCACGACGGCGGGCCGGTGGCGCGGGCGGTGTTCGGCGCCTACACCGGGCTGCTCATGGCCCATTTCGTGGTCGACGCGGGGTTGTGGCGCCTGCGCGACGCCTTCCCCCGCGCCTTCCTCACCGAACGCTTGCCCTACCTTCTGGCTCGTTCAGCCCCCGCCGCAGCCACCGGCGGCGCCTGAGGCAGGCGCGGCGATCGCGACGACCGCCACCACGGCCACGGTCAGGGCGACCACGGCCAGCAGGATGATGAGCCGGGTGCGGCCGCGACGCCGCGGCTCGACCGGCGCTTCCGCTTCGATCGGCGCTTCTTGAAGTGCCATGGGCCGACGATAGCGGTTCCGCGCAATATCCTGGCGGCGTGCTCGTCCCGGAGATCGTGCGCAGCAAGGCCCGGGCGGCCGGCGCGGAGGCGTGGCTGGCCGCGGTGCCCGGCCTGGTCGCCGGCCTGGAGTCCGACTGGGGCATCCGGTTCGGCCGGGTGCTGGAGGGCGGCACCGAGGCCCTCGTCGCCGAGGCCGAGCTGGCCGGCGGCGCCCCGGCCGTGCTCAAGCTGCACATCGACCGGCCCGGCGGGCACGCCCGGCACGAGGCCACGGTGCTGCGCCTGGCCGGCGGCGACGGCTGCGCCCGCCTGCTGCGCGCCGACGAGGCCCGCTCCGCACTGCTGCTGGAGCGGCTGGGCCCGGCCCTGTCCGAGCTCGGCCTGCCGCTGCCCCGCCGCCTGGAGATCCTCGCCGACGCCGCCGCCCGGGTGTGGCGCCCGGCCGCGGACGCCGGCCTGCCGACCGGGCGGGAGAAGGCGCACTGGCTGGCCGGGTTCATCGCCGCCGCCTGGGAGCGCACCGGCCGCCCGTGCTCCGAGCGCGCCGTCGCGCACGCCCTGGCCTGCTGCGAGCGGCGCGCCGCGGCCCACGACGACGAGCGGGCCACGCTGGTCCACGGCGACGTGCACCAGTGGAACGCGCTGCGGGCCCCCGGCGGCTTCCGGCTCGTGGACCCGGACGGGCTGCTGGCGGAGGCGGAGTACGACCTGGGGGTCCTCATGCGCGAGGACCCGGAGGACCTCATGGCCGGCGACCCGCGCGCCCGCGCGCGCTGGCTGGCCGCCCGCACCGGCCGCGACGAGACGGCGATCTGGGAGTGGGGCGTGGCCGAGCGCGTCTCGACCGGCCTGCTCCTGCACGAGGTCGGCCTGCAGCCGGTGGCCCGCGAGATGCTCGCCGCCGCCGACCGCATAGCGTCGCTGCCGTGAGCATGATCAGCGTGCACGTCCGCCTGCGCCCGCGCGAGCTCGAGCACCTCCGCGAGCTGCTGGACTCCGAGCCGGCCGCCGCCCGCGAGTACGCCTCGTCCCTGCGCGACGCGGGCCAGCGGGGCCTGGACGTCGACAAGGCGTGGGCCGCGCTGGACCGCCTGCTGACCCGCCGCGAGGCCCCGGTGGTCGTCTTCGGCGGCGGCGAGGCGCTGAGCACGCACGAGTGGGGCTACGACGCCCCGCGCCTGCTGGACCCGGACTCGGTCGCCGAGGCCGCGCGCTTCCTGGCCGCCACCCCGTTCGTGTCCCTGGCCGGCGACGACGCGCTCGAGGTGCTGGATGCTTCCGGGGTGTACCCCGGGATCTGGGACGAGGACTGGGCGCTGGACTACCTGTCGTACCACTACGCCCGCCTCGCCACCCTGTTCCGCGCCGCGGCCACGGCCCGCGAGCCGATCCTCACCTGGACGGCCTGACGACCCCGGACGGGCGACCCCCGATCGATGGATCCGGTGCCGAAACGGCTACGGGCGGTGACGACGGGCGCGACCATGGCAGAGTCCCCGTCCCCCATCGTTCGGAGCCTCGACGCCGATGCCCGCGAACCGGATGCGGCGCGCGGCGGAGCGCTCGCTGCGCCGGGACGCCGGCGGCCGCCCACCGGCACTGCTGGGCCCGGACGGCGTGCGCATCGACCCCGCCACCCTGCTGGAGCGCCGCGGCGAGCGCCTGTGGCTGCTGACCTCCCCGGGCGCCGCCGACACCGATCCCCTGGCCTGGCTGTCGCGGCTCGCGCGGCTGCGGGCGGCCGCCGACCCGGCCGTCGCCCAGCGCCCGGTGCTCGTCGACCTGCCCCGCCTCGCCGCCGACGGCCCGGTGACCACCGACGGGCTGCTGGCCGCCGTGACCGGCCCCGGCGCCTGGTCCGGGCCGGCCAATGCGAAGCGGCGCCGAGCCAGACCGGGCGGCACCGAGCACGGCTACCTGGTGCTGCTGGCCGGGCTGGACACGGCCGGCGGCGCGGTGCGGGCGGCCGTGGCCGGCCTGCCCGGCCCGCTGGCCCGGCTCGCCGGGGCCTCGACCGTCATCACGCTCTCCCACGCCGAGCCGGTCCCCGGTTTCCACGTCCCCGCCGTGCTCCTCCCCGGCCCCCGGACCGGGAGCGGCCCGGCGGTCCCCGGTTTCCACGTCCCCGCCGTCCTCCTCCCCGGCCCCCGGACCGGGAGCGGCCCGGACGCGGACCCGCACGCGCTGGCCGGGGAGGCGGCGTGGGAGGCGCTGGCAGGGCGGCTGCGCACCCAGCGGCCGTGGCCGGCGGGCCTGCTCTCCGCCGTGGTGGCGGCCTGCACGACGGCGCCCGAGGAGCTGCGGTGGCGCATCATCGACGATCTCGCCGCGCTGCCCGACCGGCGGCTGCTGTTCCAGGCGGCGCCGGCGGCCGGGGCGGCCGACGACGACGGGGTGCGCCGGGCCGCCCGCACCGAGATCGAGGCCCTCGCCGGGACCGCGGCGGGGGTCCGCGACGCCCGATGGCTGGGCCGGCTGCTGGACGTGCTCGCGGTGCTCGACGCGGGGGCGCACCGGCCCGACGCGGACGCGCCCGCCCCCGACGCGGTACTGCTGCGGATGGCCGCGACCGGGCGCCCCGGCTCGGCGCCGCTGACCCTCCTGGCCCGCCGCGACCCGGGCGCGGCGATCGCCGCCGCGGAGCGCACCGCCGACCCGCTCGACCTGGACGCGGTGGCGCGGGCGGCCGGCGACCGGCGTGTGGCCCGGGCCGTGGTGCGGCGGGGCGGGGTGTACCCGCCGTGGGAGACGGCGCTGGTGTACCGCGCCCAGCTCGACCCGGCCGTGGCCCACGCCCTGCTGGCCGAGCCCGACCCCGTCGGCGGGCCGGCGCTCGCGGGCCGCTGGCGGGAGTTCCCGCTCACCCGCGGCAGCGCCCTCGGCCGACTCCTCGACGATGTCCTGGCCCGCCCGTGGGCGTGGCCGGCGCACGCCGCGCCGCTGCTGCTCACGC
>NZ_BAAARV010000149.1:0-1162 GCF_039532525.1 Dactylosporangium salmoneum
AGGCGTTCGGCTGGGGTGTGCCAGCCGAGGGTTTGGCGGGGTCGGCCGTTGAGTTCGGCGGCGACGGCGGTGAGGTGTTGCGGGCTGTGACCGGTGAGGTCGGTGCCTTTGGGGAAGTACTGGCGGAGCAGGCCGTTGGTGTTTTCGTTTGAGCCGCGTTGCCAGGGGCTGTGGGGGTCGCAGAAGTACACGGGCATGCCTGTGGCGGTGCTGAACTGGTGGTGTAGGGCCATTTCGGCGCCCTGGTCCCAGGTCAGGGATCGTTTCAGGTGTTGGGGGAGGGTGGCGACGGTGTTCAGGAGGGCGTCGCGGACGGTTTCGGCGCTGCGGCCGCGGGTGCCCAGGTGGACGAGCAGGACGTAGCGGGTGGCGCGTTCGACGAGGGTGCCGATCGCGGACTGGCCGTCTTTGCCGATGATGAGGTCGCCTTCCCAGTGTCCGGGGATGGCGCGGTCGTCGGCTTCGGCGGGCCGGTCGCTGATCATCAGCATCGGTGCGGTGAACCGCGGCGGCCTGGTGCTGGTGGTGCGGGGGCGGCGCACGGCGCGGCCGGTGCGTAGTGCCGCGGCCAGTTCCCGGCGCAGCGCGCCCCTGCCCTGGACATACAACGCCTGGTAGATCGTTTCGTGGGACACGCGCAGCTCGTTTCGGTCGGGGAAGTCGAGGCGCAGCCGGGCACTGATCTGCCGCGGGCTGTGCCGGGACGTCAGCAGGTTCTGCACCAGATCCAGCAGGGCCGGGTTCCCGGCCAGCTTCCGGGTCTTCGGCCGGGGCCGGCGGCGTTCGGCACGCTGCTGCGCGGCGAACGGCTGATAGCCGCCCCCGGCCGGGTCCTGGTTGCGGGCGATCTCCCGGCTGACCGTGCACCGCGGCCGGCCCAGCTCCGCCGCGATCACCGCCTGCGACACACCAGCACGGAGCCGGTCACCGATCACGACCCGCTCATCCAGGGACAGATACCGGGCCGACACCACCGGCCGCACCACCACCGCGGCCGCGGCCGCAGCCGCGGCGGCCGCTTCCCGCCGCCACCGATACCCCGTCCGCGGAGCCACCCCGACCAGCCGACACGCCTCACCCGTCCGCACACCCTGCGCAACGAGCTCGGCATACACCGCACGCTCCGCCCACAACGGTTTACACCCCTGCGGGCGACGATCTT
>NZ_BAAARV010000150.1:0-843 GCF_039532525.1 Dactylosporangium salmoneum
CCGCTTCGGTCTCGATCGGGCCTTGCGGTTCGATGTCCTCACCGGCGAGGCGGGCGGCCATCAGCCGGATCATCGCTACTTTGATCATGGCTTCGGCGTGCGCGGGTTTGCGTTCGTAGTCACGGGCCAATCGTCTGCACCGTCCCAACCAGGCGAAGGTTCGTTCCACCACCCAGCGTCGGGGTAGCACCTGGAAGCCTTTCACGTCAGCGTTGCGCGGCACGATCTGCAACTCGATCCCGGCGTGGACGCGGGCCCAGCCCAGCAAACCGGCATCCACGCGGTTGACGTAGCCGGCGTCGGCCCATACCAGGCCCAGCAGCGGGAATGCCGCGGTGATGCCAGCCAGCACGAGCTTCGCGCCGGCGCGTTCCTGCACCGAGGCGGCATGGACCACGGCCTTGAGCAACAGCCCCGTCGTGTCGACCAGGACATGCCGTTTCCTGCCCCGGGTGCGTTTGCCCGCGTCCCAGCCGATCTGTTCACCACCTTCGTGGCTATGCGCGGTCTGCGAGTCCAGGACCGCCGCGGACGGCTGCGGGTCGCGGCCTTCGGCGATCCGCACGAGGTCCCGCAGCCGGTCATGGACCCGGTCCCAAGTGCCATCAGCACTCCAGCACCGAAACCACCGGTATGCCACATCCCACGGCGCAAGGTCATGCGGCACAAGCCGCCACGCACAGCCGGTGCGCAGCACGTACAGGATCGTGTCGATGACCAGCCGACGCGGATACCGCAACGGACGGCCACCACGGCGAAGATCCCGCACCGGCAACAGCGGTGCGATCACTGCCCACTGCGAATCGGTCAGCGACGACTCATACGCCGGTTTGCAGACACAAC
>NZ_BAAARV010000151.1:0-3322 GCF_039532525.1 Dactylosporangium salmoneum
TCGGGGGGGCGTGGAAGACCATGCGATGCGGTTCGGGATGGCGTATAGGCACCCTGTTGGGTCCTGAAGCAACCAGCAACTGGTTGGTTTCAGACGAGATCCAGAATGGTTCGAGGACCGCGGCCGGCTGGCCGGAGGCTTGGACATGTAGTGTTCTGGGTTTGGTGTTGGTTGAGAATTGCACAGTGGATGCGAGCATCTTAAAGCTTTGTGGTCAAGTTGCTGAGGGCGTACGGTGGATGCCTTGGCACCAGGAGCCGATGAAGGACGTGGGAGGCCGCGATAGGCCTGGGGGAGCTGTCAACCGAGCTGTGATCCCAGGGTGTCCGAATGGGGGAACCCGGCACCAGTCATGTGGTGTCACTCCTGCCTGAACACATAGGGCAGGTAGAGGGAACGCGGGGAAGTGAAACATCTCAGTACCCGCAGGAAGAGAAAACAATAGTGATTCCGTGAGTAGTGGCGAGCGAAAGCGGAAGAGGCTAAACCGTTTGCGTGTGATACCCGGCAGGGGTTGCGTAGGCGGGGTTGTGGGGTTCACAGTTCTGGGTCTGCCGGCTCAGACGACAGTCAGAAAACTTGTGGTTAGTCGAAGTCGTTGGAAAGCGGCGCCGTAGACGGTGATAGTCCGGTAGGCGAAAACTGCAGGTCTGTTGTGTGGATACCCGAGTAGCGGCGGACTCCTGTAATCTGCCGTGAATCTGCCAGGACCACCTGGTAAGCCTAAATACTCCCTGGTGACCGATAGCGGACTAGTACCGTGAGGGAAAGGTGAAAAGTACCCCGGGAGGGGAGTGAAATAGTACCTGAAACCGTGCGCCTACAATCCGTCGGAGCGTCCCGCCTTTTGGTGGGGGTGACGGCGTGCCTTTTGAAGAATGAGCCTGCGAGTTAGTGATACGTGGCGAGGTTAACCCGTGTGGGGGAGCCGTAGCGAAAGCGAGTCTGAATAGGGCGTTCAGTCGCGTGTCCTAGACCCGAAGCGGAGTGATCTAGCCATGGGCAGGCTGAAGCGCGGGTAAGACCGCGTGGAGGGCCGAACCCACCAACGTTGAAAAGTTGGGGGATGATCTGTGGTTAGGGGTGAAAGGCCAATCAAACTCCGTGATAGCTGGTTCTCCCCGAAATGCATTTAGGTGCAGCGTCACGTGTTTCTTGCCGGAGGTAGAGCACTGGATGGCCTAGGGGGCCTACAAGCTTACTGAAGTCAACTAAACTCCGAATGCCGGTAAGTGAGAGCGTGGCAGTGAGACTGCGGGGGATAAGCTTCGTAGTCGAGAGGGAAACAGCCCAGATCACCAGCTAAGGCCCCTAAGCGTGTGCTAAGTGGTAAAGGATGTGGGGTCGCATAGACAACCAGGAGGTTGGCTTAGAAGCAGCCACCCTTGAAAGAGTGCGTAATAGCTCACTGGTCAAGTGGTTCCGCGCCGACAATGTAGCGGGGCTCAAGCACACCGCCGAAGCTGTGGCATTCACATATGTACCTAGCCTTTGTGGTTCAGGTGTGTGGATGGGTAGGGGAGCGTCGTGTCACCAGTGAAGCGGCGGAGTGATCCAGCCGTGGAGGTGACGCGAGTGAGAATGCAGGCATGAGTAGCGAAAGCAGGGTGAGAAACCCTGCCGCCGGATGACCAAGGGTTCCAGGGCCAGGCTAATCCGCCCTGGGTGAGTCGGGGCCTAAGGCGAGGCCGAGAGGCGTAGTCGATGGACAACGGGTTGATATTCCCGTACCCGCGAAGAAGCGTCCATGCTGAACCTGATTGTACTAACTTCCGGAGATGGTGAAGCCTTCGGGTGGATCTGTTGATGTTGGGACCTCGGTTGGTAGTAGGCAAGCGATGGGGTGACGCAGGAGGGTAGCTGGACCCGGCCGGTGGTTGTGCCGGGGCAAGCGTGTAGCCCGCAGCATAGGCAAATCCGTGCTGCATGATGGGTGAGACGTGATGCGGAGCCGTTCAGGTGAAGTCAGTGATCCCATGCTGCCGAGAAAAGCCTCTAGCGAGTTTCGAGCGGCCCGTACCCCAAACCGACACAGGTGGTCAGGTAGAGAATACCGAGGCGATCGGGCGAACTGTGGTTAAGGAACTCGGCAAATTGCCCCCGTAACTTCGGGAGAAGGGGGGCCACCGATGGTGAGACCACGTGCTGGTGGAGCGGTTGGTGGCCGCAGAGACCAGGGGGAAGCGACTGTTTACTAAAAACACAGGTCCATGCTAAGTCGTAAGACGACGTATATGGACTGACGCCTGCCCGGTGCTGGAACGTTAAGGGGACCTGTTAGTCCTTCGGGGCGAAGCGGAGAACTTAAGCGCCAGTAAACGGCGGTGGTAACTATAACCATCCTAAGGTAGCGAAATTCCTTGTCGGGTAAGTTCCGACCTGCACGAATGGCGTAACGACTTCCCCACTGTCTCAACCACAGGCCCGGCGAAATTGCACTACGAGTAAAGATGCTCGTTACGCGCGGCAGGACGGAAAGACCCCGGGACCTTCACTATAGCTTGACATTGGTACTCGAATTCGATTGTGTAGGATAGGTGGGAGCCGGTGAAGTCCTCACGCCAGTGGGGGTGGAGGCAAGCTTGAAATACCACTCTGTTGGATTTGGGTATCTAACCTTGGACCGTGAGCCGGTTCAGGGACAGTGTCTGGTGGGTAGTTTAACTGGGGCGGTTGCCTCCTAAAATGTAACGGAGGCGCCCAAAGGTTCCCTCAGCCTGGTTGGCAATCAGGTGTTGAGTGCAAGTGCACAAGGGGGCTTGACTGCGAGACTGACAGGTCGAGCAGGGACGAAAGTCGGGACTAGTGATCCGGCACTGGCAGGTGGAAGCGGTGTCGCTCAACGGATAAAAGGTACCCCGGGGATAACAGGCTGATCTTCCCCAAGAGTCCATATCGACGGGATGGTTTGGCACCTCGATGTCGGCTCGTCGCATCCTGGGGCTGGAGTAGGTCCCAAGGGTTGGGCTGTTCGCCCATTAAAGCGGTACGCGAGCTGGGTTTAGAACGTCGTGAGACAGTTCGGTCCCTATCCGCCGCGCGCGTAGGATACTTGAGAAGGGCTGTCCCTAGTACGAGAGGACCGGGACGGACGAACCTCTGGTGTGCCAGTTGTTCTGCCAAGAGCACGGCTGGTTGGCTACGTTCGGAAGGGATAACCGCTGAAAGCATCTAAGCGGGAAGCTCGCTTCGAGATGAGGTATCCCACCCCTTGAGGGTTAAGGCCCCCAGCGAGACTACTGGGTTGATAGGCCGGAAGTGGAAGCCTGGTAACAGGTTTGAGCTGACCGGTACTAATAGGCCGAGGACTTGACTTACAAAC
>NZ_BAAARV010000153.1:0-656 GCF_039532525.1 Dactylosporangium salmoneum
TCTGTAGCCGCGTGCCGTTGGCTGTCGCGCCGCTCGGCGAGTCCAGGCAACGACCCGACTGCGGGTTGAGCAGCGAACCGTCGGCCTGCTGGACCCAGTTCTGGCCACCAACTCCGTTGCAGTCCCACAACTCGACCTGCGTGCCCTGCGCGGTGCCGTTACCGATGATGTCCAGACACCGGCCCAACGTGCGCAGCGAACCGTTCGCGTTGTGATACCAGTGCTGATCCACCGCATAGGACTGGCAATCCCACAACTGCACCGCCGTACCGTTCCCACCACTGTCATCCCCGGCAACATCAACACACTTGCCACCAGGACCGACGATCGTGCCGCCGCCGTTGACGGCGAACTTCTGCGCCGCAGAGCCGTTACAGTCCCAGATCTGCAACCGCGTACCGTTGCCCGTCGCACCACTCGGCGAATCGAGGCAGCGACCGGACTGCGGGTTGCGCAGCGAACCGTCGGCCTGCTGCACCCACTTCTGACCACCCACACCATTGCAGTCCCACAACTCGACCTGCGTACCGTTCGCCGTCCCGTTGCCGTTGATATCCAGACACCGACCCAACGTGCTCAGCGAACTGTCGGCGTTATGCGTCCAGTGCTGATCCACCGCATACGACTGACAATCCCACAACTGCACCGCCGTACCA
>NZ_BAAARV010000154.1:0-584 GCF_039532525.1 Dactylosporangium salmoneum
AGCTGTGCGGCGAGGCGAGCAGCCGCCGTGGATCGTGCCCGACGGGTTGTGGCAACGCATTGAACCGTTGCTGCCCAAGCCCGTGCCACGCGATCCACGGCGCCCGGGGCGGAACCGGATCCCAGATCGGCAGGTGTTGTCCGGGATCCTGTTCGTGCTGCACACCGGCATCCAATGGGAGTTCCTGCCGCAGGAACTCGGGTTCGGGTCCGGGATGACCTGTTGGCGCCGCCTCGAGGAGTGGAACTTCGCCGGAGTGTGGCAGCAGCTGCACGAGTTGCTCCTGGCCGAACTGCACGCCGCAGGGAAACTGGACTGGTCCCGGGCGGTCATCGACTCCTCCCACGTCCGCGCCGCTCGCCGCGGCCCAAAAGCGGACCGAGCCCGGTCGACCGCGCCAGAGCGGGCTCGAAGCACCACGTCCTGACCGAGGGCGCCGGCATCCCGCTGTGCGCCTCGCTGACCGGCGGTAACCGCAACGACGTCACCGAACTCCTGCCACTGATCGACAAGATCCCGCCCGTGCGGGGCCGCCGCGGCCGGCCCCGACAGCGACCCGACCAGATGTTCGCCGACCGCGCCTA
>NZ_BAAARV010000155.1:0-729 GCF_039532525.1 Dactylosporangium salmoneum
CGGTGTGTGCAGCGGTGTCGGCTTCGTCGATGTGTTCGGGGCAGAGGTTGGCCAGTTCGGTGGCTTTGAGGTTGCCCCAGACCAGTTCCACGGGGTTGAGGTCGTGGGCGTAGCCGGGCAGCTGTTCCACCACCAGCCAGTGTCGTTGGGTGGCCAGCCACTGCTTCATGTCCTTGGAGCGGTGCGCCGACAGCCCGTCCCAGATCAGCGTGACCGGTCCGCGCAGGTGCTTGCGCAACTCGGTGAGGAACGCGATGAGGCTTTCGGTGTTGTAGCTGCCCGGCTTGGTCTGGAACACCAGCTTCGCCCGGCTGCGGTCGGGCCGGTAGGCCAGGACACCGGCCATGGACATGCGGGTCCAGGAGAACCGGTGCCGCAGCACCGGGGTCTGCCCGCGCGGTGCCCACGTGCCCCTCACTGCGGGCAGGAGCGAGAATCCGCTCTCGTCAGCGAAACAGATCCAGGCGCCGCGTCGTCGAGCCCCCTTTTGATCCTCGGCCAGTCCTGCTTGGCCCAGGCCTCGATCGCCGCGTCATCGCGTTCCACCGCTCGGCGGGCGGGCCGCTGCCGGGTCCAGCCGAGCCGCTGGCGCAGGATCAGCCAGGTCTGCGACAGCGTGTACCGCATCCCGGTCATCCGCTCGATCACCTCGGCGACCCGGGCCAGGGTCCACATGTCGGTGCCGAACCCGTTGGCCTTCGGCCCGGCCACCAGTGCCGCCTCCACCCC
>NZ_BAAARV010000156.1:0-1326 GCF_039532525.1 Dactylosporangium salmoneum
GATCGCTCTCATCATCGGCTGTCCACGGCATCAGGGTGTGACTCTCATTTGGCGTGCGCCCGCCGGCCACCGCTGCCGGGAGTGGCTCAAGAGGGGTGTGTCCAGCTCAAAGTAGCGTTGCCCTCCACGGCGATCGTCCACTGTGTACGACACGAGGAGACAACGCCATGAGCCGTGTGGTGATCGGCATGGATCCGCACAAGCGGTCGGCCACGATCGAGGTCATCGACGAGCGGGAACAGGTCCTGGCCCGTGGCCGGTACGGCACCGAGGCCGACGGATACCAGCGAATGCTCACGACCGGCCGCACGTTCCCCGAGCGGGTGTGGGCGGTGGAGGGCTGCGCCGGGATCGGCCGGCACATCGCCCAGCGGCTGGTTGCCGACGGTGAAACGGTCATCGACGTGCCCGCGAAACTGTCCGCCCGGGTCCGGGTGTTCGACACCGGTCAGGGCCGCAAGACCGACCTGGTTGACGCGCACAGCGTGGCCGTGGCCGGCCTGCGCACCCCGGGCCTGCGCACGGTGGCCGCCGATGACCACACCGTCGTGCTGCGGCTGCTCGTCGACCGGCGTGACGAACTCGGCCGGGCCCGCACTGAGGTCGTCAGCCGCATCCACCACCTGCTGCTCGAGCTGGTCCCCGGCGGGGCCAAGAAGTTCCTCACCCGCGGCCAGGCCAGCTACCTGCTGCGCACCGCGCCGCCACCGGCGGGCATCGTCGCCCAGACCCGCCACGACCTGGCCCGCGAGCTCATCGACGAGCTGACCACCATCGACGCCAAAATCAAGGAAGCGGACGCCCGGCTGCGGCACCGGCTTGCCACTGCCGGTAGCTCACTGACCGACCTCAACGGCATCGGCCCGTCCGGCGCGGCCCGGCTGCTGGGCGACATCACCGACATCCGACGCTTCCGCACCGCCGCGCACTTCGCGTCCTGGAACGGCACCGCCCCGCTCGAGGCATCCTCCGGCGACCAGCACCGCCACCGACTGTCCCGCCTGGGCAACCGGCGCATCAACCGCGTCCTGCACATCATGGCCATCGTCCAACTCCGCCACGACACCCCCGGCCGCGCCTACTACCGACGCCGCCAGGCCGAGGGCAAGACCACCATGGAAGCCCTCCGCGCGCTCAAACGACACCTGTCCGACATCGTCTACAAACAGATGCTCCGCGACACCAAACGCCCAGCAGACGAACGCGCCCGCAGCGGCAGGACGGGCCCGGGAGGACAATCGGGAGCGACTCTGCAATCCAGCGCGGACGGCCCAATCCCGACAGCCGCCACTTCGGACAAGTCACAGCCCGGACCCGCCACCAACA